>DATBQU010000411.1:0-20025 GCA_036560665.1 Polyangiaceae bacterium
CATACCCGTCGATTCATCCCCCACCGCGGAGCGCGGGAGGAGTGCTACGTCTGACCCATGGCGGCGACGCTGGGCGACGTGGCGCGCATCGCGGAGGCCCTGCCGGAGGTCACCGTGGGTGAGCGCCACGGGAATCGGACGTGGTTCGCCGGCGGCAAGGCATTCGCGTGGGAGCGGCCGTTCTCGAAGGCCGACATCAAGCGCTTCGCGAAGGAGGCGCCCCCCTCGGGACCGATCGTCGCCGTCCGCGTCGCCGACCTCGCCGCGAAGGATGCGGCGCTCGCCGCCAATCCGACCGCCTTCTTCACCATCCCCCACTTCGACGGGTACGCCGCGATCCTGATCCGGCTCCCGGAGGTCACGATGCGCGCGCTGACCGGAGCGCTGCGCGATGGGTGGGACGCATGCACTCCCGTTCCGTCCATGGCGGGACGAAAACGCCGCTAGTCCGAGCGGAGGCGCGCGATCTTCAGAAGCAGGTAGTTACGCTCGGGGAGGCTCGCGGTCTTCTCCGCCGCCGCCTCGTAGCAGGTCAGGGCGGCCGTGATCGCACCCGAGCGCTCGAGGAGGTGGGCGCGCACGGCGTCGAGGCGGTAGTGACCCTTGATTCGTGGATCGCGATCGAGCTTCTCGAGGAGCGCGAGCCCTTCGCGCGGCCCCCGGGCCATCGCCACGGCCACGGCATGGTTCAGCGCGACCATCGGGTTGTCGGACATGCGCATGAGCACGCCGTAGAGCGCGACGATCTGCGCCCAGTCCGTGTCCTCCGCGCTCGCCGCTTCGTCGTGAACGGCCGCGATCGCGGCCTGCAGGAGATAGGAGCCCACCGCGCCACGCGTCATCGCGTCGGTCACGAGCCGCACGCCCTCCGCGATGGCCTCCTTGTCCCAGAGCGATCGATCCTGCTCGTCGAGCGGGACGATCTCCCCGTTCGGCCCCGAACGCGCGGGGCGCCGCGCGTCGGTGAGGATCATGAGCGCCAGGAGGCCGCTCACCTCGCCGCTCTCCGGCAGGAGCTCGTGCGCCGAGCGCGCGAGGCGGATCGCTTCACTCGAGAGATCCACGCGCTGGAGCGCCGACCCCGAGCTCGCGGCGTAGCCCTCGTTGAAGATGAGATAGAGGACGTGCAGGACGGCGCCGAGGCTCGCGTCACGCTCCCCGGGCTTCGGCAGCACGAAGCCGACGCCGGAGCTCTTGATGCTCTGCTTCGCGCGGCTGATCCGCTGCGCCATCGTCGCCTCGGGCACGAGGAACGCGCTGGCGATCTCGGCCGTGGTGAGCCCTCCCACCGCGCGCAACGTCAGCGCGATGGCCGACGGACGCGTGAGCGCAGGATGGCAGCACATGAAGAGGAGCACGAGCGCGTCGTCGTCCTGCACGGCTGCTTCGTCGGGCGGCGCCACCACGCTTTCCTCCGGCGGTGTCTCGAGGGTGATCTTCGTCTCGCGCCGGCGGCGCGCGGAGTCCGACCGGATCTGATCGGTGAGCTTGCGGGCGGCGACCTGGATGAGCCATGCGCGAGGATTCTCGGGCACGCCGGTGCGTGGCCACTGGAACGCAGCCGCGGCGAGCGCCTCCTGCACCGCGTCCTCCGCGGCGCCGAAGTCGCCGTGGCGACGGACGACGGCGCCGAGCACCTGCGGTGCGAGCTCGCGGAGCAGGTGCTCGCCGGTCGTTCTCATCGCGGCGGTGTCGGCCCTACAGCGAGTCGGGCGGCGCGCTCATCACCTGGCGCACCTCGATCGCGATGCCGAGCGGCTTCCCACCCGGGCCCGGCGCGGTCGACGCCTTCCCGGCGATGGCATAGGCGCGCTCGGCGTTCTCGACGTCGACGATCCAGTAACCCACCAGGAACTCCTTGGACTCGGCGAAGGGGCCGTCGGTGACCTCGGGCGCACCTCCGCCGTGCGAGCGGACGATGCGCGCCTGCCCCGGGGGCGACAGACCCTCCGCGCCGACGAGCTCGCCGGCGTCCCGGAGGCCCTTGTTGAGGTCCTTCATGAACTGGATGTGGGCCCGGAACTCCTCGGGTTTCCACTGGTTGATCTGGTAGTCGCCGGTGCCGCGAGGGGCGTGCATCATCAGCATGAATTTCATGTCCGGTTCTCCTTAGTTCGGGCGTCACCCGCCGTCGAATGCCGCCTGCCGCTGTCACCCGGAGGTCGGAGCCGACGAGCCGCTCTCGACATCGCCCGGTACGATTTCTCGGGCGGCCTCCGGTCTACCGCTGTCCCGGGTTCTCGCTATCCTGGCGCCTCGCCGACGCGAGCCGAGGAGGGTGAACGCGTGAAGAACGACAGTTCCAGCACCGAGAGCCACGCGGTGGTGTCCCACGAGCAGTGGCTGGCCGCGCGGACTTCGCTCCTGGCCAAGGAGAAGGAATTCACGCGGCTTCGCGACGAGCTGACCGAGCAGCGTCGCGCGCTGCCGTGGGAGGCGGTCGGCAAGGAGTACGTCTTCGACGGCGCGAGCGGGAAGCAGACGTTGCCGGAGCTCTTCGAGGGCCGAAGCCAGCTCGTCGTCTACCACTTCATGTTCCACCCGGACGACGAGGTGGGGTGTCCGCACTGCTCCATCCGCGCCGACGGCTTCGACGGGCTCCCGGTCCACCTGAACGACCGCGACGTCACGCTCGTCGTCGTCTCTCGTGCGCCGTACGCCAAGCTGGCGGCCTACCAGAAGCGCATGGGGTGGCGCTTCAAGTGGGTCTCGTCGGGCGGGAGCAGCTTCAACTTCGACTACGGCGTCTCCTTCACGCCCGAGGAGATGGCCGCCAAGCAGGCCTTCTTCAACTATCGCATGCAGTTCCCGGGGAGGTCGGAGCGGGAGGGCCACAGCGTCTTCACCCGGGACGCCAGCGGCGCGGTGTTCCACACCTACTCCTGCTACGACCGCGGAAACGAGATGCTGGCCGGTCATTACCCCTACCTCGACATCGTGCCGAAGGGCCGGGACGAAGGCGGTCGAGGACCGTACTGGGTGCGCCGGCACGACGAGTACGGAAAGACGCGGTGACGCCTTGGTGAGCTCCAGCGCGTCGGGTGCCTCGCGCGATCAGCTCCCGCGAATGCGCTTCACGAGCCCCGCGAACGCCGGGGCGGCCGAGTTCCCGCTGTACATGTCGTCGCGCGACGCCTGGATCCCGACGAGGGCCACGATGCGGCGCGAGGGCAGATCGGCCACGCCGACGAAGCTCGCGTACGTCCGGTCGTGACCGTCCGGCGCCGTCCACTGGGAGGTGCCGGTCTTGCCCGTGACGTGGACGCCGTCGACGCGCGCCGCCGTGCCGGTCCCCGTCTCGTCCACCACGACGGTCTCGAGCAACGCCATGACGGAGCTCGCCGTCTCGGAGGAGACGAGGCGCTCCCCCGTCGAGCCGCCGCGTTCGAGCGTCGGGGCGTGGTAGACGCCGTCGCCGGCGATCGCTCCGTAGGCGGCGATCATCTGGAGCGGCGTCGCGGTCAATCCTCCGCCGATCGCGACGGCGGCCCCTTCGAAGCTCCCCGTCTCGATGTGCGCCGGGAAGGCTCCGGTCGCGGCGCCGGGGACGGCGGGCGTCTCCCCGAAGTGAAATCGGCGCAGCCACTGGCCGAGATGGTCGCCGCCGAGCGCGTCGAAGATGTGCGACGTCCCGACGTTGGACGAGACGGCCAGGAGGTGAGCGACGTCGAGCATGCCGCTCACGTGAGCGTCGCGGAGCTCTCTGTCGCCGTACCGGCGGGGAGCGGGTCCGCACTCGAACTTCTGATCGACCGTGATCGCGTGCAGCTCGAGCGCAGCGGCGATGGCGATGGGCTTGATCGTGGAGCCGGGCGCCATCGCGACCGTCGACGCGACGTCGGCCGGCTTGCCGGCGTTCAGGCCGGCGTTCGCGAGGATCTCCCCGGTGGCAGGATCGAGGACGACGATGGTCGCGAGCTCCGGCGACCACTCCTTCTCGATCACCGCGATCTCGGCGTCCGCCGCAAGCTGGATGGCAGGATCGCTGGCCGAGCCGGCACGCGGGGCAACGCCCGGCATCGTCATGTGCTGGGGCGAGGACACCACCGGCGACGTGCACGCGGCGGCGGCTGCCATCGCGGCTCCCACACCGAGGACGGCGACCGTCCCCCGGGCCGCGAGCGGCGCCCGGGCGAGGCGCGAGGCGAGGATCGAGGCGACGCGTGCCTCGAGCGACGAGCGCTCGGCCATGGCGAGCGCCGCGCCCGGCGTGGCGACGGAGGTCGCCACGGCCACCAGCTCCTCCGCGTAGCGCGACGGCCGGATGCCCGCCGCGAGGACCGCGTCGTCGGCGGCCATCTCGCGCTCCACCCGCAGGCGGCGGGCGCAGATCCAGACCAGGGGATTGCACCAGTGGAGCGCGCACGCCATGTCGGCCAGCGCCTGCACGAGGACGTCGCGTCGGCGGACGTGCGCCAGCTCGTGGACAAGGACGAGGCGGCAGCGCTCGAGGGGCCAGTCGAGCGCGCCATGCGGGACCACGATGGTCGGGCGGAAGAGGCCGGCGACGGCGGGGGAGTCGAGCTCGAAGGAGGCTCTGATCTCCACGCGTCGGCCGGCGCCGGCGCCCTTCGTCGCGTCGAGCCACGCCCCGCGTTCGACGGGCGTAGCTCTGCGTGCAATGGCGCGCGCCCGCAGGTGCGACGCGGCGGCGCGGCCGACCAGCGCGGTGGCGACCACGAGCCACGCGAGGGCGATGGCGCCCCTCCAGCCGAGTCCCGCGGGGGACGGGGAGACCGTCGCACCCGGGCTCGCCGCCGGCGGCACCCGCGTCGGCTCGGCGGCGGGTCCTGCGCCGGGCGCGCCTTCGTTCGCCGATTCGCGCGCGAGGACCGAAAGCGCTGCAGGTGCTTCCACGGTCCACCGGGGACCTACCGCCGCAGCGATCGGCACGGCGATCGCTGCGCCCAGCGTCAGGACGAGGACGAAACGGCGAGTCGCCGCCGCGGCGCGTGAGAGCAGCAAGGTCGCCGCGAGGCCGGCAGTGAGCACGACGGCGGCGCGCAGCGCGCCGGACAGCAGGAGCCCGTAGAACATCTCAGCGTCCCTCCTTCTTCGCGCGAGCGATGTGTTCTGCCATGCGATCGAGCTCTTCGCGCGAGAGCTTCGACCTCGAGGAGTCGACCAGGGCCGCCACCGCCTGCTCGACCGAGCCTGCGAAGAACGTCCGGACCACGTGGGCGAGCGCGGACCGCTTCGCGTCGGCGCGGGAGACGGCAGGGGAGTAGACGTACGCCATCCCGTCCTGCACGTGCCTGGCGTGGCCCCGCTCTTCGAGCAGCCGCAGGAGCGCGCGCACCGCCGAGTAGCTCGGCGGGTCGTCGAGGTCATCGAGCACCTCGTGCGCCGTGGCCCGTCCGCGCCGGTGCAGGATGTCCATGATGGCGCGCTCGCGCCGGGTGAGCCTGGTGGGATCCGGTCTGGTCATGGCGGTCGTCTCGGTGTGCCTCGACGAAGACGGTCATACGCCAGGTGCTAAGATTTTAGCAAGTACATCGTGCTAAATTTTTAGCACGTCGGGCCGCGCCCTCATCGCTCTCCTCGGCCGAGCCCCACGGCTTCCCCTCCCCGCGTCTTGACGGGGACCCCCTCCCGACAGCAACGTGAGCCCTGCGCCCATGCGGATCCACGTGCGCGATGCCACACCGGACAGCGTCACCGACGGCCTGCGCCGCGACGGCTACGCCATCGTCGAGGGCGTGCTCGCGCCCGACGAGCTCGCCCGCGCGCGGGAAGATCTCGCGCGCGTCCTCGCGACCACGCCCACCGGCCGCAACAACTTCGAAGGCTTCTCCACGCGCCGCGTGTACGCCCTGTTCCGCAAGACGCGCGCCTTCGACGCCGCCGCCGTCCACCCGCTCGCGCTGGGCGTGCTCGACCGCGTGCTCGGCCAGTACCAGTTCAGCGCGCCGGTCGGCATCCAGATCGGCCCCGGCGAGGCGGCGCAGGTCCTGCACCGCGACGAGGCCGTGTACCCCCTGCCGCGCCCGCACCCTCCAGTCGTGATCAACACCATGTGGCCGCTCGACGACTTCACCGCGGACAACGGCGCCACGCGCCTCGTCGCCGGCAGCCACACCTGGGACGCCGGTCGCTCGCCGGACGCGTCGTCGGAGATGATCGTCGCCGAGATGCCCGCCGGCTCGGTCATGTTCTACCTCGGCAACCTGTGGCACGGCGGCGGAGCAAACCGCACCGAGCGCCCGCGCCTCGGCGTCATCCTCGAGTACGTGGTGAGCTGGCTGAGGCCGCAGGAGAACCACTGCCTCGCCGTACCTCGGCGGATCGCGCGCGAGCTGCCGGTGCGGCTGCAGGAGCTGCTCGGGTACAACATCTTTCCGCCGTTCGTGGGGTACGTCGACGGGACGCATCCGCGCAAGGTGCTCGAGCAGGAGGAGTGAAAGTGCCCGTGCGCGTCGTTCGCCTCGGCACCCCGCGCGCTCGTGGCGAGGGGCTGCGCCTCGGCACCGTGCGTCGCCCGCCACGAGGCGTGCCCAGAGACGAGCACGCGTCGCGCGACTTCTATGACGTCTGGCTGCCCGAGCTCGCTCCGTCGGAGGAGCTCGTGAAGATGGCCCTCGGGGCCGACGATCCCCGGACGTGGCAGGCCTTCGCGAAGCGCTACCGGCGCGAGATGAACGAGCCCGCCGCTTCGCGGCTCCTCGATCTGCTGGCCGCAATGTCCCGTCAGACGGCCTTCTCCGTGGGGTGCTACTGCGCGGACGAGGCCCGATGCCATCGCTCGGTGCTGCGGACGTTGCTCGAGGAGCACGGAGCGGTCGTCGTCTAGAGGGCTCCTCGCAGGCAACGCCTCGGCGAGAACGAAGAGCCGAGAGACAGTCTCCTCCCGAACGCGTTCGTCACGATCGCATCAGCCAACGATCACCGCGCGGCGTCGATCGCGTTGCTACCAGTGTCTCCACGCCGGCGCGACGACGCGTCCGGACGACAAGGAGGAGACCCATGACTCGAACGCGCTCGCTGGCCCGCAAGGGCCTGCCGTCGCTGCTCGCGGTGTGCGCCATGGCCACGTACGGGGCCACCGCATCGGCGGCGAACGGCCTGTCGCTGGAGACCGTCAGCGACTACACGCTCTGGTACCCGGACGGCTCGGCCAACACCGACCTCGACACCGAGGGCGCCGGCTTCTGGAACGCGATGACCGCGCCGGGGACGCTGTGGACCCCGACGCACTGGTACAAGGACAACTCGGTCTACGACACCGATCTCTACGATCCGGATCGCACCGGGTTCTCGGGCGACAACGACAGCGGCAACTTCGACCCCGCCAACACCGGGATATCGATGGTGATGGCCCACGGCGAGTGCGGCGACGTCACCACCGTCAACTGCGCCAGCGACGCCGACTGCGGGCTCGGATCGTACTGCCCCGGCGAGCCGCTGCTGGCGGGGGAGAGCAAGACCTGCATCGCCGAGTCGTACCGGCGCATCTTCACCTCGTCGACGCACAGCCAGCACAACAACCAGGTCTGGTACGGCAGCCAGCTGTTCCAGTCGCCCCTGCGCAACCTCGCCTTCGGCGAGGACGCTTCCAGCGGCTCGTTCGGCGGGGCGGGGCTCAACGGCGGCACCAACGTGGCCATCATCGTCAACAGCTGCGGCGCGCGCTCGCGCTACGTCGGCGATTTCCTGCCCATGTTCGCCGGCGTGCACACGGTCATGATGACGATGCCGACCGCCGCCTACCGGGACAAGAGCGGGACGGTGGCCTTCTCCGACACGCGCCAGTGGTCGGCGCGCGGCAGCACCTTCGCCAACTTCATCCTCACCAACACCAACGCGCCGGCCACCGACGCGTGGTTCAACCCGACCATGTCCTCCAACGGCTTCATGTCGACCGACGGCGAGCACGCGTTCGGCGCCCAGATCGCCCTGGCCTCGGACTCGACCTGGGCGGCGACGACGTCGCACCTGTTCAACGAGAGCTGGCTGGGCACGACGTTCGAGTCCAACGACGCCAAGGGCAACGGCTACTTCGGTGCCTGGTTCGCCTGCAACTACGACTGCGCCACCTACGGAGACTGAGGAGAAACCAATGCGCTCATCCATCGTCCTTTCCATCGCGTGCGCGCTGGTCGCCACCGCGTGCTCCTCGGCTCCGCAGGAGCCTTCCCCGTCCGGTTCCGCAGGAACCGGCCCCTCGACGTCCCCGGCCGCGCCGGCGGACGTCCGCGCCGGCTTCGTGCACGCCGTCGAGCGCTCGCGGTTCCGCGTGGGCGACAACCCCGCCGAGCGCCTCGAGTTCGGCTCCCGCAAGATCGTCGGCGACGAGGGGGTCTTCGCGACCCGCCCGACCGGCCTGGTGCTCGCCATCTCCAACGCCGACGCGCCCACGCGCGCCAGGCCGCCGCTGCCGGGAGGCGCCGAAGCCCACGACGCCCTCGTCCGCTCGTACTTCCTCGGCGCGGGTCTGCCCGCCGACCAGATGCGCGACGTGTCGCCCTACGCCGTGGTGAGCAAGGTGGGCCGCAGCGGGCCGGACTTCGCCACCCTCGCCGGCTCGAAGCTCGAGTACTACTTCAGCACCGTCTCGCGGCAGATCGACGGCATCCCCGTGAGCGACTCGTTCGCGTGGGCGCGCCTCGACGCCGACGGCAACGCGGTCCTCGAGTCGGTCTACTGGCCGGAGATCCCGGCCCAGGTCGTGCGCGATGCGCTCGCCTTCGAGGCCCGCCTGGAGGACGCCCCGACCCGGGCGGCCCTGCTCGCGCGCGTGCCGCGCGAGGGCAAGCTCGTCATCCACCACACGCCCGGGGAGTGGGACGGCGCGTTCGAGGCGACGGCCACGTACGACGTGGGCGAAGAGCGCGGCAAGGTGTCGCACTTCGACGTGGAGGGCCGCCGCATCGAGCTGTCCCACGAGCGCGAAAACGCGTGGGGCGACCTGTCGAAGGGGCCGCCTCGCCTCGAAGCGACGCCCTGAGTCGCTCCGTCATCCCTCGGCCGGCGCGAGCGCGCCCATCACCGCGCGCTCGCGCCAGGTGAGCCCCCGCGCGGCGAGCATCGCGGCCACCACCGGCGCGATGCACACCGCGAAGAGGACGGTGTAGCCGACGCTGTCGGCCAGGAACGCAGCCGCGGCGGTCGCCAGCGCCGAGACGAGCTGGGTGAGCCAGCGCATGATGGCCATCCACGCGCCCTGCGCCCCGGGGGGCGCGAGCCTCGCGGTGAGCCCGGCCAGGCCGATCTGCATCGCCGCGCTGGCGAAGCCCACCACCGCGAGCGCGACGTAGAACTGCGCCAGCCCCCCGAGCTTCAGGACGAGGGCGAACGCCACGATCTGGAGGGCGAGCGAGACCAGGAGCGCCCGCGCGTGGCCGATGCGATCGCCTGTCCATCCCGCCAGCGCGCCGCCGATCCCGGAGGCGGCCAGCGTGACGGAGGCGAAGATGCCGGCGTACGCGTCGCCGAGCCTCAGGCGCTCGAGGGCGCTGACCACGAAGAGCGCCTCTGCGCTCACCAGGAACGCCGCGCACGCGATCACCCAGATCAGGCTGGCCACGGGTCTCGCCTGCCGCAGCGTCCGACCGAGGTCGGGCAGGAACGCCGTGGGGGCCGGGGCGGCCGGGGGCCGGGCCGGCTCCGCGAAGAAGAGCAGCGCCACGTTGCTCGACGTGAGGACGACGCCGCCGACGAGGAAGGTCAGGCCGAAGTTCCTGGGGAAGGCGTCGCCCGCCAGCGCCGTCGCCGCCCACAGCCCTCCGGCGACGCCGGAGATTTGACGGACGAGCAGCTGCAGCCCCTGCGCGGTGCCGAAGCGATCGCCGAAGACGCCCGTGAGGAGCTGGTAGGTGGGCGCCATGGAGACGACGGCCACGAAGGAGAAGACCGACTGCGAGGCGTAGATGACCGCGACGATGGCCGCCATCGGCGGCGCGCGCATGCGCAGGACCGCGCCCAGGACGATCCACCCCACCACCTGCGCCGCCCAGAGCAGGGCGACGGCCACGCGCAGCCGCCGCAGCCGATGCGCGAGCCACATCGAGACGAGGAGCGCCGGGATCCCGAGCAGCATGGTGAGGCCGACCGTCCCCACCAGCCGCTTCGATCCGGCGAGCTGGCTCAGGAACGGCACGAAGATGGCCGACGACGTGCACGCGTTCCCGAAACCCCACAGCAGCTCCCACAGGAGCACCGCGGAGAGGTTGCGAGCGAAGCTCAGGCCCGCCCGCCCTTGCCGGGGCGGTCTGCCGCGCGGGCGCGCCCCAGGATCTCCGCGACCCGCTCGCGATACGGATCGAGGGGATCCTTGCCGTCGAGGTAGAGCTCGAGGTGGTCGATGCGGTCGCTCCCCCAGAAGAGCTCGTCCTCGGCGATCATGGTGGGGACCCCGAACACGCCGCGCCCGATCGCGGCCTCCGTCTCGCGGCGGAGGGCGTCCTTGGCGAGCGACGTGTCCGCGCGTTCCATGAGGGCGCTGCCTTCGAGGCCCTCCGCGTCCAGCGCGGCGACGAGCTCCCGGGTCGAGCCCAGATCGATCCCGTCGGTCCAGCCGGCGCGGAAGAGGGTCTGCACGACGCGCTGCTGATCCGCCCCTGCCACCTCGCGCAGCGACAGCCGCAGCGCAGGCAGCGGATTGAACGGGTGAAACCGGGGGCAGGCGAGCTTGATGCCGTTGAGGGCCGCGAAGCGGAACCCGTCGCGGTACACCCAGGCGCGCCGCGGGGGGACCTCGGCCGGGCCGACGGTGCCCCAGTGGTTGAGCAGCCCCGCGAACAGCACGGGCCGGATCCCGAGCTCGATCCCCCGCTTCGCGCAGACGTCCTGGACGCGCAGCCAGCCGAAATACGCGTACCCGGACAGGTAGTCGAAGTAGAAGTCCACGTGTCGGGCGGCCATTGGCTACACTCCTGCCTCGTCGAGGGGGCGACGAGCGCTCGACTTTCGTACCGTGCACCTTTCTCGAGCGTCAAGGCGCTGGCCCTATCCCGTTCGGGCGGTTCGTTCTGTCGCCGCCGTCCTGTGGGGGGTGGCGATGCTCGCCGTCCTGGTCCCGTTCGGCATCGTCACGCTGGCGTTCGACCGCCGGCAGCGGATGCACGACTTCTTCTCGTCGCGCGGGGCGGGGAGCATCCTGGCGCTGGCCGGCATCCGCGTCGAGGTGCGCGGGCTGGAGCACCTGGCCCAGGCCGGGCGCTGCATCGTCGTGGCCAACCACCGCAGCGCGATCGACACCCTCGTGCTGCTGCACGTGCTGCAGCGTCGCGCACCGATCCGCTTCGTCGCCAAGCGATCGCTGTTCCGCCTCCCCGTGCTCGGCTGGGGCATGCGCCGCTTCGGGCACATGCCGGTGGACGGCAAGAGCATCTGGAACTCGCTGGCCGGGCTGCGCATGGTGGCGGCCACGGAGCGAGGTCCGTCGACCGTGTTCTTCCCCGAGGGGACGCGCAGCCGGGACGGCGTCATGCTCCCCTTCAAGCCGGCGGCCTTCAAGATCGCCGGCCGCATGGGCGTGCCCGTCCTGCCCATCACCATCGCCGGCAGCGCCGAGGCGCTTCCCTACGGGCGCATGGTCTTCGACGCGCCGGCCACCATCTGCGTGGAGATCCACGCCCCGATAGCGACCCGCGACGTCGATCCCGTCGAGGTCGCGCGAGAGGCGCGGCAGCGCGTCGAGGCGGGCCTCGCGTCAGCGGCCGGCGGGGCGTAGCTTGCGGACGACGCGCTCCACCAGCCGCTGCGCCCGCCCGGGAAGGACGTTGAAGATGCCCACCTGCGCGAGGAGCGCCACGCCCGGCCGCGTCGGCGCCACCAGCTGACCGGCGAGGTAGCGGCGCCGGCACTCCGCGCGGCGCAGCTTGCCGCTGGTGGTCTTGGGGACGGCGCCGGCTTCCACCAGGGCGACGTCCTTCACCGCCACGCCGAGCTGGTCGAGCACCGCCGCGCGGATCTTGCCGGCGAGGGCGGCGTCGACCGGGCCCTTCCCCTTCTTCGCCTCCGCCACGATCACCACGTCCTCGGTGCCGCTCTTGGCGTCGGCCACACCGAAGGCCACCACGCAGCCGTGCCGCACGCCGGGGACGGTGGCCGCCGCCTCGATGTCCTGCGGGTAGTAGTTCCGACCGCCGCGGATGATGAGGTCCTTCTTGCGCCCGGTGATGAACACCTCGCTGCCGCGCGTGTAGCCGAGGTCGCCCGTCTTCAGCCACGCCCCGTCGAAGGCGCTCGCCGTCGCCGCGGCCTCGCCCCGGTACCCGAGCATCCGGCTCGCGCCGCGCACCTCGATCTCGCCCTGCCGTCCGTCGGGCAGCTCGGCGCCGTCGGAGGCGACGATGCGCACGGCGTGGCCGTCGATGGGCTTGCCGACGGAGACGACGTTCATGGCCTTGTCGGCGTCGCCGGCGGGGCGCGCTTCGCCGCTCTCCGAGAAAGCCGCCGGGTCGATCTTCTCGACCAGAAGCCCCGTCTGCGGCGAGGCGAAGCTCACCGCCACCGTGTTCTCCGCCAGGCCGTAGGCGGCCATGAACGCCTCGCGCCGGAACCCGTGGGCCCCGAAGCGCTCGGCGAACCGCGAGAGCACGGCGGCGTCGATGGGCTCGGCCCCCACCATGGCCACGCGCCACGACGAGAGGTCGACGCCGGCGATGTCGGCGTCCTTGATGCGGCGCGCGGCGAACGAGTAGCCGAAGTTGGGCGCGGGCGAGTGCGTCACGCCGTAGCGCCCGATGGCCCTGAGCCACGACGACGGTCGGTGCAGGAACTCCAGCGGCGACATGATGACCGCGGGCATGCGGAACATGAGGGCGAAGAAGCAGGAGTGCAGACCCATGTCGTGGTAGAGCGGCAGCCACGACAGGCCGACGTCGCCCTCGCGCATCCCGAACGCGTCGCCGATGGCGGTCAGGTTGGCGTAGATGGCCGGCGTCGACAGCTCGATGGCCCGCGGAGCGGCGAGGCTGCCCGACGTGTACTGGAGAAGGACGGGGCGGTCGCCGGGATCGCCCCGGTCCGGCGGAGGCTCGGCGCTCCCTCCCACCTGCTCGACGGCCACGAGCGCGAGGCGATGGGCCAGGCGAACCTGGGTGGCGACGCCGTAGAGCGGGCGGCTGGTGACGATGGCCGCCGCGCGGAGCTCGCGGGCGACGCGCTTCAGGTGCTCCAGCGAGGAGGGGAGCAGCTCGACCGCCAGGGGCGGGTAGACCGCGGCCGGCAGGGCGCCGAGCTGCATCGCGGCGAAGAGCGCGTAGTAGAACTCGAGCCGCGACTCGAGCAGGAGCATCACCGTGTCGCCCTCGCCGACGCCCGACCGGCGCAGCTCGCCGGCCATGGCCGACGCCCGCTCCAGCAGCTCGCGGTACGTCGCCGAGGCGAGCGTCTGCGTGGTGCGATCGATGAAGCGAAAGGCGATGCGATCGCGGTCGGGGCCCGTGCCCAGCTCGCGCAGCAGGGCGGGGATGCTGGAGGGCAGGCGGGGCGCGGGGCGGTCGCCGCGCCGGGTGCCCTCGATCACGAGTCGGCTCCGGGGGTGCGGCCCGCGCCCAGCGACTCGGCGACCGCCCGGCGTCGCACCTTGCCGCTGGTGGTCTTGGGCAGCGAGCCGGGCGCCACCAGCAGCACCTCGTCGACGGCGATGCCGTTCGACTTGAGCGCCTCGCGCACGCGCTCGGCCAGCGCGCCGTGGCCGGAGGGCTCGACCTTGGTCTCGGCGATCACGACGGCGCGCTCGGTCTCGCGCTCCGCCGCGCGGACGCCGACCGCGGCCACGCACCCGGCACGGATGCCCTCCACCGAGCCCACGATCTCCTCGAGCGGCTCGGGGAGCAGGTTGTGCCCGCCCTTGATGATCACATCCTTGATGCGGCCGACCACGAAGAGCGACCCGCCGGCGAGGTATCCGAGGTCGCCGGTCGACAGCCACCCGTCGCGGAGGATCGCGGCCGAGGCCTCGGGCTCGCGGTAGTAGCCCTGCATCAGCGTGGGCGAGCGCACGAGGATCTCGCCCACCCGGCGGTCGGGCAGGTCGGCGCCGCCGCGGTCGACGACCCGCACCTCCGTGTCTCCCAGCGGCGCTCCGACGCCGACGTGCTCCAGCGCCGTCTCGGCCGACGTGGGCTCGGCCCGTCCCTCGCGCTCCTGCAGGACGCGGTCCACGCGGTCGACGCGGGTGGGCGTCATCGGCGTCGGGAAGGTCACCGCCACCGTGGCCTCGGCCAGGCCGTACACCGGGAAGAACGCCTCGGGCCGGAAGCCGCACGGCGCGAAGGCGTCCGAGAACCGGCGCAGCAGGGCGGGGGAGATGGGCTCCGCGCCGATCATCGCGCAGCGCAGGCGGTCGAGCCGCAGCCCCGCCTGCGCCGCCTTGGCCGCGACCCGCATCAGGATGGCGTAGGCGGACGGCGGGCCCACGGTGTGCGTCGCGCCGACCTCGGACATCAGCTCCAGCCAGAAGTACGGCCGCGACTGGAACACCATCGGCGACAGGAGGTTGACCTGGAACCGCGTGAAGAACGGATAGAGCAGGCCGCCGATCATCCCCATGTCGTGGTAGAGCGGCAGCCAGGTCACGCCCATCGCGCGCTCGCCCGCGGGCAGCGCGGCCGCGATGTGCTCCAGGTGCAGGACGAGGCGATGGTGGGGGACCACCACCGCCCGCGGATGGCCGGTGCTGCCGCTGGTGAGCTGCACCAGCGGCGGCGGCGGCAGGTCGTCGGGGTGGGGGAGATCACGGGCGACGGAGGCCTCCAGCAGATCCTCGATGACGAGGAGCCGCTCGCCGTCGCGCCTCTGCGCGAAGGGCGCGACGGTGCGCGAGACCAGCAGCGTCGAGGCGTCGAGCCTCTTCGCCGTGGTGCGCAGCTGGTCGATGAAGGCGGCGACGTCGGTGAGGCGGTACGGCAGCCCCACGTGCGTCGGGATCCCCCCCAGCGCCCACACGCCGAAGTGCCCGGCCACCGCGGCGCGCACGTCGGGCGCGAGCACCAGCACGCGATCCCCGGGACGCAGGCCCTCCGCGTGCAGCGCGGCGGCGACGCGGCGCGCGTGCTCCCAGTACTCGGCCCACGTCCACGCGACGGGCGCCTCGCCCTCGTGGAAGCGGATGCCGATCGTGTCGCCGTCGGAGTCGGCGCGGGCCCGCAGCAGACCCGCCAGCGTCGGTGTGCTCATGGGGTCCCGGTGACGGGCCAGGCGCCGTAGTTGACGCGCGGGCGCCCCTTCACGGCCAGGATCATGTACTCGAGCGCGGACCGGCGGTGGAACGACATCCGCCCGACGGTCATGTACGTCTGCAGCAGGCGCGCGAACCCCGGCGCCATGGCGTCGATGGCCTTGCGATGCCGGCGCACGTTGTCGACCCAGCGGTCGACCGTCCGCACGTAGTTCTCGGTGAGGTCCTCGACGTGGGTGACGTCGAGCCCCGCGTCCTCGACGAGCGACAGCTCTTCCGAGAGCGGGATGAGGCGGCAGTACCCCAGGGCGGTGACGAAGATGTGCTGCGTGGCCTCGCTGTTCCGGTCGCCGCGCTCCTGCTTGGGGAAGTAGCAGTCGGAGATGAGCAGGCGCCCGCCCGGCCGCAGGACGCGACCCACCAGCCGGTGCACGGCCGCGCGATCGTGCATGTGGACGATGCTGCCGGAGAAGACCACCGCGTCCACCGACTCGGCCGGCAGATCGAGCTCCTCCACGTGGCGGACCTCGACGCGCACGCGCTCGCCGGCGCCGAGGTCACGGGCCCGCTGCTGCGTCACGTCCCGCTGCTGGGCGGAGAGGGTGATGCCGTGGATCTTCGCGCGCGTGTGCTCGGCCAGGTGCAGGAGCACGCTCCCCCATCCGCATCCCACGTCGAGCACCGTCTCGTCCGGGCGCAGATCGAGCTTCTCGCGGATACGGGCCAGCTTGCGGTCCTGCGCGGTCTCCAGGTCGTCGTCCGGACCGGCGAACACGCCGACCGAGTAGGCGCGCTGCCGCCCGAGGACCAGGCGGAAGATCTCCGGATCGTGCTCGTAGTGGTGAGCGACGCGCAGGCGCTCGTGCTCGCGCTGCTCGGCGGGAGTGCGCTTCATGGCCTCCCGCTCGGCTCGCGTGTGGGCGTCCATCAGTTCCTCCGCTTGCGGGAGGTGAGCTGCGTCTCGACCACGCCCACCAGGTCGCCGACGGTCTCCACCCGGACCTCGTCGGCCAGCTCGGGCGGCAGGGCGATGTCGAACTGCTCCTCGATGCTGACGCCGATCTCGATCATCACCATCGAGTCGACGCCGAGGCCGCTCTCCAGCTTCGCCTCGAGCGGGACCTCGTCGACCGGACGCCGCACGGCCTCGGCGACGATGGCCCGGACCCTGGCCGGGACGTTCACGTTCTGCTCCTCGTGCACGATGCCACTCATTGCCCCTCCGGCTCGATGCTCATTTTCGTGGGTATCACGCGCTGCGTGCGCGCGACAATCCCGGTGCAGCGACGGCGCGGTGGCAGGCGGCCAAGTCTGACCTTGATGGCCCATGGCAGGGGGGCGACAATCGATGGGCCATGGAGGGGGGAGACGTGCTCGCCGGCCGCTTCGCGATCGAGCGGCTGGCCGGCTCGGGGGGGATGGGCACCGTGTACCGGGCGATCGACCGGGTGCAGGGCGGGCCGGTCGCCATCAAGGTCGTGGCGGGTGGCGACAGCGAGGACGAGCGCTTCGTCCAGGAGGCCCGCGTCCTGTCCGAGCTGAATCACCCCGCCATCGTCCGGTACGTGGCGCACGGTCTCACGCCGAGGGGCGAGGCCTTCCTCGCCATGGAGTGGCTGGAGGGCGAAGACCTGCAGCAGCGCCTGGCGCGCTCCGGCCTCAGCGCCAGCGAGAGCATCGACATGGCGATGCGCGTGGCCGAGGGCCTGGCGGCGGCCCACGCCCGCAGCGTCATCCACCGGGACGTGAAGCCGAGCAACGTGTTCCTGCCCGGGGGCGATCCCTCGCGCGCGAAGCTCATCGACTTCGGCATCGTGCGGCTGACCGCCTCCGGGTTCGCCCCCACCGCGCGGGCGCTCACCCGCACCGGCGTCCTGCTGGGAACGGTCGGGTACATGTCGCCCGAGCAGGCCATCGCGGACCGCACGCTCGACGTGCGCACCGACGTCTTCGCCCTGGGGTGCGTGCTCTTCGAGTGCCTGACCGGCGAGCACGCGTTCTCGGGCGCGCACGTGGTGGCGGTCCTCGCCAAGATCCTCCGGGAGGAGGCTCCGCGCCTGCGCCAGCTCAGGCCCGAGCTGCCGGTGGCGCTCGACGATCTCGTGGGACGGATGCTCTCCAAGGACAAGACCGCGCGCCCGGCCGACGGGAGCGCGGTGCTCCGCGAGCTCGAGGCGTTCCAGAGCCTCGGCGGCGGGGCGCCCCGGATGGCGTCGCGGCCGCCGCCCGGGCTTTCGGGGGGCGAGCAGCGACTGGTGAGCGTGCTGCTCGCGGTCGTCCCCGAGCTCGCGGAAGGAGACGACCGGGCGAGCGAGATCGTGCGGCGACACGGAGGCGACGCGGTGCGCCTGGCGAACGGCACGCTCATGGTCACCGTCGGCGGTCGTCGCTCGATGAGCGATCAGGTCGTCACCGCGGCGAGCTGCGCGCTCGAGCTGTGCATGGCGTACCCCACCGCGCGCGTCTCCCTCGCCACCGGGCGCGCGCTGGCGACGGCGGGCGGCCCACCCGGGCCGATCATCGACCAGGCAGCGGGGCTCCTCGCGCAGTCGGCGGCGACGGGCATCCGCATCGACCAGGTCACGGCCGGCTTCCTGGGCGAGCGCTTCGACGTGCGCAGGGACGCTCGCGGCAACGTGCTCCTCGCGCGGCGCACCGAGGGCCAGACCTTCCGGGCGCTGATGGGCAAGCCGATGCCGTGCGTCGGCCGCGAGAAGGAGATCACGCTCCTCGACGGGACGCTGCGCGAGTGCATCGACGAATCGGTCGCGCGCGTCGTGCTCGTGACCGGCCCGGCCGGGCAGGGCAAGTCGCGGCTGCGGCACGAGTTCGAGCACAAGGCGCGGGAGCGGGGCGACGTGACGGTCCTCACCGCCCACGCCGACCCCGTCGGCGCCGGGTCGGCCTTCATGCTGGCGCGTCAGCTGGTGCGGCAGGCGGTGGGGCTCGCCGGCGACGATGCGGTCCCCGAGCAGGACCGCAAGCTGCGCGCGCGCATCGCCCACGTCTGCAAGGGCCTCGAGGTCCAGCGCATCGCCGACTTCCTGGGCGAGCTGGTCGGCGTGCCCTCCACGTCGCAGCCCAGCCCCCAGCTGCGCGCAGCGCGCAACGATCCGCAGATCATGGCGGTGTGGCTGGGACGATCGTTCGGCGAATGGCTCGCCGCCGAGTGCGCGGCGCGGCCGCTGGTGGTCGTCCTCGAGGACCTGCACTGGGGCGACCTGCCCAGCGTGACGTACATCGGCGAGGGGCTGCGGGCGCTCGCCGCCAGGCCCTTCATGGTGCTCGCCCTGGCACGGCCGGAGGTGCACGACACCTTCCCCGATCTATGGGCGGCGGCCGAGCCGAGCGAGATCGCGCTCGGCCGGCTCACGCCCCGGGCCGCCGAGCGCCTGGCCCGGGCGGCGCTGGGAGAGTCGTTCTCGCGGGACGTCCTGGCGCGCGTCGTCGAGCGCGCCGACGGCAACGCCTTCTACCTCGAGGAGCTGATCCGCCTGGTGGCCGAGGGCGGCGGGGACAGCCTGCCGGAGACGGTGCTCGCGCTCGTGCAGTCCCGCCTCGAGCAGATGGAGCCGGCGGCGCGCCGCATCGTCCGGGCGGCGAGCGTCTTCGGGGAGTCGTTCTGGCAGCGGGGCGTCCAGGTCCTGGTGGGCAAGGGCGGCGAGGACACGGGCGAGTGGCTGGAGATGCTGGTGAAGCGCGAGGTGTTCGCCGAGTCGCGCGTCAGCCGCTTCCCCGGCAGCCGCGAGTACTCCTTCCGCCACAGCCTCCTGCGTGAGGCGGCCTACGCCATGCTCACCGACGCCGACCGGATCACCGGGCACCGCCTCGCGGCCGAGTGGCTCGGCGCGGCGGGCGAGAAGGACGCCCTCATCATCGCCGACCACTTCGAGCGCGCGCACGAGGGAGGGAAGGCCGTACCCTGGCTGCTCCGCGCCGCCCAGATGGAGGTCGACGGCGGAAACGATCAGGCCGCCATCGCGCTCGGGCAGCGCGGCGTGACGTGCGGGCCCGACGACGCGGAGCGCGGGCTCATCCGGCTGGTGCAGACGCAGGCCTTCGTGATGCGCGGGGACTGGCCGGGGGTGGTCGAGGCAGGGCGGGAAGCCATGGCGCTGCTGCCCAACGGGAGCATCCAGTGGTTCCTCGGCGCGGTGGGCGTGTTCGCGGCGGGGATGTTCCTGTCCGATCCCACCGTGACCGGGCCGGTGCTCCAGGCCATCCTGGGGTGCTCGGTGCAACCGGAGCCGTCGGGCCCCTACGCCACGGCGGTCTGCTGGGTGTGCATCGGCCTGGGCACCATGGGGAAGGTGGACCTGGCGCGCTCGTTCGTGCAGCGCGCGGAGGCCCTGGGGAACGGGACGGCCTCCGACCCCGTCTTCGTCCTGCGCTTGCTCATCGCGCGCGCCTACCTGCAGCTGCTCGACGCGGACCTCGGGCCCACCATGTCCAGCCTGTCGCGCGCGCGCTTCCAGGCCGACCGCACCGCCGACGCGTTCGGGCGTGGGCTGGCCGACGCGTTCACCGTCCTCACCCACAAGGAGACCGGCCGGTGCGACCGCGCCGAGCACGTCGCCGGCGAGTGGCTCGACTTCCGCAAGCCGACGGGGCCGGACATGCTCTCCGACTGGGTCGTCTTCTTCCTGGCCGGGGCCAGGCTGAACGACGGGCGTGCCGCCGACGTGGTCGCGTCGCTGCAGTCGCTGCTCGATCGGCGCGACTCGTTCCTGGTGGCCTGCGCCCGGGCGCTGCTCTCGCAGGCGCTCCTGGCCACCGGGGACAGCGCGGGCGCGACGCGCGAGGCGGAGGCCTCGGCGGAGCAGGGCCAGATGTACCCGCTCGCGCTGGCGATGGCCTTCGGTTCGTCGGCGCTCATCGAGCTGCATCGCGGTCGCCCG
>DATBQU010000412.1:0-5962 GCA_036560665.1 Polyangiaceae bacterium
CTCCGGCAATTTCGCGCACGCGCAGCACGGCACGCGCGTCGCAATGGCACCCGCCCGCGCACGGCCATCGAGGCCGCGGCGCGAACGGAGAAAAAGCGCCATGGAAGAGCAGACACGCAACACGAGGGACATGAAGGCCGTCTACACGGTCGTCGAGCGGGGCCAGGGCAAGTCGTTCTGGGTGCGCGTGGGCATCGGCTTCACCAACAAGGACGGCTCGCTCAACCTGCACCTCGACGCCATCCCCACCAACGGCAAGCTGCAGGTCCGGGAATGGGAGGCGGAGCGCCGCCCCGAGAGCATGGATGCACGCCCTCGTCCCCGGCCTCAGCTCAGCCCGCCTCCCGTGAGCGCGAGCGATCCGCTCCTCTGACGGAAACGAGGACGACGCCATGATCCCCGCCCTGCGGGAGGCGTTGTCGCGGGTGGTGG
The DNA here is from genome assembly GCA_036560665.1 of Polyangiaceae bacterium. GTDB lineage: Bacteria > Myxococcota_A > Polyangia > Polyangiales > Polyangiaceae > Palsa-1150. The sequence goes on from DATBQU010000412.1 coordinate 433, forward strand.
TGCGCGTGATCGGCTCGCGGTTCGCGAAGCCGGTCGCGCGCATCGCCCTCGCTGCAGCCGGCCTCCTCCTCCTCGCCTTCGTCGGAAAGAACGCCGTGGCCGGCGCGCTCGGGACCGAAGCCGCGCCCGCGACTGCGCCCGCGCTTGCGCCCACGCCCACGCCCACGCCCACGCCCACGCCCGCGCCCGCGCCCGCGGCCGCGCCCACGTCCGCGCCCGCGCCCACGTCCGCGCCCGCCCCCGCCTCCCACACCGAGGCGACACCGGACGATCCCGTCTTCCTCAACACCGCCGGCGCCGACGATCTGAGACGCTTGCCCGGCATCGGGGAGAAGCGCGCCAGCGCCATCCTCGCCCTGCGCACCCGCCTCGGTCGCTTCCGAGCCGTGGAAGATCTGCTCAAGGTCAAGGGCATCGGCCGGGCGACGCTCAAGCGCCTGCGCCCGCTCGTCCGCCTCGATCCCCCGCCTGATCCGGACGCGGGCCCCGCAGCGCCTCGATGAGCGGGCGTACGCGGTCCTGACGCAGCTTGTATGCCGCGCGGTTCACCACCAGGACGCTCGAGATCCGGGCGACCTCCTCGCGCTCTTCCAGGCCGTTCTGCGCGAGGGTCGCCCCCGTCTCGACCAGATCCACGATGAGATCCGACAGGCCCACGATGGGGGCCAGCTCCACCGAGCCCTGGAGGGTGACGATCTCGGCCTGCACGCCCCGCCGCGCGAAGTGCTCGGCGGCGCAGCGGGGGTACTTGGTGGCCACGCGGGGCACTCCGGTCGGCGGAGGGCGCCCCACCATCCCCGCCACCACCATCCGGCACCGACCCACGCCGAGGTCGAGCGGCTGGTACAGCTCGCTCGGACGCTCCATGAGCACGTCGCGTCCGCACACGCCGAGGTCGGCCGCGCCGTACTCGACGTACGTCGGCACGTCGTCCGGCTTGAGGAGAAGGAAGCGCAGCCCCGCCGCCGGGGACTCGCGCACCAGGGACCGATCGTCGGTGAGGAGGGCCTCGGCGTCGACGCCCGCGCGGGCGAGGATGGGGGCGACGGCGCGCAGCACCCTGCCCTTGGGCAAGGCGATGGTGAGCGGGGGGAGCAGCGAGGGCAGGCTCACGCCTCGGCTCCCTTGACGCGATCGATGGTCGCGCCCAGGCCCCGCAGCTTGCCCTCGATGCGCTCGTACCCGCGGTCGATGTGGTAGACGCGCCGGACCTCGGTCTCGCCCTCGGCGACGAGACCGGCGATGACGAGCGAGGCGCTCGCGCGCAGGTCCGTCGCCATGACGCTGGCGCCGTAGAGCTTGTCCACCCCCTGGACCACCGCCGTGTTGCCGCGCAGGGCCACGCTCGCCCCCATGCGCTGCAGCTCCGGGACGTGCATGAACCGGTTCTCGAAGATCGTCTCGCTGATGACGCTCTCGCCCTTCGCGAAGCACATGAGGACCAGGAACTGAGCCTGCATGTCCGTGGGGAACCCGGGGTGCGGCGCGGTGGTCACGTTCACCGGGCGCAGGGGCCCCGTGCGGCGCACGCGTACGTTCTGGCCCTCGCTCTCGACGTGCACGCCGGCGGCGCGCATCTTCACCACCAGCGCCTCCATCGCCGACAGGTCCGCCCCCTCGAGGACGACGTCGCCGCCCTCGGCGATGGCCGCCGCGACCATGTACGTGCCCGCCTCGATGCGGTCAGCGATGATGGCGTGGTCGAAGGGGGCGAGCTCGCCGCGGTCGGAGCCCTTCACGTGGATGACGTCGGTCCCGGCGCCGTCCACCTCCGCGCCCATCTTGTTGAGGACGCGCCCCAGCTCCTCGACCTCCGGCTCGCGCGCGCAGTTGACGAGCGTGGTGCGCCCCTTGGCCAGGGCGGCGGCCATCAGCAGGTTCTCGGTGCCGGTGACGGTGGGGATGTCGAAGTAGACCTCGCTGCCGCGCAGGCGGCCTCCGCCCCCGGGGCCCTCGGCGATGACGTACCCGCGATCGAGGCGGATGGTGCACCCCATGGCCTCGAGGCCCTTGAGGTGCTGGTCGATGGGACGCGCGCCGATGGCGCACCCGCCGGGGAGCGAGACCTTGGCGCGCCCGAAGCGCGCGACGAGGGGCCCCAGCACCAGCACGCTGGCGCGCATCTGCTTGACCAGCTCGTAGGGCGCCTCGGGGCGGACCTCCGAGCCGGCGGCCACCTGGACCTCCGGGGCGGCCACGGTGACGTCGCGCCCGAGGAAGCGCAGGAGCGCGGCCGTGGTCTCGATGTCGCGCAGCGCCGGGACGTTGCGCAGGCGGCTGGCGCCGTCCGAGAGCAGCGTGGCGCAGAGGATGGGGAGGGCGGCGTTCTTGGCGCCGCTGATGCGGACCGTGCCCCGGAGCGGCCCTGCCCCGCGGATGCGAATGGCGTCCATGCTGGCCGGTTCTTGCCTGAATTCGGCGACGCGGCCAAGCGGCAACTACTTCTTGAGCCTGGCGCGGAGCCGGGCGGCGTACCCCTCCTTGTTCTCCTGCTTCGCCCGCCCGATGGCGAGGGCGCCCGGGGGGACGTCGCGCGTCACGGTGGTGCCCGTGGCGACGTAGGCGTCCTTGCCGACGGTGACCGGGGCCACGATCTGCGAGTCGCTGCCGATGAACGCCCCGTCTTCGATGGTCGTCGTGTGCTTCCGGAAGCCGTCGTAGTTGCAGAAGATGGTGCCGGCGCCGACGTTGGCCCCCGCGCCGATGACGCCGTCGCCCAGGTACGCCAGGTGGTTGGCCTTGGCGCCGCGGCCCATCGTCGTCTTCTTGGTCTCGACGAAGTTGCCGACGTGCGCGTCCTCGCCGATGTCGCTGGCAGGCCGCAGGTGCGCGAAGGGACCGATCTGCGCGCGCGCCCCGATGCGCGCGTCGGTGGCGACCGTGTAGGGGCGGATCAGCGCCCCCTCGCCCACCTCCACGTCGGTGAGCACGCAGCCGACGTCGACGGTGGCGCCGTGCGCGACGCGGGTCTTCCCCCGCAGGACGGCGCCGCCCTCGATGGTGACGTCCGCCTCGAGGACCACGCCCGCCTCCAGGCGCGCGCCGTCCCGCACCGTGGCCCCCTTCAGGCGCCAGCCCCGCGCGATGCGCGCCTGCATGGTGCGGTCGACCTGCTGGAGCTGTTCGCGGTCGTTGATCCCCGCCAGCACGTCGGCGCCCAGCTGGACGGTGGCGATGCGCTCGCCCGCGTTGCTGGCGAAGGCGACGATGTCGGTGAGATAGAGCTCCCCCTGCACGTTGTCCGGCTCGAGCGTGGCCAGGGCCTCGCGCATCAGCGCCACGTTGGCCACGTAGAGCCCGGCGTTGATCTCGCGCACCGCGCGCTCGCCGTCGTCGCGCAGATCGCGGTGCTCGCGGATGAGGACGACCTGGCCGTCCTTGCGCAGGACCCGCCCGTAGCCGGTGGGGTCGTCCACCGTGCAGGTGGCGAACGCCAGCGCCGCCAGAGCCGACGGCGAGCCGGTCTCGTCGAGGGGGCCGGCGACCGCGACGAGGTCGTCGCCACGCACGAGGGGTACGTCCCCGTTCATCACCAGGATGCGCGTGGCGTGCGCTCCGACGGCCTCGAGCCCGACCCGCGCGGCGTCGCCCGTGCCGCGCTGCTGCTCCTGGAAGGCCGTGCGGACACGCCCGCCGGCGAAGGCCTTCGCCAGGTAGGCCTCGACGAGCTCGCGCCCGTGGCCGACGACGACGACCACCTCGCCGCACCCTGCGTCCAGCGCGGCCTGCACCCCGAAGTGGACGATGGGGTACCCCGCCACGGCGTGCATCACCTTGGGGATGGCGCTGCGCATGCGCGTCCCCTGCCCCGCAGCCAGAACGATGGCGCTCGTCGTCTCCATGCCTTTTGTCGTCTCCTCGTGGCTCCGAGCACGTGATCTAGCAAGCGCGCGGGAGCCGTACCGGCTATTATCTACCGCTCGCTCTGGAGGACTTCATGAGAACGCGCGCATCCCTCGGGCGCGTCCTGGGACTCTTCGTCCCCATCCTGATCGGCCTGATCGGCGGCTTCGGCGCCGCTTGCAGCAACGACTTCGACACTTCGCGCACCCTTCCGCCCCGGGGCACCCTGGGGGAAGAGCTCTTCGGCGTGATGTGCGACCGCGTGGGGGCGCAGTCGCTGCACGAGGACCTCACCGGCGCGTCGTTCCAGGGCGTCTGCCACCGGCGGACCGACGGCACCTTCGCCGACACCGTCGACCAGACCCGCCTCCCGGCCATGGTCGACGGGCAGCCGGACATCGACGGAACGCCCGTCCCGATGGCGAAGCAGCAGCAGGACCGGGCCTACGGCGTGGCGCGCGTGGAGACGCTCGCCCGCCACCGGGCCGACCTCATCGCGGCGCTCGACGCGACGTTCCCGGACATCAAGGTTCCCGTCGCCGACCTGGGCAACCCCGACCCGACCCTCTCGTGCAACCCCCCGGCCGCGGGCGGCGAGGGGTCGCTGCACACGGAGCTGTCCAACCTGCTCGGTCGCTTCCAGAACCTCTACAACGACGGGACCATCCCCCAGTCGACCGAGTCGATGGCCCGCGTGGTGACGGCCTTCAAGGCCGACCCGGACGCGCAGGCGGCGTGGGCGCGCTTCGACGCCCGCGCCGGCTATCGTCCCATCGACATCGCCCTCGGCGCGACGCGCCCCGTCATCGCCTACCCTGCCCTGCGCGACTTCGCCAACGCGACGCTGGCCCTGCTCTCGGCCGACTCGCAGCCCTACGCGGCCAACCCCCAGCTCGACGCCGGCGGCAACCGCATCCCCGTCCCCGGGGCGGCGTACCCGCAGCTCACCAAGCTGATGGAGGTCGCCCACGCCGAGCTGCTCAACGCCACGCCCGATCCGTCCGTGCCGATGCTCACCGTGACCACCGACCCCCAGACGGGGCGCACCGTGCTGTCGCGGGCGCGCGGTGATCTCGAGCTCATGCAGTCGATCTTCTACGCCCAGGACCCGGCGTACGGCGGCGGCACCTCGCGCTACATCGTGCAGCGCGACCCCCGCGGCTTCGTGGCGCTCGCGGGGGGCAAGGTGGTCCCGCCCTTCGTGGACGCCAACAACGACGGGCTGCCGGACGTGAACGATCTGGGGCAGCTCACCACCGTCGACGGCAAGCCGGCGCCTGCGCCCTTCTTCGCCATCGGCGCGCCCGACGCGCTCGCCCGCGACTCCTTCAGCCGGGCCCTGAGCGCGCCGGGTGGGCCGCTGCTCTACGGGTACATCGACACCAGCCACACCTACACGGCGTCGCTGGTGCAGAAGCTGGGACCGCTGGTCGACCCGAACCCCGCCGACAACCACGAGACGCTGATGGGCTTCCTGGCCGGCTCGCGCGTGCTGTTCGGCACCCGCGACGGCGCGCCCACCTCCACGCGGACGTACGCCGACGGCACGACGGTCAAGTACGACGCGTTCCACACCGACACCTCGCCCCTGGTCGACCTGGTCTACGCCACCGGGCAGATCCTGGCCGATCCGACGTCGGACGACACGCTGGCGTTCGCCAGCACGCTCGTGCAGAAGAACCCGAAC
>DATBQU010000413.1:0-5409 GCA_036560665.1 Polyangiaceae bacterium
CGTGGGGCCCTACCAGGAGGTCACCAACATCGGCAAGGCCGTCTTCAACCCGGGCCAGACGCTGCCGCAGCTCGCCAAGCCGGTCGGCACCTTCCGCTACGAGTTCGAGACGCCGCCCACCACGGTGGTCCAGGTCGCAGACCTGAACAACGCCAACTACGCCACCGGGCGCCACTGGGAGTCGATGCTGGTCACGCTGAACGACGTGTACCTCAGCGCCTTCCAGGTCGACAGCAGCGGGTTTCGCATCACGTACCCGGTCAACACCAAGCCCAACGCGCCCGCGGACGCGAACGCCCTCGCCATGTCGAACGAGCTCTACGACCTGAAGAGCACCGACTTCGCCCCCGGAACGCACCTGAAGTCGGTGACGGGGATCGTGACGTGGTTTTACACGTACCACATCGCTCCGCGCTCGCCGGCCGACATCGTGCAGTGACCGCAGCCGCCGCAGTCGCGTGCCGCGCGACGCTGCTGGCCATGGTCACGCTCGCGAGCGGCGCATGCGGGGGAGCGCGCGGCAGCGGGCACGCCGCCGCGCCTCCGGCTGCAGGCACGCGCGTCACCGGCGAAGGACGGCCCTCGCTGGCCGTCGTCCTGCGCGAGGGGGACGCGCGCGGAGCGCTCGCCGTGGCGGTCACGACCGAGGGCATCGCCCCGGAGCGAGGCGCCGTGCCCGGCGTGGCGCTGGCGGCGCTCGTCGAGGCGCGGCTGGCGGCGCGGGGCGTGAGCGAGGTGAGCGCGGTGGGCGGGTGGGGCGGCTGGAGACTGCGCGTACTCTTCCCGTCCGCGTCGCCAGGCGAGACGGCCAAGGTCGTCGACGGAGTGCGTGCGGCGATGCTCACCCCCATCGTGGCGGACGAGCCGGCCCTCGCGGCGGTGGCGCGCAAGGTGGCGGCGCTGGGGCGGCGGCCGCTGGCCGACCGCGTGCTGGTCGACGTGGCGGAGTGCACCGGCGAGGCCTACGGAACGGGCGGAGATGCCCCGCCCGGCACGGGGGAGCTCGAGACCTGGAGGCGTGCAGCGCACGGCCTGGGTCGCGTGGCGATCGCGACGGCCGGCGACGGAGCGTTCGCCGACCAGGCGGCGACGGCGCTCGCGCGGGCGCCGGTGTGGCCGGCGGCGGCCCCGGCGCGGACCACGCCCGGCGTGGCGGCCGACGCACGCGCCGTCGTCTACGACGGCTCCGGGGAGATAGCGCCGGGCGGCGCGCGCGTGGTGGTCACGGCTCGCACGGCGAGGCCGGAGCAGGCGGTGGCCGCGGCGCCCGCCCTCGGTGATCCGCGGGGGCCGCTCGCGTCGCGCCTGGCTGCCCTCGACGCTCCGGCGCGCGTGACGTCGGTGGTCGCCACCGCGCACGGGGACGGCGGCTGCGTCGCTGCGACCCTCGAGCTGGCGGCGCGCGATCTGGCCGCCGACGCTCCTGCGCGCATCGCGACGGCGGCGGCGCTCGCGCGCCAGGAGCTGGCGGTGGAGCTGGGCGACGCCGTGGCGACGCCCGATCTGGGTCGCGTCCTCGCCACCCGGGCGGCCGACCCGAGGGACGCCGCCGAACGCGCGGCGTGGTGGGGACTGGCCGGCCGCCGGGGCGGGCCGGACCAGGAGCCGCGGCTGGCGCTGACGGTGGGCGTATCCGCGACGCGCGACGCCGGGGGACCGGGGGTCGCTGCGGCGGCCGACGCCATCCGGGCGGAGATCGACCGCGCCACGATCGCGTGGCACGCCCCGGTGGTGGAGACGCGTACGCACGTCGAGCACGGGCAGGGCGAGGCGTGGGTGTTGCTGGCGTCCACCTGCGGGACGGTCGGCGAGTCCAGCAGCGACGCGGGCTCGGGCGCGGTGATGGCCACGGCAGCCGCCGCCCAGGCCTCCGGGGACGCGGGCGATGCGCGGGTGGAGCCGTTCGTGGCGAGCGACGGCGTCGGCGTGCTCGCGCACGGTCCTGCCCGTGCAGGCGAGTCGCCCGCCGCGCACGCGCGCCGCCTGGCCGATCTCGCCGCGCGCGCGTTCGCTGCCGACGCCCTGTCGGCGGAGGGCGTGGACAGGGCGCGCAGCTCGCTCCTCGCTCGCGTGGGCGACCTCGACGTGCGCGCGCTCGGCGCGCTGGGAGGGGCGCTCGCGCCGGGCCATCCGTCGTGGATCGAGCCGCTGGGCACGACCTTCGGGCTCGCTTCGGCTTCGGGGGACGCCGTCGCTCTGCGCGTCTCCTCGAGCCGCTCCGGTCCTCTGCGCGTCGCCGTGCTGGCCGACGTCGACCAGGCGCAGGCAGAGGTCGCGGCTCGCGCCGTCGACCGCTGGATCGCCCGCAGGCCAGGCGAGGTGCGGGCCTGTCCACCGCTGGCGACCTCGTCCAGGCGCTCGGGTACCTACGCGGTCGACCTTCCGGCGGGAGCGCCCTCGGAGGTGCTCCTGGCCGTCCCTCTGCCCCCGGACGACGATGCCGCGCGCTCGGCCGCTACCTGGCTCGCAGCCGTGCTCGACGGGGGGGACGGCCTGCTGGCGCGTGCGCTCGGCCCCACGCACCCCGACGCGGCGGACGCGGCGCTGGCTCGGGCCTGGAGCGCGGCCGTCGTGGGGGCCCCTCGTAGCCCCGCCCTGGTGCTGCGGATCGTGGCCGACGACGCTTCGCTCGACGGGGCGGTCGCCCAGACACGCGCGCTGCTCGATCGCCTGCGCCAGGGTGCGCTGCGGGAGGACGACCGGGCGCGCGCGGCTTCGTCCCTGGCGCGCGCGTCGCTCGCGGTGTCGCTCGACCCGCGCGCGCGCACCATCGAGCTGTGGCGGGGCGACCCTGCCTCCCCCGCTCCCTCGCTCGACGCGCTGCGCGCCTTCGCCGCGTCGATGCTACGCGACGACGCGCTGGTCATCGTCGCAGCGCGGCCCCCGCGGCTCGACCCTGCCGGACGCCCGTTCCCAGGCCGCGAGACGAGGGCTAAGAATCGAGAGCAGGTGCCGCCGCATTGACCGCCTCCCGCCTTTCGACCCGAGGCATGCGCTCCGGCGACGGAGCGACGATCGAGGAGCCGCCCTGGTTCGAGGTGGGCGAGGACGCCGTGCGCCTGCTGCGGGACGGCGCGCAGGCGTTCCCGACCATGCTCGCCGCCATCGCCTCCGCGCGGCGGGAGGTGCTGCTCGAGATGTACTGGGTCGGGCCGGACGCCGTGGGGGAGCGCTTCCGCGGTGCGCTCGCCGAGCGCGCACGCAGCGGCGTGAAGGTGTGCGTCATCTACGACGCCCTCGGGAGCATGGGCCTGACGCCGGCCTGGTGGCGGCCCCTCGTCGCCGCGGGCGGGCGAGTCCTCGAGTACCATTCCATCTCCCCGCTCGACCCGCGCTTCCGCCTGGAGCGGGTCGAGCTGCGCGACCATCGAAAGATGCTCATGGTCGACGGCGTCCATGCCTTCACCGGCGGGATCAACCTGGCCGCCCCCTGGTTGCCTCCGCACGAGGGGGGCGCCGGGTGGCGCGACGACGTCATCGAGGTCCGCGGCGACGCGACGCAGGAGCTGCGTTCGCTCTTCTATCGCACCTGGCGCAAGCTCACCGGCGAGCGCCCGCCGCTCGACGTCCGGCCGCTCTCGCGCAGGCACAAGCGCCCGGTGTGGATGCTGGTCAGCCAGTGGCGGATGCGGCGGACCATCCACGGCGAGTACGTGGTGCGCATCGGCCACGCGCGCGAGCGGGTCGACATCGCCAATCCGTACTTCGTGCCGGACCGGCGCGTGCGCGCCGCGCTCTTCAGCGCCGTGCGCCGCGGCGTGCGGGTGCGGGTGCTGGTGCCGGCCAAGAGCGACGTGACGGTGGTGCAGTTCGCCGTCGAGGCCCTGTTCGACACGCTGCTGCGTCACGGGGTCGAGATCTGGGCTCTGCCGGGGACGATGATGCACTCCAAGACGGCCATCATCGACGACGAGTTCACCACCATCGGGAGCTACAACCTGGACGAGCGGTCGTGGCGCAAGAACCTGGAGGTGAACCTGGCGGTCGAGGACCGCCCCTTCGCCCGCCACGTGCGCGAGTGGTTCGAGCGTGACCTCGAGACGGCGACGCCCATCGACCTGACCACCTGGCGCGAGCGCTCCCTCGCCCGCCGGGGGCTGGAGTGGATGGCCTTCGCCATGAGGAAGCTGTGGTGAGCCCGCGGCACGAGCTGAGGCGCGCGGCGCGCATCGCCGGGTTCGGCGCCCTGACCGGGGCCATGCTCCCGGCGTTCCTCGCGCACGAGCGCATGACACGCGAGGAGGAGCGCGCCCGGGTGCGGGAGCGGTGGGTGGCCTCGTGGTGCACGGCCATGCTCCGCGTGTTCGGGGTGAGCGTGCTCACCCGCGGGGCCGCGCCCGCAGGAGGCGGCGGTCACCTGGTGGTCTGCAACCACCGCTCGACGGCGGACATCCTGGTCCTGCTGCGCGCGTTCGGCGGGCACATGGTCAGCCGGGCCGACCTGGCGCGATGGCCGCTGGTCGGGATCGCGGCCCGCGCGGTGGGCACGGTGTTCGTCGACCGCTCCGACGCCGTCAGCGGCGCCAACGCCGTTCGCGCCATCCGCTCCCGGCTCGAGGAGGGAGCCACGGTCATCGTCTTCCCCGAGGGGACGACCTTCTCCGACGACGAGGTGCGCCCCTTCCACGCCGGCGCCTTCGTGGCCGCCCTGCACTCGGGGGCCGACATCGTCCCGGTGGGGCTCGCCTACGCCACGGGCTCGGGCGCGGCGTTCGTGAACGAGTCGTTCCCCGCGCACCTGGCGCGCATGGCGGCCGCCGACCCCTCGGAGGTCGTCATGCACATCGGCGACCCCCTCATCGTCCCGGAGAAGGCCCGCGCGGCGAGCCTGCGCGATCGCGCCCACGCCGAGGTGCAGCGTCTGGTGCTCGCCGCGCGCCGCATGGTCGACGGCACGTCCTAGGCTAGTGGGCGTCGAGGTCGGTCGGGATGTCCGCCCGCTTCACGCAGCCCCGCTCGGAGAGCATCCGCAGCGCGCGGATGGCCAGCACGCGGCGCTCCCTGGGCCGGTCGGTCGCCCTGGCCAGGGCGAGCAGCGCGCCGCACCCGGCGTGCAGCTCGTCGGCGTCCTCCGGATCGGTGGCGCGACGCCGGCGCGCCGAAAGCTCGACGATGCTGTCCAGCGCCGCGCGGGCATCGGCGTCGCTCCCCTCGCCCGCGACCTGGGCGAGCCACGGCAGCTCGGAGAAGTCGCGGCACTCCTGCATGGCGCGGATGGCCGTGGGACGCAGCTCCGCATCCGACGCCCGCTCGCGCAGCCCCTCGCAGCCGACCAGGTCCGCCAGCCGCGTGAGCTCTTCGGGGTCGCCCTCCTTCGCGGCGGCCCACTGCGCGGCCTCACGCGCATCCATCGGCTCGCCTCCGGCGTCGTCGCCGGCCGCGGTCGCGTCGGCCGAGTCGGTCGCCGAC
>DATBQU010000414.1:0-6144 GCA_036560665.1 Polyangiaceae bacterium
CGTTGCGATGAAGAAGACGCTTCTCGCAATCAAGAAGCCGCTCCTTGCGATGAAGAAGGCGCTTCTCGAGATCAGAGAGCGGCTTTTTCGAGACCCGGCGCCGCTTTTTCATGAGAGTGGTCGACGTCCTGAAGACAAGAAGCCGCTCTCGCTCATCAAGAAGCGACGATTTCGAGATCCAGCCGAAATGGTTTCCCCCTCGTGCGGCCGCTTCGGCTGCGCTGAGGGAGGCCCCCCGGCTTCGCCGCGGTCCTCACGCCAGCGCCGCCAGCCCCCCGCCGCCGATGCGGTACGCGAGCTGCGCGAAGCGCTCCGGCGTCTCGAAGAGGTCGACCACGCCCTGCCCCATGATCGCCGGCGTGAGCACCGGCTGGAATCGCTTGCCGAACTCCTCCGGCGTGACGCCTGCGCGCTTGGCGTAGGCCTCGATGCCGGCGCGCCCGAGGGCGGTGCTGGGGTTCAGGTTGGGGAGCAGGCAATGGACGCGCAGGCCGAGACCGGCGCGGGAGCTCTCGGTGGCCGCGTAGTCCGCCAGGAACCACTGCGCGCGCTTGGCCGAGGCGTAACCGCCGCTGACCGGCGAGCCCTGGATGGCGGCGCCGCTGGAGACGACGATGACGTGGCTGCCCTGCTTCATGGGCATGCGCAGCGCGCGCGTCAGCCAGACGAACGTGCTCCGGGTGTCGACGTCCCAGTTGGTCGTGAAGCCTTCCCAGCTCTGCTCCTGGAGGGCGCCGAGCACCGGCATGGCGCCGGCGCAGAGGACCACGAGGTCCGGCGACTCTTGCTCGAGGACGCGCCCGGCGAGGGCATCGTCCGTGGCGTCGCCGGGGGTGGCCACGGCGCCCGGGACCTCGCGCGCCATGGCCGCCAGGGCGGCCTCGTCGCGGGCAATGGCGAGCACGCGCGCGCCGCGCGACGCGAGGGCTTCGACGACGCCGCGGCCGAGACCGCGGCTGCCGCCGGTGACGAGGGCGACTTTCTGCGAGAGGGAAGGGGTGGGCGCCATGGGTCAGCTCCTTGGGTTCTGACCTTGGGACGAGCGGCGACCCCGAAAGGATGCGCGGCCGGGTCACACCAGCGGCCACCGCAGCCACGACAGCGCGCGCGCCAGCAGGCCGACGCGCCTGCGGGCCGCGCCGTACGCCGAGCGCGCGCCGTCGTGCATGGCCTCGAGGTCCGCGGCGTCGAGACGCACGCCGTGGCGTGTGCGCTCGAGGACCAGCGCGCAGGCCTCGGCCCCGGGCACGGCGACGCGTCGCGCGAGCTCCGGCGGCTGCTCGCCGGGGGCGGCGTGCCAGCCCGCGTCGCGCAGGCCTACCAGGACGAGCTGCCAGAGGTTCGAGACCTGCTGATCGACGGGCTCCGGCCACAGCGGCGCGCGCAGGTGACGCAGCGTCGCCAGGCGGCGCAGGGGTCGAAGGGCCAGCTGCACGAGCAGGCCCGAGGCGACCAGCGCGAGGAGCCACTGCACGGGGTGCAGCACGACGGCGCGTACCGGGGGCGGTGTGGCCGGATTCGCGACCGCGGCAGCCGGGCCCGGCGAGGCGGGTCTGCGGACCGCCGGCGTGGCGTGCGGCAGGGCCGGTGGCGCGGCGGCCGGAGCGACGGGGGTCGTCGGAGGCGGAGGCGCCAGGGTGGGGTCCTGCACCGGGCGGGAGCGCGTCTGCGATGCGTCGCCCCCGGATGCCTGGGCGCCTCCCGGCGTGTCCGTGGCCGGCCCCGCGCCGCCGGCGTCGCCGCCCGCGAGCGACGACAGCGCGACCGGATCGGGGCCCACGGGCACACCCTCACGGCAGGCGACGCAGGCGTCGGAGGCCGCCGGGTGCACGTCGTCCGCGTGCGCCTTCAGCAGCGGCAGGTACTCGCGGAGGCGATGGGTCCCGCCCTGCGCGTCGTGCGACTCGGGGCAGCACGGCGCACTGCCGGCAGGGCCGTCCGCGGCCTGCTGCTGCGCCAGCGCGAGCCCCTCCGGCTCGCCCTTCTCCTTCTGCCACAGGTGCGGCGCGACCCACGCCGTCAGCGCGAAGGTCGCCGCGACGGTGGCGGCGAGCCAGGCGGCCTCGGCGACGACGCGCCCGGGGGGACGGCGCAGCACCGCCGTCTCCCGGGGGGCCGAGAGACGGTGGGTCGCGTGGGTCTGCCAAAGCGCGATCCGGCGGCTCTCGCGCGCGAAGAGGAACGCCACGAAGAGCGCGGCCAGGATGCTCAGCAGCGCCCAGCTCCCGGCGCCGGCGAACGCCGGACCGTCGGCGCCGTCGAGGATGGCGAGCGTCCAGAGCGACGCCGGGAACCAGAACGCCGCGAGCCCGCCGCGCTCGGTCAGCGAGGCGTAACCGCAGATCACCGCGGGGATGAAGGCCATGACGCCGAGCTCGAGGTCCTTCCACGGCTCGGTCCAGTGCGAATCGAGGCCCACCATCAGGGTCAGCACCACCGAGAGCTGGACGGCGGCGAACATCAGCACCGGCGTGAGCAGCGCCAGGACCCACACACGGATGCGGCGCCACACCGCGAGCTGACCGACCACCGTGCCGAGCACCGCCCCAGTCCAGAGGGCGCCCGCGCGCGTCGACTCGCCGTGCTCGAGCATGCGGTGCACCGACAGGAGCCCGGCGACGAGCACGAGCCAGTAGAGGAGCGGCGCGATGGCCGTGCTCCGCGTGGCCTGGCGTGCGGTCACTGCAGCACCTCCAGCAGGACCCGGCCCGGCCCCACCGGGCGGGCCAGCAAGTTGCCGGCGTGGCGCGCCGGTGAATGCGCGACGAGCACGCGGAACGCCTCGTGGTCGGCGCGCTCCTGCCGGCGCAGGGAGCGCACGAGGGCGCGGCGCGAGGGGCGGTTGTCGGCGGAGCCCGGGGGATGCGCGAGAAGGAGCGTCGCGCCGCTCCGGTCCGGCTCGGGTGGCGCCGTCCACAGGACGCCCGGCACGACCACCCAGCGCGCGACGCTCTCGACGTCGTCCAGCGGCAGACGGTGCGACACCACGATCGACGGCTCGTCGGTCAGCAGATCGACGGGCCGCAGGGCGCGCTGCCAGGCGGCGCGCGCGCCGAGCCCCTCGGCCTGGGCGAGCGCGCGGCGGTGCAGTGGCCTGCGCACGGGCTCGATCTCGCCGCCCGTGCTCACGGCCGTGACCATCGTCACGCGCACGCCCCGCTCGAGGAGAGCGCGGCCGACGCCCACCCAGACCCGCACCAGACTGTCGAGCAGCTCGTCGGGCGCCCGGCACGAGAGCGGGTCGGTCGCCGACGCGAGGCCGGCGTGGAACGTATCGAGGACCAGCCGCACCGCCGGCTGGTCGGGGGGCAGCTCGTCGGGCAGGCGCACCACGATCTGCTGCGCCGCGACCGAGCGGAGCCAGTGGATGCGGCGCACGTCGTCACCGGGCGCGTACTCGCGCAGCCGGAAGCTGCCGCTGGTCGGCAGGCGGAGCGCGGTGCGGGGCTCTTCGGCGTGGCCCCCGGCCTCCAGCAGGTGGCGCGCGCCGTCGACGCCCGGCGGTCGGGGAAGGACGGTGAGCTGCGCTGCTCCCGCGGCGACGCACGGCGAGCGGCAGAGACCGAGCACGTCCTGGAGCCACACTTCGAGGGGCTCTGCGTCGTACGTGCCGCGGAGGGCGGGGCCGACGTCGCGCTCGAGGACCACCTCGGCCCCCGAGTCGCCGGCCTGGACGGCGTACCGGCTGACGGGCCAGCGCGGGCCGATGCGGCCGCGGGCAAAGAGGCGGAAGCCTGCCGGGATCCGCGGGGCCACGAGGCGCAGCTCCTCGATCACGGTCTCGCCCTCGACCGCGCTGCCCGGCACGAAGCGGCGCGACAGCGATGCCCGCCTCCACGGATCGTGCCCGCCGGTCCGGAGCAATGTCCAGAGCGCGACGAGGTGGAGCGCGCAGAGGCCGAACAGGCCGACCAGCGAGAGGCTCGCCCAGCCGATCCACACCGAGGCGATCACCGCCGCCGCGCCGGTCCACGCCAGGGAGCTGCCGGACGCGGTGAGCACCTCGAGCGCGTCGGACCACGACACCCCCGGAGGCAGCGCGCGGCGCCGCACGTGCGTGTCGACGCCCCGCGCGATGAGCGCTCCGAGCGTCGCCAGCCAGAGCGGGCCCAGGGCGCGGGCGACGGCTTCGTCGAGCTGCGTGCGGTGCAGCGCCATCGTGGCGACCTCCCAGGCGACGGCGGAAGGAAGGAGCAGCGAGGCGATGCGAAACACCTGCAGCGGTCGCCGGCGGCGCGCGGGGGTCACGTTCACGCCCCCGCGCCGCGCTGGGCGATGGCGCGCAGCCGATCGCGAACCTCGGGCGCGCCGATCCAGAGCCGGTGGCGCAGGACGTCGGCGGACACCTCGAGCAGATCCTCGACGCTGACGAAGTCGCGCCCCGAGAACATGGCGTGCGCCTGCGCGGCGCGCATCCAGGCGAGCGTCGCGCGCGGGCTCACCGAGCACGCGGGATCGGCGCCGCGGCGGAGGCCGTCCACGTAGTCCACCGCGGCGCGCTTCACGGCGGGGGCGGCGTGGATGAGCGGGACGGTGCGCTGCCAGGCGACGAACGCGTCGCCGGAGACGGCCGGCTGCACCGACGCGAGCACCGGATCGGGCGCGAGGTGCGCGTCGAGCACGCGGACCTCGTCGTCGGGCGACGGGTACCCGAGCTCGAGCATCACCATGAAGCGATCGATCTGCGCCGCGGGGAGGGGGAACGTGCCCTCGTGCTCGATGGGGTTCATGGTGGCGAGGACCTGGAAGGGCTCGGCCATGCGGTGGGTCGTGCCGTCGACCGTGACGGTGCGCTCCTCCATCACCTCCAGCAGCGCCGACTGCGTCTTGGGCGTGGCCCGGTTGATCTCGTCCGCCAGCAGGAACTGGGTGAAGACCGGCCCCGGGCGGAAGACGAAGCGCTTCTCGTGCGCCTCGTAGATGGAGGCGCCGGTGAGGTCGAGCGGGAGCAGGTCGGGCGTGAACTGCACGCGTCCGAAGCGCACGCCGCACGCCGCGGAGACGGCCTTGCACAGCAGCGTCTTGCCGACGCCGGGGGAGTCGACCAGAAGCACGTGCCCGCGCGCCGCCATCGCCGTGAGGACGCGCTCGACCACCGGGCGCTTGCCGATGAGCACGCGCTCGATGGTGGACACCACCGCCCGGAACTCGTCGCGGATCCGCTCGACGCGCAGCCGCAGGGGGTCGCGCGTGGTGGAGGGGGCGACCATCGCCTGCGGCTCGTTGCTTCGGTAGACGTGGTCGAGCACGGATCTCTCCTCGGGGACCGACGTGGCGTGGTGGCGTGGGAGCGCGCCGACGAGCCAGCGCGCGACGGTGGCCGACGGGCCCTCGGGGGGCGGCGTGGCAGGCGCGGGAGCCGGGCGGCCCCAGAGCGCCGCGTACGCTTGCGCCATGCGGTGGCGCAGCGGATCGTCGCCGGCGAGCCCGAACAGCAGGCCCGTGACGTAGCCCCGGACCTCGCCCGGAATCGTGCGCGCCAGCTCCTCCGGCGTCGCGGGGCTCGCGTCGTGGGCGGCCAGAGCGGGGCGTCCGAGCCGCGCGAGTCCCTCGTTGGCGCGGGCGATCTCCTCGGCGGTGGGCGTCCCGCTGGCGAGGAGGACCGTCGCCACCACGCGGCTCACCTCGCGCAGGTCGCACCCGTCCGGGGCGTCGGTCTCGCCGGGAGCGGTCAGGGGGGTGGCTGGCTGGGCCATGACGGGATGTGGCGGCCATGGGGCAACGTCGCCGCCGCCGCGCGCATTCCGTCACTCGACCCGGAGAACGTGGGAGAGCTTGGGGCGATATCGCGAGGCGCTCAGATCTCGCCGACCCGATACGCGCGCTTGCCGCCGAAGACGTGCACCGTCCGCGACCCCGCCTCGACCTCCATGCGCTGCGTCGTTCCCCGGGGGACCACGAGCTCGTCGCCCGCGCGAAGCTGGGTGCGCACGTCGCCCGTGATGACCGTGCACCGGCCCTCGACGACCAGGATGTACTCGTCGAACTCGTGCACATGCTCGCTCGACGTGCGATCGGCACGAGCCGTCCAGAAGGCCACTTGACCGCCGTCCGCTCCGTCGAAGACGTAACCTTCGATGTCCGCAGTGAACTGCGACGCCCGGGCGATGAGGTTCGCTCGCGCCCTGACAAACTCGGGAAAAT
>DATBQU010000415.1:0-5388 GCA_036560665.1 Polyangiaceae bacterium
ACGGTCCGAACTGGATGTCGCCCGTCTTCATCTTCTCGGCGGCGCAGTCGAGGGTGATGACGTCGTCGTAGCCGAGCGGCTTGCCGTTCGCGTCGACGGGGCAGGCCACGCCCGTGTTGTTGTTGAAGACGTTGGGGATCGAGTCGCTGCAGGCGTTCGGCCCCGCCTCCGCCGGCGGGGGCGTCGTGCTGCTGGAGCCGCACGCGACGAGAGCGCCGAGCGCCGAGACCACCACCGCCACACCGAGCTGGAACCGCATCGCTACCTCCAAAGACTCCCCTGAGCGGCGCGCATCCTAGTGGCGTGCGCGAGCCGGGCGCAAGCACCGTGCGCCGCGGCCCTGCGATGGGTCATTGGCCCCGCCGGGGACCGCCCGCCGCCGCGCGCACCGCCCGGAGCAGCTCGACGTCTTGCTCCTTCTTGAGGAGCACGCCCAGGAAGGGGAGCTCGCGGACGAGCCTCTCGCGCATGCTCCCTCCCGCCCCCGCCTGGCCTGCCTGGCCTGCCTGGCCCGCCTGGCCTGCCTGCATGAGCACCGAGATCCAGTCGACGAGCTCGCTCGTCGAGGGCCGCTTTCGCAGGCGGGGCACCGCGCGAAGCTCGTAGAAGGCGACGACGGCCTGATCGACCAGCGCGTCGTCGACGTGCGGGTGGTGCACGCGGACGATGCGCTTCATGAGCTCCTGGTCGGGGAAGTCGATGAAGTGGAAGACGCAGCGTCGCAGGAACGCGTCCGGCAGCTCCTTCTCGTTGTTCGAGGTGATGACCACCACCGGGCGCTGCGTCGCCACCACTTCGTCGCCCGTCTCGGGGATGACGAAGCGCATGCGATCGAGCTCGTGGAGCAGGTCGTTCGGGAACTCGAGGTCCGCCTTGTCCACCTCGTCGATGAGCAGCACCAGGCGCTGGCTGGAGGCGAAGGCGCGCCCCAGGGGGCCGAGCTTGATGTAGCGGCGGATGTCCTTCACGTCGCCGTCGCCGAAGCGCGCGTCGTAGAGGCGCTGCACGGTGTCGTAGACGTAGAGGCCGTCCTGCGCGCGCGTGGTCGACTTGACCGGCCAGTGGATCATGTCGAGCCCCAGCGACTCGGAGATGGCCTGGGCGAGGAGCGTCTTGCCCGTGCCCGGCTCGCCCTTCACGAGCAGGGGGCGCTCGAGCGCGAGCGCGCAGTTGACGGCCGCTTCGAGGGACTCGTTGGTGAGGTACTGGGGGGTGCCGGCGAAGCGGCGGAAGGTGGAGCTCACGGCAGGCTCGCTAGATAGCACGGCCCGCGGCTAGTTCGACGCGGCGCTGCCGCCGCTCCCGCAGCGCGCGTCGCCCGGCGTGCGCGCGACGACGTCGTAGTCGCCGAGCGGCGTCGCGCCCGGGACGACGATGCCGCCCGCGTACGTCCCGTCGTCGCCGGTGGCCAGGGTGCCCAGCAGCAGCATCCGCTGGTTCTTCGCGTCGCGCAGCCACACCTCGACGACGACGTGCCCGCACGGCTCGCCCTCGGCGTGCACGTCGCCGCGAACGCGGAGCGGCAGGCCGCGGTGCGCGTCGGAGCCGTCGATCGCCAGCGTGACCAGGGACGTCGCGCGATCGTCGTGCTCGGTCGACGACGTCGACGACGACGTGGAGGACGAGGCGGCTCCTCCGTCGAGGGTGCCCCGCGGCGACGGGGCCGCGCTGCTCGCGCCGCTCGCCCCCGAGCCGGCCCCGGGGGGACCGGAGCTCGCCGAGGCCGCCCGCGCCCTGGCGTCGGCCACCATGTCGTCGCCCTTCTCGGCGTTCTGCGGCCAGGAGAAGGCGTCCGGCGGCGGCCTGTACACCGCGCGGTCGGGCATGGCGGCGTTGGCGGGGTTGACCATGTGGCCGGCGCCGCCGAGATCGATGCGGCGCCACAGCGAGCCGTCGTGGACCTCGACCCAGGCGTGGGCCTCGTTGAGGACCATGCGCGTCGGCACGCCGAGGCTCTGGGCGGTGACCAGGAAGGCGAAGGCCCTGTGACGGCACACGCCCTTCCGGGTGAGCGCGAGGTCGAGGTACACGTTGCCGCGGCCGGTCGGCGGCTCGTCGGAGTCGGCGAAGCCGCGGAAGTACTCCACCAGGCGGGCCACGGCGCGGCGCGGTCGCATCTCGCGGCCGACGCCGATGGCGGCGCGCACCTCGGCCGCGTCGCGGGCGACGTTGTCGGGCAGCGGCGGGACGAAGAGGAGGTCCGTCCACGCCGGGTCGCCCATCTGCCCCCCGAACGCCGCGCGCGGGATGGCGAGCTCCATGACCAGGCGAGCCCGGACCGGGCCGTGCGCCCCGTAGGGCTGGAGGAACCAGTTCTCCGCGCCGTCGCGCACCACCCGGAAGGCCAGGTCGTCGGCCCCCACGCCGAGGCGCGCCCGCACGATGCGCGTGCCCGGGCCGACGCTGGGGATGCGGACGTTGCGGTCCGCCGCCACGTCGACCACGACGTCGGCGTAGAACGCCTCGTCGTCCGGGCCGGGGGGCGCCGCGGACGGCAGCGCCACCAGCCGCGAGTCGCGGACGTAGAGGCGGTAGTCCTCGCGGACGGCGTCGAACGCCTCGAGGCGCTTGAAGGGCGCCGTCGACGGGGTGAACGGCTCGTCGTAGCCCGTCACCTCCGGGCGCTTGGTGTCCCGATCCGGCTGGAAGGTGGCGTTCTGGTTGCCCGGGCCGTACGCCGCATCGGAGGGCGACGGCGGCGCGCGCGGATCGGGCGCGGAGATGACGCCGCTGGGCGTCTGGAGTGCGGCCGGCAGATCGCCGTCGAGCGCGACGTGCATGGCCAGGTCCTCGCGGGCGTCGGGCGGGATGGGCTCGTGCAGGATGGGCGCCTCGCCGCGCGCACCGGCCGGCTCCGCCGCCGCGAGCGCGACGAGCGCGACCAGCAGGACGACGTGTCGCGAGCGGGCAAACGGGCGCGGCAGCATCCCGACGTGACCGTAGTCTCGCTCAGGGTGCGGGCGTCGACCAGCTGCCCGGCTCGTAGAAGTACGTCCCGTCGCGCAGCGAGTACTTGGGGGCGCGCCACTGCTTGCCGGGCGGCGCGTCTTCCCAGTGCCCGGGGATCCAGGTGTACTGCATCCCCGTCCAGTGCCAGTACCCGCTGACCCACGAGGCGCGGGCGCTCGGCTGCGGCGGACGCGTCTCCTGCATCGGCTGCGGAGGCGGTCCGCTGACGGCGACGCCGCTGGCGGGCGCGTTCACCGTCTCGACGACGCAGCCGGTCTCGAGCGGCACGGCCAGCAGCGGCAGCAGCACCGCCGCCGCCGCCGCGACGGCCGCAAGCCGTGCGTGCGCCACCTTCCCCATTAGCAGGACCCTCACTCGAGCTTACCATCCTGTACGCACCAGGCGACCTGTCGCTTCCCCCATCCCCCAGCTGCCGCGCCTGCCGCGCGAGGACCATGAGCGAATCCGAACTGAGAGCCGAGCTCGCCGCCCTGCCCGCCCCGCTTCGCGCGCGCCTCGACGCCGCCGGCTTCGATGCCGAGCGCCTGGTGAAGCTCGCCGCTCCCCTCCACGCGCGCGCCCGCGGCGAGGCCGCCGCCGACAGGGAGGAGCGCAACCGCGTGCGCGGCGTCGTCGAGGCCCCCCGCCACGGCGACGTGACCGACGCGCCGGTGCCGGGTACGGCGGAGCACGAGCGCCTGGCCGGGCTGGGGCTCGAGGCCATCCGCCGCGGCGAGCTCGCCCTGTGCGTGATGGCGGGCGGCATGGCGACGCGCATGGGCGGCGTGGTCAAGGCGCTGGTGGAGGCCTTCGACGGGCACACCTTCCTCGAGCTCCGCCTCGCCGAGAACGCGACGTGGTCGAAGCGCGCCGGCCGCCCGGTGCCGCTGTGGCTGATGACCAGCGAGGCCACCGAGGCCCCCACCCGCGACGCCCTCGCGCGGCACGGGGCGCCGGCCCACGTGGCCACGTTCACGCAGGACCTCGGGCTGCGCCTCACGCGCGAGGGTCGCCTCTTTCGCGGCGACGACGGGCAGCCGAGCACGTACGCGCCCGGGCACGGCGACCTGCCGGACGCGCTGCGCCGCTCGGGCTTGCTGTCGGCCTTCGTGGCGGCGGGCGGCAAGCACGTGTGGATCGCCAACCTCGACAACCTGGGGGCGACCATCGACGCCGCGCTCCTCGGTCACTTCATCGAGGCCCACGCCGACGTCATGGTGGAGGCGGCGCCCAAGGTGGCCGGCGATCGCGGGGGCATCCCGGTGTGGGCCGACGCGCAGGACGACGCCGGGAAGGTGGCGCGCCGCCTCCAGGTGCTCGAGGAGTTCCGGCTGCCGAAGGGCTTCGACGCCGGCGCCGTTCGCGTGTTCAACACCAACACGTTCCTGGTGCGCGCCGAGCCGCTGCTGCGCGCGCACGTCCGCTGGAGCTGGTTCGAGGTGGAGAAGAAGGTGGGCGAGCGGACGGCGGTGCAGTTCGAGCGACTGCTCCAGGAGCTGACGGCGGCGATGGCGGCGACCTACGTCCGCGTGCCACGCGACGGCGTGGAGGCGCGCTTCCTGCCGGTGAAGGATCACGACGAGCTGGCCCGGCGGAGGGACGAGATCCGCGCCGTCGCGCGCGCGCGCGGCATGGTCTACAACCCCTGAGCGCCCATGAGCCGCAAGGTCGTCCCCCTGCGCCCGGAAGCGCTGCCCGGCGACGATCGGGCGGTGCGACCGCGCGCCATCCCGCGGGTGGTCTCGCACCTGCCGGGGCTGAGCAAGGAGGGGCTGCTGGCGGCGTGCGCCGAGCAGGAGCAGCTCATCATGAAGTACGAGCCGCGGCTGACGGCGTTCGTGGCCAAGATCCTCCAGGACAAGCTGCCCCCGGTGGAGACGTGGGTGGCGGCGGTGCTGAGCTCGCCCGGGCCGGGCGAAGAGGAAGACCTGGTGGAGCTCGCGCCGCGCGAGCAGGCCGTCGAGATCGCCGAGCCGTGGCCGTCGATCCACCGCGGGCTGCTCGAGCCGCCGATGGCCGACCGCCTCGACGTCATCGTCGAGGCCCAGCAGGTGGTCGGCCTGGTCTCGCTCGACGTCGAGCCGGCGCTGCCGGTGACGCGCAAGCAGGCGGAGGCGGCGAACCTGCCGGCGCACCTGCTGTTCGCCAAGGGCGAGGCGTTCGCCTCGGTGGGCGAGGAGCCGGCCGACGGCCAGGCGCTGCTGGCGGCGTTCGAGGCGCACCGGCGGCTGGTGGAGGACAACAGCGACGAGGTCCTGCAGCACCTGCGCGAGACGGGGGCCAAGATCCCCCTGCGCGAGTGCTGCGGCGTGATCCTGGTGCTGGGCCCGGACGGCAACGCCGTGTCGGTGGTGACCCGCGAACAGGCCCACAAGCTCCTCGCCGAGAAGCCCTTCCTCGACCGCAAGCTGACCCGCCGGGGCTCCCCGGGGACGATGG
>DATBQU010000416.1:0-7655 GCA_036560665.1 Polyangiaceae bacterium
CGACGCACGTCGGGTGCGACAAGACACGGCCTCCCGGCGTGAACGCCGACGCAGGGCTGACAGGGGGCAGCTGCTGGAGCGACTCCCAGTGCAACAACCCCGACGCCGGCACCAACGGTCGCTGCACCCCTACCGGCCGCCTCGGCAGCCCGTTCTGCCTCTACGACATGTGCTCGACGGACGTGGAGTGCGCGGGGAGCGACGTCTGCTCGTGCGGGGGGCCGGCCGCCGGGCCCGGTCGCTACCCGAACGAGTGCCTCGCCAGCAACTGCCGCGTCGACTCCGACTGCGGGCCCGGCGCCTTCTGCTCACCGAGCCTCTTCTGCTCGGGCGGCACCGTCGGAGGCTACTTCTGCCACTCGTCGTGCGACGAGTGCACCAACGACAGCCAGTGCCCGAGCAGCGGGAGCATTCCCGGGTACTGCGGATGGCAACCGCAGGTCGGTCGGTGGGCCTGCGCCGTCGGACCCTGCCCGGCGGGTTGAAGGGAGGCGAGGCGATGCTCGACCGGCTTCCGCGCAGACCGATCGCGTTGCTC
The DNA here is from genome assembly GCA_036560665.1 of Polyangiaceae bacterium. GTDB lineage: Bacteria > Myxococcota_A > Polyangia > Polyangiales > Polyangiaceae > Palsa-1150. The sequence goes on from DATBQU010000416.1 coordinate 539, forward strand.
GCGGCGTGCCTCCTGCCCGGAGCGTGCTTCGTCGGACCGTCGCCTGCGCCGTCGCCTGCGCCGTCGCCGGCGCCGTCCGTGCCGTACCTCAACGACGCGTCGTTCCGGCGCGCCGAGCTCGTCGCGTCGCTCGTCGCGCCGGGCAACGGGTACTCGCAGCTGCGGCTGGCGCACTACGCGACGGGCGACGCGGGCGACTGGGAGCGCTTGCCCGAGTGGAACCCGCCGGTCGACGCCATCGCGGCGAGCGAGCTCGACGCGCCGGGGGGGGCGCGGTCGACGCCGCTCTCGCCCGGCGCCGCGGCCCTCGTCCTCCCGGACGACGTGACCTCGGAGGACGATCCCGCGCTGGTCGCGCTCGGCGAGCTCGCCTTCCGTCGCTACCCGGTGCAGCTCGCGTCGTACCTGCACGTCGCCCTCACCTCGCGCGCGGACGCCGCCCGATACGGCGTGTGGGTCGACGACGAGCAGGGCGTCGGCGGCCTGGTGCGCGCACGGATGGCGGACGGCTCCGGCCAGATCGCGGTCACGTGCGCGACGTGCCACGAAGCGGCGCTCGTCCCCGGGCTGGCCAATGCGCAGCTCGACGTGGGCGCGGCGCGGCTCGCGAGCGCCATGGGCGCCATCGATCCGGCGGTGGCGCAGGCCATCGCGGCCTGGGGACCGGGCCGTCTCGACGTGACGACGCGCGCGGGCACCGAGCCGGTGCGTATCCCCGATCTGCGCCCGGTGCGCTGGCTGTCGCATCTCCAGGCCGACGGAACGGTCGCGATGCGCGACCGCACGACGCTGGCCATCCGCCTCGAGACCCTGGTCATCACCTCGAACGACGCAGTGCTGCGTCCGCCCCGGATCGTCGCGCTCGCGCTCGCGGCCTACGTCGCCTCCCTCGCCGATGCGCTTCCGTCCGCCGATGCGGCGGCCACGGCGTCCCCGGCGGGCGCGTCGATCTTCGCGTCGCAGTGCGCGTCGTGCCACGCGCCGCCGGCGCTGACGGGCCCGCCCGTGCCGCTCTCCGTGGTGGGGACCGATCCGGCGCTGGGGGAGTCGACCGATCGCGGGACCGGCCGCTACCGCGTCCCGTCGCTGCACGGGGTGGGCACGCGCGGGCCGCTCCTCCACGACGGGACCGTGCCGTCGCTCGACGCGATGTTCGATCCCGCGCGCGTCACGCCGGCGTTCACGGGGCGGCTCCACGGGGACGGCGCCGTGCAGGGGCACCCTTTCGGCCTCGACCTCGACGCCGGCGATCGGGCGGCCCTCGTCGCCTACCTCCGGGCTCTCTAGAAGCCCCTGGCACTCCACGTGCTGGGTCAGCCTCCCGCCCGATGACACGACGTCGCGACGCAGAGGGTGCAGAAGGCGCAGATCGCTGAAACACGCCGAGAAAAGTGCACCTCGTCGCGGGTCCCGGGCGACCAGACGTGAGGCCACCCCTCGCGATGGCCCGCGTACGCGCGCGGCCGACCGCGAGCGATTCTCGCGAGGTATGCTCCCGCCGATCGTGGAAACAGGCGCAATTGCGCGTGGCACGGCGCCCGCAATCGGGGCCCGTCATGCTGGCCCGCGTCCTCCGCTTCGCGCCGCTCGCCCTCGTCATCGCCGTCCCCGTCGGCTGCTCCTCGGCACCGAACGATCCGGGGGCCGGTCACCCGTTCGAGCACGACCCCGGGGCCAACGAACCTACAGTGTCGACGGCGGAGCCCCTGACGACGGTGACCCGCTCGCAGGCGATCGCCTACGCGGAGCAGTGGGTGGCGGTGAAGCTCCAGTACTGCCAGAGCGCCAACGGCCAGCCGGACGGCGACACGGCGTGCTCGCCGACGTGCAACCGCACGAGCAACCCGCAGTGGGACCCGTACCGCTCCGACTGCTCGGGGTTCGTGTCCTGGGCGTGGCAGCTCCCGCCGCCGGGCCGCGTGACGGCCACCTTCTCGCCGTTCGACAACACGACGACGACCTCCATCCAGTGCACGGACCTCAAGCCGGGCGACGCCGCCAACAAGAACAGCGGCGGCCACATGGTGCTCTTCAAGAACTGGATCACGCCCGGCTCGCAGGCGGTGTTCATCGAAGAGCCCGGGTGCAGCTCGTCGGAGCCGTACGCGCACGAGTTCACCAGCGCCGTCTCGTGCAGCGGCGTCAACGTGGACATCACCTACGAGGGCACCACCTTCACGGCCATCCGTTACGACGCCATCGTCGACGATCCCGCGGACGCCGGCTCGGGTAGCTCGAGCGGGTCGAGCAGTGGGTCGAGCAGCGGCTCCAGCAGCGGAAGCGGAAGCGGCAGCAGCAGCGGGTCGAGCAGCGGCTCCAGCAGCGGCAGCAGCAGCGGAAGCAGCGGAAGCAGCGGAAGCAGCGGAAGCGGGAGCAGCAGCGGCGGGAGCGGCGGCGGCAGCGGGAGCAGCGGCGGCAGCAGCGGCGGCGGCGGAAACAGCAGCAGCGGCGGAAGCAGCGGCGGCACCACCGGCGGCACCGACGCCGGCGGCGGCAGCGTCGCCTGGGACAACGGCGGCGGCGGTGGGTGCGGCGTGGCCCCCGGCAGCGGCCCGGAGGAAGCGGGCCTCGGCGCGCTGGTCGTCCTCGGCCTCGCCTTCGCGCGGCGCCGTCGCCCCTAGGCGCTAGCCGTAGTTTCTCACGACCACCTCGCCCACCTTGCCGCGCTTGGTGATCTTCGAGTTGATGCTGCGCGAGGCGAGCACGGTGTCGATGCGGTAGCGAGCGTAGAGCTTGCGGACCTGCGGCGCGTCCGAGTTCGACAGCATCACGTGCGCCCCGCGCTCCGAGAGCCTGGCGAAGACCTCGGCCAGGCGCTCCTGCGCCTCGAGCCCGAAGCCTCCGGCGACGTACGACGTGAAGTCGGCCGTGTCCGAGACGGGGACGTAGGGCGGATCGAAGTAGACGAAGTCGCCCGCCCGCGCGTAGCGCTGCACCTGCGCGAAGTCGCGCGCGCGGATCTTCACGCCCTCCAGCGCGCGCGAGCAGGCGCGCAGGTTGTCCAGGCTGTCGGCCGCACGGAAGCCGGGGTTGGTGTAGCGGCCGAAGGGGACGTTGAAGCGCCCGTTGCGGTTGACGCGGTAGAGGCCGTTGTAGCCCGTCTTGTTGAGGTAGATCGTCCGCGCCGCCCGCTCGGCGAGGGGCAGATGCGCGGGGAGCCGGTCGCGCACCTCGTAGTAGTGCTTCTCCTCGTACTCGTGGCGCTGGAGCGCGCGGATGACGTCCTCGACGTGCTTCTGGACGGCGAGGTAGCAGTCGACGAGCTCTTCGTTCACGTCGGTCAGCGTGGCCACCGGGGGCCGCAGCGTGAAGAAGAGGGCGGCGCTGCCCACGAACGGCTCGAAGTAGCGGCGGAACGCGGGGGGAAGGAGCGGCCGGAACTGCTCGATCAGCTGCCCTTTGCCGCCCACCCACTTGAGGAACGGACGGGCTCTCGGCGGGGCCTCCCGGGGCGGGGGTGCGCTGCGCGCCTCTGATCCTCGCGGCATGCTGCTCGGTCCGGCCCGCACGGTAACGGAGTTTTTCCACCCCAGCAAAGGAGACGCGTTTGGGTCGTGTCCCCTCATTGTGCCCCCCCGCTCCCGCATGTCACTCCAACGCGCGCACCGCGGAAGGGCTCGATCCATGGACGTCGTCGATCATCGTGCCGCACACGCCGACACCACCGCCCCCTGGCCGCCGCTGGCGGCGGACGAGTCGGGGAGCTTCCGCTGGCTCCGGCCGGGCGAGCTCCTGGCCATCCCCGTGCCCACCGTGGCCCTGCAGCTCGACGCGATGCTGCGGCACCTCGAGGTCGACGGCGAGTTCGCCGACTGGCCGGCGGCCACCATTCATCTCGCCCAGGCCCGGGCCACCTGGCTGCGCCTCGAGCCCGCGCTGACCCGCCGCGTGGCCAGCCACGCGCACCTGCGCAGCGCGCGCAAGGCGGCCCGGGACATGGTCAAGGCGCTCGACCGGGCGGGTGAGGCGGTCCGCCGCGCCCGGGGGGACCAGGTGGTCACCCACGCGAGGCAGGCGATCGCGCAGATCGAGGCCATCGAGCGCGTCTTCGAGTAAGGGCGAAAACTACGCAATCGGGCGAGATCCCTGTAGGCTCCTGGGCCGTACTGGGACCTTGAGGAGACTGCCCGATGACGCGTTCCCCCGTTCGCCGCACCCTGCTCTTCCTGGCGATGACCGTCGGCATGCCCGTCCTGGTGATGGGCTGCCCCAAGAAGCCCGTGCCGGTGGAGGACGCCGCGCCCCCGCCCGAGCCGCCGGAGGCCGCGGTGCTCGCGCCGCTGACCGACGACGGCGGCGACGACGGTGAAGCCGAGGCCGAGGCCGGGAAGAAGTGGACCGGTCCGGGCGTCAACCCGAACCAGCAGAAGATCTCCGCGTGCTGCAACGCGATGCGCGCGCAGGCCAAGACGCTCGGCGCCTCGCCCGAGGCGTTCCAGCTCCAGGCGGCGGCGGCGCAGTGCGACGTCTTCGCCAAGCAGGTCGGCCCGGGCGGCAACGCGCCGGAGCTCGCCCAGCTGCGCGCCATGCTCAAGAGCGTCAAGCTCCCGGCGGCTTGCCAGTTCTGACCGCCGCGAAGTGATCGTAGCCGCGGGGCTCGAGCGCACGCTCCCCCGCGGCGCCTCGCAGCGCGAGCCCCGCTCCTGCCCGCAGCTCGCCGATGCGGCGGAAGCCGGGGATCGGCGCGTCGCTCGCGGCCACCAGCGCGTAGTCCTCGCCGCCGTGCAGGGCGAGCTCGAGGGCGCTCTCGCCGAGCGCCTCCGCCACGGCGACGAGCTCGGCGTCCGCGAGCAGCGCCGCCTCGTCGAGCACCACGCCCACGCCGCTGGCATCGGCCAGGTGGCCCACGTCCCGCGCCAGACCATCCGATACGTCGACGGCCGCGTGCGCCACGCCCGCCATGGCGCGGCCCTCGTCGATCAGAGCGCGCGGCGTGCGCCAGGCCGCCACCGCGACCCGCGATCGCGCGTCGTATCCTGCCCCTCTCTCCAGCGCACGCAGGCCCGCCGCGGCCAGCCCCACGCGTCCTGCCATCCAAAGCCCGTCGCCCGCGCGCGCCCCGCGCCGCTCGATCGCGGGCGCCGTGCTCGTCCCCAGCAGCGTCGTCGCGATCGACAGCGTCGCGCCCCCGGCCAGGTTGCCGCCGACGACGGGCGCTCCCACCACCGCCGCCGCCTCGCGCTGCCCGCGTGCCAGCTCCTCCAGCGCCGCGTCGTCCACGTCGCCCGGGAGCACCAGCGCGCTCAGCGCACACCACGGCGCCGCGGCCATCGCCGCCACGTCGCTGGCGGCGGCCATGAAGCTCCGCCAGCCGATGTCGCGCCACCCCACGAGCTCCCGGCGGAAGTGCACCCCCTCCACCTGCTGGTCGATGGTCCACACCAGGCGCGCCCCCGGCGGCGTCTCGAGCACCGCCGCGTCGTCGCCGATGCCGACCAGCACCCCGGGAGCCGCCGTCGCGAAGGCCCGCGACAGCATCGCGATGCGCTCCCGCTCGTCCATCACGCCACGCGGGGAGCCTCGGCCACGGTGGGCGTCGCCTGCGGCAGCGACACCACGAACACCGTCCCCCGCGGCGCGTTCTCCTCGATGCGGATCGTCCCCGAGTGCGCCTCCACCAGGCGCTTGACGATGGAGAGCCCCAGGCCCGTGCCGCCGTACTCGCGCGTGCTCGACGAGTCGACCTGGTAGAACGGGTCGAAGACGCGGGTGCGCTCCCGGGCGGGGATGCCGATGCCGGTGTCGATCACGCGCACCTCGAGGCGGGCGCGCGTGGGCGCCATGAGCGAGAGCCCCTCGTCCTCGGCGTCGCCCCCGTCGTCGGCCATCATGCGCGCGCGCAGCGTGACCGACCCGCTCACCGGGGTGAACTTGAGGGCGTTCTCCACCAGGTTGAGGAACACCTGCCGCAGTCGCTCGGGATCGCCCCGCAGCTCGGCCAGATCGCCGCTCATGTCGAGCTCGAGCTTCACGCCCTTCTTGCGCGCCGCCGGCGCGAGCGTCGACACCACCTCGCCCAGCACCCCCTCGATGTGCACGGCGCGCAGCGACATCCGCATGGTCCCGCTCTCGAGCTTGCTCAGGTCGAGCAGCCCCATGATGAGCGACAGCAGCTGCTCGCCCTTGTCGTGGATGGTCTTCACGAACTCCAGCTGCTCCGGCTTGAGCTCGCCCGCCATCCCCTCCTGGAGCATCTCGCTGTAGCCGATGATCGACGTGAGCGGCGTCCGCAGCTCGTGGCTCACCGTCGCCAGGAAGTTCGACTTGAGGCGGTCGAGCTCCTTCAGCCGGTCGAACGCCTCCTGCAGCCGCGTGGTCTTGTCCTCGAGCTGCCGGTAGCTCTCGCGCACGCTGGCCAGGTGCATGGTGCTGGTGACGTGGGCCTTGTGGCCGGAGAACAGGATGAGGTCCAGCGCCGACTTGAGGTGCGCGGCGATGCGCGTGACCGTCTCCGCCTTGGCGCGCGGCATCTTGGCGAGCAGGGGCTGCGCGCGCTCTCGCTCCACCCGCGCGTCGATCCCGAGGAGCGACGCCGGGACCTCGGTCACGCTCGGCGGCAGGAACGGCCCCACGATGAGCCGCCCCACGCGCCGGTGGTCGTACTCGAGCGCCATGATGCGGTAGATGGCCCCGGTGAAGCAGGGGTGCACCACGTCCCCCGGCTCGCCCGGCTCCTGCGCCTTCACCGCCGCCACCGTCGAGGCGCAGGCCCTGCGACCGTCGGGCGTGGTGTTGACGTACGCGCACAGCTCCTGCTCGCCCGCGGCGTCCGCCAGCAGCGCCCCGTCGCTCGAATAGATGCGCACCGGGATGCCGAACAGGGAGTGGAAGCTGCGACACAGCTCGTCGAGGCCCTCGCGATCGACCAGGTCCTCCAGCCGGACGCGGCCGTCGAGGAGCATGTCCTCGACGCTGACGTGGGGGGCGTCGGTGCTCACGTGGGCACCTGCGTGTTGCGGTCGAGGTTGCCCCCGACGCACGAGGCGAGCAGCGTCTTCACGTCCCCGGACAGGCCGAGCTGCCGCGCGGCCATGGGCAGCAGCTGCCCCGGGTCGACCCCCAGCATCTGCCCCAGGTGGTGCTCGGCATCGAGCCTGGTCCAGGTGAGGTGCAGCAG
>DATBQU010000417.1:0-7570 GCA_036560665.1 Polyangiaceae bacterium
GTACGCGGTGAAGAAGAAGGGGTGAGCTTCCGCGGAGCGGTGATGGGCCCCACTTTCCGCGACCGCGACCGCGACCGCGACCGCGACCGCGACCGCGACCGCGACCGCGACCGCGACCGCGACCGCGACCGCGACCGCGCCATGGCTGTCACCGGATGAGCGTGGTCATCATCGCGACGAAATGATCCGCGTGCTCGAGGACCGCGCTCCTTTCACCCCGCTGGCAGGAGCAACCCACCATGGCAAGTCAGAGCCCTGAGCGCCGAGCGCACAGTGGGATGCAGGCGCAGTGACGCCGCGCAGCGGCGGCGCGAGCCTGCCGTTCTCTCCCGCGACCGCGACCGCGACCGGCGCGCTAGCCGCCGGCGGGCGGGCACTTCCCGCCGATGCACGCCGCGACCTGCGCGTCGCACTGCTTCTCGAGGCAGGTGATGCTCACCGGCTGGCACTTGTTGAGGTTCTGCAGGAAGCAGTTGAACGCCTGGTCGAAGAAGAACTGCGCGCTGGGACACCCGCGCGACACGCAGTCGGCCACGCAGGTGACGCTCACGTTGGGCGGGTTGGTCGACGTGTCGATGCACTTGAAGGCGCAGGTGAGCATCTCCAGGCAGCCGATGGTCTGGCAGTCGCCGCAGTCCTCGTGGCAGTTGGTGCACGTCTCGTAGGGCGGCTCGCACTTGCCGTTGCCGCACACCGCGCACACGCCGCAGTCGGGCGCGCAGCTCGCGCACGTCTCCGGCGGCTGGCACAGGCCGTCGCCGCAGCCCTTGCACTTGCCGCAGTCCTCGGGGCAGGCGAAGCAGTCCTCCTTGGGCGCCTGGCAGACGCCGTCGCCGCAGCCGGGGCACTTGCCGCAATCGGGCGCGCAGTTCTCGCACGTCTCGGTCCCGTTGCAGAAGCCGTCGCCGCAGGTCGCGCAGACGCCGCAGTCCTCGGGGCACGAGTTGCAGTCCTCGCCCAGGCTCCGCTCGCAGCTGTGGTTGCCGCACGACTTGCAGACGCCGCAGTCGACCGAGCAGCTCGTGCACGTCTCGCCGCCCGAGCAGGTGCCGTCGCCGCAGCCGGGCGGGAGCGACCCCTCGACCAGGTAGCCGCCGTCGCCCAGCGTGTAGTCGAGCGACGACCGGTCGCCGCAGCCCGCCGCGACGACGGCGACGAGCACGATCATCAGGCCAGCCAGCGTGAGCCCCGCGAGGCGATTCACGGGTCGGAGCGTACCACGAACTCCGGCGGACGGGCCGGCGGGCGCCCGGCGTCAGGCGACGGCGATGCTCCGCTCGACCTGCTCGAGCATCGGCAAGAGCTCGCTGGCGTCGGACTGGCGCGCCACCCTCTTCGCCTCGTCGATGTAGCGTCGCGCCTCGCCCGGGTGCTGGCGCGCGCTGGCCACGCGAGCCAGCACGCCGAGCAGGCGCGCCCGGTGCTCGCTCGTCGGCGGCGCGTTTCCGAGCGCCTCGTGGAGCACGCCCTCCGCGTCGTTCCACTGCCCGGCGGCGGCCAGCGTCTCCGCCAGCTTCCGGGCGAAGACGAGCATCGCGCCGAAGGGATCGTCGAGCTCGCCGCGGTGCAGCTCGCGACGCGCCACGTCGAGCGCGTGCCGCAGGGCGCTCACGCTCCCCGCCAGGTCGCCGTGGGACGCCCTGCGCGAGCTCAGCACGTCGAGCAAGGACAGCGCCTCCAGCGCGCTGCCGCCGTGCATCGCCTGCTTGGCCCGCACCTCGAGGGGCGCGTCCGGCCGCAGCGCCTCGGTGCGCGCGAAGAGCTCGCGCTTGCGCCCGGCGGGGATGCTGGAGAAGACGACGCGCCGGACCAGCGGGTGCTTGATGCGGACGGCGTGCTCGTCGACGCTCACGAGGTGCGCGCGATCGAGCTTCTCGAGCGCGCTCCCCAGGTCGACCCCGTCGGGCAGCAGGCGCCCGAGCGTCGCCGACGACCCGTCGTCGCCCCACACCGCCAGCGCGTGCAGCGCGTGGCGTGCGTCGGGGACGAGGCGCTCGGTGCGGCGCGCGACGAGGTCCGCCAGCCGCTCGGGCGGGGGCTCGTTGCTCTCCCGCGACCAGGCCAGCAGCTGCTCCACGTGCAGGGGCGGAAGCGGGCGGTCGTCGGACGCCAGGCGCTCCGGCAGCAGGTGCGCGAAGGTGCCGCGGGGAAGGGGCGCCAGCGTCCAGGACTCGCCGGCGAGCGGTTCGCCGGTGGGGACGGCGTTGGGCGCGTACGTCACCACCAGGAGCGCGGCGACCACCGGGGGCTCGGCGAGCACGTCGGCGAACGCGTTGCGGCTCGTGCCGTCCACGTAGTCGAGGTCGTCGACGGCCAGCACCACCAGCGCGCCGGCGGTCCGCTCCGCCGCGCGCTCCAGGCTCCAGCGCAGGGCGTCGGCCAGGGACCGCCTGCGCTCCGCGGCGTCGAGCCCTGCCGTCGCGTTCTTGCCGAAGAGCAGCTCGAGGCCCCGGCGCGCCTCCGGACCCGCGCCGTCCCACGCCGCGTCGCCCTGCGTCCCCGCGGGCGAGAGGGCCGCCAGGGCGTGGACGGCCTGGCGCACCGCTGTGTCGCCGACCTTGGCCCAGGCCGGGTCCGGCCCGACGGTGACGACGTGATCGCCGCGCGACGCGCAGCGCGCGAGAAACTCGTTGACGAGCCGGGTCTTGCCGCTGCCCGCGTCGCCGAGGACGTGCGCCGCGGCGACCATCGCCTCCGCCTCGTGGCGCCGGGTCTCCAGCCACTCGAGCGCCTCGGCGCGCCCCAGCAGGGGCAGGGCGTACTTGCTGCCCCCCACCGCGTCCGCCCGCTGCATGGTCGGGGCGGCCTCGGCGTCGCTGCGAGGCAGGCGTCGCGACGGCGTGGCCCGGGCCGAGGGCTGCGGGGGCGTGCTGCTCGCGATGCCGCCGCCGCACTCGCCGCAGAACTTCTGGCCGACGGGGTTCACCACCCCGCACGCGCGGCACCGCACGCCGGTCGCCGGGGAGGGCTGCGACGTGCGTCCCTCGTAGGCGAGGAGCGCCGCCTCGAGCGCGGCCGAGAACTCGCCCGCATTCTGGAAGCGATCCTCGCGCGGCTTGGCCAGCGCCCGCAGCGTGAGCTCCGCGAACGACGCGGGGATGACGCGGTCGGGCGCGACGCTGCGTGGATCCGGCGCGGGCTCGTTGAGGTGGAGCAGCAGCGTCTTGGTGGCCGAGTCGCCCGCGAAGGGAACGCGGCCGCAGAGAAGCTCGAACAGGACCACCCCCAGCGAGTACAGGTCCGCCCGGCCGTCGAGCGGGTCGCCGCGGCCCTGCTCGGGGCTCATGTACTCGGGCGTCCCGCACACGAGGCCCGGGCGCGTCAACGCGCCCCCCGCCGCGCCGTGCACCGACGGCGCGTCCTCGAGGATCTTGGCCAGCCCGAAGTCGACCACCTTCACGAAGTCGAGCCCCGACCGGAGCGGCTCGAGCACGATGTTGTCCGGCTTGAGGTCGCGGTGCACGATGCCGAGCGCGTGCGCTTCCTCGAGCGCTGCCAGCGTCTGCCGCAGCACGTCCACGATGCGACGCAGCGGCAGCGGCCCCTCGTCGCCGGCGACCCGGCCCAGGTCGCGGCCGCGCAGGTACTCCATGACGATGTAGGGCTGGCCCTGCTCGGCGCGCCCGAAGTCGAAGATGGCCACCGAGTTGGGATGGCTGAGGCGGCTCGCGGTGCGCGCCTCGTTGAGGAACCGGGCGGCCGCGAGCTCGTCGTCCGCCAGGTGCGGGTGCACGACCTTCACGGCCACGGTGCGCCCCAGCGCGACCTGCTCGGCGCAGTAGACCCGCCCCATCCCGCCCACGCCGACCACGTGGGTGACGCGGTAGCCCCCCGGCAGGGTGCGGCCGACCAGCGGATCCTCGCGCACCTGCTCGCGCTCCAGGCCCGCTCCGCACGCGAAGCAGAAGCTGTGCGTCTCGCCGCAAGGGGCCGAGCAGCGCGGGCAGAGCAACATCGAACCCCGACGCTACGTCGCGGACCGTCCGCCGGCTCCCTTGCCTCTCGCGCGGGGCGGAGATGAGACGCGCCGCGCTACGACACCGGCCCCTCTGCACACCCTTCCCACCCTTCACCTGGCGCTTGCGGTCGCTGCGTCGATCTCGACGAAACCGCGTCCGATTTCCTCGCCGAGGCTGTCGCTCACGATCACCCTGACCACCGTCGGTCCGGCCTCGCGCCGGGGCCCGATGCGCCCCGTCCAGACGTTGCCGTTTCGCTGCCAGGGGACGGCGATGGGATCGATGTCCGCCATGGCGGCGACGGTGATCTTCTCGCTGGCGACGTCGATGCGGCCGGACGGGTCCCACGCCGAGGCCCGCACGTCGATGGGATCGCGGGCGCGCGCCTGCAAGGGCCGGAGCTGGACGTCGGCGCGAAGCTGGCGGCGTGCGAGCAGGACGCGCGTCTCGGCCGCTCCGCCTCCCAGCCCCGGGTCGCGCAGGTGGGCGATGCGCAGCGGCGCGTCGTCGGCCAGGCGCAGGGGGCCGGTGAGCCTCGCCCAGTAGAGCGCGCTCGCCGGAAGGGGGACGAAGCCGGGCCGGACGCTCTCGTAGGCGACCTCGATCCCGTCCGCGTCGGCGAGCGGCAGCACGCCACGGGCAGGCAGCACCACCACCCCGTCACGGGCGACGAAGGCGCCGTCGGGCAGCTGGTAGTGGACGACGCGCAGCGGCTGCGGGGCCGACCACTCGCCGACCATGCCGTCGGACCCGACGCCCCGGACCCGCGCCCAGGCCGGCGCCTGCGCCCCCGGGGCCGGCGCGGGGATGCCGTAGCTGGTGTCGCCCGTCGCCGCTCGCTGCACCACGTGCGTCATCGCCGCGTCGGACGCGAGGTCCACGCGGTAGCTCGCCGCCCCGGCGCTGGGACCCCAGGCGATTCCCACCGTGGCCTGCGCGCCGGCCGGCACGACGGCGAACGACGGGGCGCCGCCTCCCCGGCTCCAGCGCGGCGCCGCGGGGATGGCGCGCGTCCGGTCCGGATCGACGTTCTTGCGGAGCAGGACGCCCGCGCCGTCGCCGACCGGGAACCCCTGTCCGTTCGCGCCCACCATGACCGCGCCCTCGTAGACGGCGGCGGCGGCCCAGTCCTCGCGCGCCGCCACGTGCATCCGCCCCCGCCACTCGATGAGCGTGCCGGCCTTGGTCGAGACCAGGAACGCGTGCTCCGGCGTGCCGGCGGGGACGCGCACCTCGATCTCGCCCTCGGTCAGCTCGAGGTGGAAGCCGCGCGTGAACTTGTGCGACTCGGTCGCCAGCTTGCCGATCGCGCCCCAGCGCGCGACACACCCCGGCTCGAAGGAGACGACGACCCCGTCGGGCAGCGTGGTGGTCGCGCCCTGGTCCGCCGGCACCTGCACGTCGCCCGATGGCGGCGGCGGGGGCGGCGCTCCGCCGGCGGAGGCGGCGGGTGTCAGCGAGATGGCCAGGAACGCCAGGAGCAGGCCGGGTCGCATCGCCCCATAGTACCCAGCTGGCTCACGTGCGCAGCAGATCGTCCCAGGACGCAGCGAGCTCTGCGCGAGGGGCCTCGGACCGACGCGTCGCCTCGGACGGCGGCCGCAACGACTCGCGCGGGACCGGGCGCCGGCTGGCGTCGATGCCGATCGCCGTGTCCAGCGCCAGGGCCAGCTCGCCCACGCTCGGGCAGCGTGACGCCGGCTCGCGCAGCAGCGCGGCGTGCACGATGCGCACGATCGACGGAGCCACCCAGGGCGCGGCCCCCTGCAGGTGGGGAGACTCGCGCGAGGTGATCTCCAGGACCAGCCCCATGAACGAGCGCACGTAGGCGAAGGCCGGCGCCCCGCAGAGCGCGTGGTAGAGCGACATGGCCAGGCTGAACACGTCGCTCCGCACGTCGACGTGCTTGGCGCTGATGGCCTGCTCCGGCGACACGTACTGCGGCGTGCCCATGAAGCGACCGGTGGCCGTCAGCGCGCCGCGCTCGCCCGTCCCGTCGTAGGCCTTGGCCAGCCCGAAGTCGGTGACCTTGACCACGACGTGGGGGCCCGCGTTCTCGAGGAAGAGGTTGGACGGCTTGACGTCGCGGTGGACGATGCCGCGCGCGTGGACGGCGCCGAGGCCCTCGCAGGCCTGCACCGCCAGGGCGACGGCGACGGCCGGGTCGAGGCAGCCCACGCGGTCGAGCACCGCCGCGAGGTCTTGCCCCTCGAGCAGCGGCATGACGAGGAATGGGACGTCCGTGGCCGCGTCGATGCCGTGGTCGACCACGGGGACGACGTGGGGATGCTGGATGGTGGCGCACATGGCCGCCTCGCGCAGGAAGCGCGCCCGCCGCTCCTCGGCGTCCCCCTTGGCCGGCGGCGCGAGCAGGGTCTTCACCGCGAAGCGCGCCCCCTCCTCGTCGCGCGCCTGGTAGACGGACCCCATGGCGCCCCCACCGAGCACGCGCTCCAGCGTGTAGCGCTCGCCCAGGCGCGAGCCCAGCTCCGGAGCGCCAAGTTGTTCCGCCACGGCACGGAAGATAGCGCGCGGCGTGACGAAGTGGCGAACGACCTCGCCGCGGGAATGGCAGCGGCGGGGCGACCGCTACCGCCGACAGAGGCCGGCAACCATGAACGCGAGACGCACGCTGACGACGCTCGTCGTCGCGGCGGCGCTCGCGGCGCCGGCGGTGGCGCGCGCCCAGACCCTGGACGCGCCGGCCCCCGTCACGCCGCGGCGCCCCGACGAGCTGGTGACCCTGTCGCTGGAGAACACCGATCTGCCGGAGCTGGTCCGCGCCATGAGCGAGATGACCGGCAAGCGCTTCATCCTGGGCACGAGCCCCAAGGCGTTCCAGGCCACGGTGGTCGCGCCGCAGAAGGTGACCGTCGCCGAGGCCTACCAGGCGTTCCTGTCCATCCTCGCCGCCAATCACCTGACGGTGGTCCCGCGCGGGCGCTTCCTCAAGATCGTCGACGCGCAGGACGCCGTGCACGAGGCGCCGGTGCACACCGCCAGGGACGGCGCGCTGCCCGGCCCCGAGGACCGCTACGTGACCTACGTGCACCGCGTGGCGCACGTCTCGGCGGAGGAGGTCGCCGGCTCGGTGCTCTCCAAGCTGGCGTCGCACGACGGCGCGGTCATCCCCTACGGCAACGTCATCCTGCTCACCGACACGGGCACCAACGTGCAGCGCATGATGCGCGTGCTCGACGAGCTCGACGTGGCGCAGGCCGAGGACAAGGTGTGGCTGGAGCCGCTGCAGTACGTGCCGTCGGCCGACGTGAAGAAGGAGCTCGACGAGCTCATCGACACCAAGGGCGCGGACAAGGACAAGGGCAAACCCCCGGGCGCGGGAAGCGGCGGAGCGGGCGCGGCGCGCGTGACCAGGCTGGTCGCGCTCGACCGCCCCAACGCGCTCCTCGTCGTCGGCTCGCAGGCCGGCTACGAGCGCCTGCTCGAGCTGGTGCGGTCCATCGACGTCGCCGTGCCGAGCGAGGGGCAGATGCACGTCATCATGCTCCAGCACGCGGACGCGAAGAAGCTGGTGGGGCCGATCAACGAGGCGCTGTCGGCGGCGGCGGGGACGGTCGCCGGACCGGGAGGGGCCGCGGCGCCGTCGGCGA
>DATBQU010000418.1:0-2024 GCA_036560665.1 Polyangiaceae bacterium
CAACCGCCTACATAGCCATCTGCCTCGTGATGCGGCCCGCCCGTCGCGTCGAGCGACCCATCCGCAGCGTCGTGCAGCCCGCCCGTCGCGTCGACCGACCCATCCGCAGCGCCAACCGACTCGTCCACCGAGCGAACAGACCCGGTCACAGCGCGCCTGGGCGCGGTCGTCGCGCTCGCGACCGCGTCGGTTCACGTCGCCGGCGCCCTGCTCGAGCTCGTCCGCCGCTCGGTCCCGCTCGTGCCCTTGCTCACAGACGACGCGGACGTCCCGCAACACGACGTCCACGCGCCGCAAGACGACGTCGAAGGCCTGCAAGACGACGCTGAGACCCTGCAAGGCGACGTGGAGGCACCGCAACGCGACGCTGAGGCCATGCAAGGCGACGTGGAGCTACCGCAATGCGACGCCGATGCCCTGCAAGGCAACGCGGATACACCGCAAGACGACGCGGAGGCCCTGCAAGACGACGCGGACGGGCCCGAAGGCGACGCCGAGGCGGTGCAAGGGGACGCTCGCCAGGTCACACCGCTCGCACGGGGTGTGGTCCGCCGCTTCCGGTCGTCGAAAGAGGCGACGACCGCCCGTGCCATCGGGACTGAACCGATGTACCGTTGGGTGGCCCGCCGTGTCCCTCCGCAACAAGCTGTCCCGGCTCGAGTCGGCGGGGCCCCAGGGGCCGGCCGGCGTGGCGCTCGACCCTTCGCGTGCCGGGGTCCTGGCCGACCTGCGGGCGCGCATCCAGGCCACGCTCGAGCGAAGCGCGCGCCGGGCCCCCATGCCGCCCCCGCCGGTCGACACCGTCGATCTGCCCTTCGTGGCGCAGGACACGCCCCTCGGCGTGCTCAACGTCCGCGTGCAGCGCCTGTCCGCGGCCCACCGGACGGGCCGCGCCCCGCTCGCGTGCGCCCGCGACGCGAGCGCCGAGCTGCTGGCGCTGCTCGCCCTGGATCCGGGGCTCGCGGCCTGCGATCCCCGCGGCGCCCTCTACCTCGACACGGAGACGACGGGGCTCGCCGGGGGCACGGGGACGGTCGCGTTCCTGGTGGGGCTCGCGTGGTGGGACCAGGGGTCGCTCGTCCTCGAGCAGCTCCTGGTGCGGAGGCTCGGCGAGGAGGGGCCCATGCTCGAGCGGGTGCGCGAGCGCCTCGCCGCCACCTCGATGCTGGTGACGTTCAACGGCAAGAGCTTCGACATGCCGCTGCTGCGGACGCGCTTCGCGATGGCGCGGATGCAACCGCCGCCGTCGCCGCCCCACCTCGATCTCCTCCACGTGGCGCGGCGGGTCCACGGCAAGCGGGTCAAGCAGGGGTGCCGGCTCGTCGCCATCGAGCGCGACGTGCTGGGCTTCGAGCGGGTGGACGACGTCCCCTCGGGTGAGGTGAGCGAGTGCTACCTGCACTTCCTGCGGACGGGGGACGCGCGCGCGCTGCTGGGGGTCATCGAGCACAACGCCTGGGACGTCGTGGCCATGGCGGCGATGGTCGGGCTGTACGGCGAGCCGCTGCAAGGCGGGCTCGCCGTCGAGGATCTGGTGGGCGTCGCGCGCACGCTGCATCGCGCGGGGGCCCACGAGCGGGCGAGGACGACGGCGGACGTCGCGGTCGAGCGCGCCGCGACGCCCGAGTCCCTGCGGGCGCGGGCCGACATCGCGAAGGCCCGGGGCGATCGCGCCCGCGCGCTGGCCGACTTCGAGTCGATCGCGGCGACGGTGGACGACGCCTCGGTTTGCCTCGAGCTGGCCAAGCTCTACGAGCACTGGGTGAAGGAGCCGTCGCGCGCGCTGGAGTGGGTCGCGCGCGGCACCGGCGAGGAGCCGGAGCAGGCGCGCAAGCGGGTCGAGCGGCTCGCCCGCAAGGCGGAGCGCGCGCAGCAGGCGCGGCAGCGGACGCTCGCGGGCCCGCGCTCCCGGACGCGGTGAAAGAGACGTGGCACCCGCCATCCGCCGTGGTTGACTTGTTGCGATGGGGGCGTTCTCGACGGGAGCGCGGATTCGCATGAAGGCATCGAGAGTGACGACCGGG
>DATBQU010000419.1:0-11227 GCA_036560665.1 Polyangiaceae bacterium
GTACGCGCGGCCGCCCTCGGCGGGATCGCCCTGGGGACCGTGGCCGTGCCCGTGGTCACCTACGCCATGGTCGAGCTTCGGTCCGACGGGATCGCGCTGTCGCTCGTGCCGGGCGTCGTGTCCGCGGCGGCCGTGTGGTGCACGGGGTGGCTGCTGCTGGCCCGCTCGTGCATCGCGCTCGACATGGCGCGGCTGACGTCCAGGGGCTCCACGATGACGCACGTGGCCCTGCTGCTGCTCTCGGGGCTGCACGTGTTCGCGGCGCGCATGGGGTGGAGCGACCGGGTGTCGATCGCGCACGTCCTGGTGGCGACCACCCTTTCGCTCGTGGCCTTGCCGCAGGCGGCGCTGCTCAGAGCCATGGTGACGCGCTGCGCCTCCGCCTTCGAGCGCGAGACCGCGAACGACGCGCGCTCGTTCTCACCCGCAGAGTAGCTGGGGCGGGCCCTCGGTCCGCAGAGCCGCCACGCGGGCGCGAGAGTCGTCGTCCGTCTGCTCGATGGCCTCGTCGAGCGACGCCAGCGCGCGTTCGTCGAGGGTCGCCTCGAGCTCGGGCAAGACCAGCTGCTCTTCGACCTCGACGTGGGCGTGGAAGACGTCGCGCAGCTCGGCCAGCGTCTCGCCCAGCTGACTCGAGCCGAGCTTGGACAGCGCCACCAGGCGCAGCAGCAGCAGCCGCAGGCGGGACTCGTGGTGAAGGGCGTCGGAGGCGAAGAGGGGACTGGCCGGCAGGAGCACGCGGCGGTGGACGGCCAGGTGTGCGACGACGTCCTCGATGAGAGCGAGGAGCTGGTCGCCCTGCTCGCCCTGCGCGCCGTCCCCGGAGGCGATGCTCGCCAGCCGTCGCTCGATGCGCTCGTGCTGCGAGCGGATGATGGAGAGTTTCATGAGGCTCCTCGTCTTCGGGAACCCGCGGCGCCCGGCGATTATTTCCCGCCGTCCTCGTCCACCGAGAGGGTCATCGCGTCGCCCAGCCAGTAGCGGCGGGGCGCGACGCCGATCTTCGGCGCGCACTTCGGGGTGCGGTGGCGCAGGCCCTTGAGCGGAAGCACGTTGCGGGGGTCGGTCACCACCGAGAACTCGCGAGCGTGCAGCGCGTCCCCCGGGAGCTTCCAGGCGTCGACGCCGTCGCGGATCCGGCGCGCCTCGAGGTGCAGGTGCACCAGCGCCGGCGAGTCGGTGTTGCCCACGAAGCCGAGCGTCTCGCCCTCGCGCAGCCTCCGCCCGCGGCGCAGGTCGTCGGCCGCGCGATCGAGGTGACCGAAGATGAGGACGTAGTCGCGCTTGACGCCGCCCTCGCGCAGGACGTGGCGGGTGACCACCGTCTGCCCGTAGAGCGGCCCGACGTAGAGCACCTCTGCGTCGCCGAGCTGGTGCTCGAGGCGGACCACGGTGATGGGCGTGCCCATCTTGTCGACCAGGTCGATTCCCCCGTGCCCCACGGCGTTCATCCGGCCGCGGCGTTGCTCGTCGTCGGGCTTGTCGAGGTCGTAGCCGCTGACCACCGGCGCGTCGGCCAGCGGGTAGCGGTAGGCCAGGTACGACTCGGGGCGCTCGGGCCGTCGTGCGATCTGCTCGTAGTCGATCCAGCGGCCGTCCCGGTCGGTGTGGCCGCCCTCGACGATGATCGGCCACGGGCCACCGAGCCAGAGCTCGCGCGACCACGTCTCGGGGGTGAAGCCGCCGGTCAGGGCGAGCTCGCAGCCGACGATGGTCAGCCGGGGGGCGTCGTCCTCGGGGAGCAGCGTGACGGCGCCCACCAGGCTCTCCAGCTCGTCGAGCGGCTCGTCGCTGGCGGAGGCCTCGGGTTGCAGGGCGTCCTCGTGGACCGACGTCTGGAGCCCGTGGGGCAGGGGGTCGAGCATGATCCAGCTGTCGGCCCAGCCCACAGCTGTCGGGGACGCGAACGCCGGCATGGGGGGGGCCCCCGGGGCACTTCGCCACACCACCGACGCCTCGGCGCCCCGCTCCCCGCCGGACACGGCCGCGAAGGTCACGAGAGCAGCGAGAAAGGGCGAGAGGGTCTTCATGACGGGGGGCGCAGGGGGTCGGCGCGGGACCATTGGAGCAGGATGCGGGCCAGAGGAGTACTTCGTGGCGCGGCGGGGCGCGCTGCTGTAACAAATTGCGGCTCCTTCCATGCCCAAGCCCTTCGACACCGTCCTCGTCGCCAACCGTGGGGAGATCGCGCGCCGGGTCATGCGCACCTGCAGGAGGCTCGGGATACGCACGGTCGCCGTCTATTCCGAGGCCGATCGGGACGCCCCGCACGTGGGGGACGCCGACGAGGCGGTGCTCCTGGGCCCCCCCCCGGCCAGGGACTCCTACCTCAACGTGGAGGCGCTGCTCTCGGCCATCAAGAGCACCGGCGCGCAGGCGGTCCACCCGGGGTACGGTTTCCTCAGCGAGAAGCCCGCGTTCGCGCGGGCGGTGTCGGAGGCCGGGGCGGTCTTCGTGGGGCCGCCGCCCGAGGTGCTCGAGGCCTTCGGGGACAAGATGAAGGCGCGCCACGTCGCCCGTGCGGCGGGCACGCTGCCGGTTCCCGGGACGGACGACCCCATCCCCATCGACACCGAGGCCGGCGTCCTCGAGGCGCGGCGGGTCGCGGCGCACGTCGGCTATCCGGTGGTGGTCAAGGCGGTGGGCGGCGGGGGCGGCATCGGGATGCAGGTGGTCACCGAGCCGCACCTGCTCGAGCGCGCGTTGAAGACGTGCTCGGACCGCGGCAAGGCGGCCTTCGCCGACGCGCGGGTGTACCTGGAGCGGTACGTCGACCAGCCACGGCACATCGAGGTGCAGGTCTTCTGCGATCGGCACGGCGCGGCGTACGCGCTCGGCGAACGCGAGTGCAGCGTGCAGCGACGGCACCAGAAGATCGTCGAAGAGACGCCCTCGCCGGCCGCCTTCTTCGCGGGCGAGGCGGGGGAGGCCAAGCGGCGCGATCTGCTGGAGGCCGCGCTGCGGGTGGTGAAGCACGTCGGCTACGTGGGCGCCGGGACGTGCGAGTTCATCGCGGACAGCGCCGGGAACCTGTTCTTCCTCGAGGTGAACGCGCGCCTCCAGGTCGAGCACCCGGTGACGGAGATGGTGACCGGGCTCGACCTCGTGGAGCTCCAGCTGCGCGTGGCCTCGGGCGAACGTCTGCCGGATCTCTCGGGGGGGACGCGGCGGGGGCACGCGGTCGAGGCGCGCGTCTACGCGGAGGACCCGAGCAAGGGCTTCATCCCCAAGCCGGGAGCCATCGACGAGCTGGTGTGGGCGGGTGGGGCAGGGGAGGCCCAGACGCCGTCCCTTCGCATCGAATCGGGCGTGCGCGCCGGGAGCAAGGTCACGCCCTTCTACGATCCGATGATCGCCAAGGTGGTGGCGTGGGCGGAGACCCGCGACGGCGCCCTCGATGCGCTCGATCGGGCGCTGGCCGGAACCACCATCGCGCCGTGCACGACCAACCTGTCCTTCCTGCGCAGGGTCCTGGGCGACGAGGACTTCCGGGCGGGGCGTTACGACACCCGGTTCGCGGAGGCGCTGGCGAAGCGCGGGTGAACCGCCGCGAAGGGCGGGCGGGGCGGTATGCTCGCCCGCACCATGAAGGCCTCCACGGACTGGAAGGAGACGCCGGCGGCGGACGAGGACGAGCGCTTCGGGCGCCTCGGCGAGAAGCTGGCCGCGCTCCAGAAGACTCGCGGCGGCACCAGGCGAGCCCTCCACGCGAAGAGCCACGCCGGGTTGCGCGGGCACCTGCGGATCCTCCCGGACCTGCCGGAGCACGCCCGTCAGGGGCTCTTCGCCGGGCCCGGGGAGCGCCGCGCCTACGTGCGCTTCTCGAACGGCAACGGAGCGACGGCACCCGATCGCGACCCCGATCTGCGTGGTCTGGCCATCAAGGTGCTCGACGTCGACGGCCCCAAGGTCCTCGGCGACGCCCGGACGCAGGACTTCCTGATGATCGACACGCCGACCGTGCCGTTCCGGACGCCGGACGAGTTCGTGGCGTTCGTCTCCGCGGTGGCGGAGCCCAGGGGAGCCATCGGTCGCGTGGTGCGTGAGGTCGGCCTCTTCCGGACCATCGGCCTGCTCGCCGCCCTGGGCCGCTCGGTGAAGGGCAAGCCGCGCTCGGTGGTGGACAAGACCTTCCATAGCGCGGCCCCCATCGCCTTCGGCAAGTACGCCGCCAGGTACGCTGCCTTTCCCGTTCACGCGGTGGAGGAAGGCGCGCCGGCCGGCACCGAGCCGGACTATCTCGCCGACCGGACGCGCGCGCGCGTCGCCCGCGCCCCGCTGGAGTACGAGCTGCGCGCCCAGTTCTACACGGGCCCGGAGACCCCCATCGAAGACTCGCGCGTGGACTGGCCGACGGAGCTCGTCCCCGTGGCGCGCCTCGTCATCGAGGCGCAAGACGCGTCGGGCGCGAAGGGTCAGCGCCTGCACCAGCTGGTGGAGTCGCTCTCGTTCGATCCCTGGCACGCGCTCGTCGCCCACCGCCCGCTCGGCGCGGTGATGCGTGCGCGCAAGCACGCCTACTTCGCCAGCATCAAGGCCCGCGGGGCCGCGCCCGAGCCGGACGGGAGCGAGTGGGCGTCGTTCGACTGAGCCTTCACTCCGCGTCGAACGGTACGACGCGGGCCTCGGCGAGGCCGGCCACCGAGCCCTTCAGCGGCTCGAGAACCTGCGACGCCGTCCCCACCACCACCGAGAGCAGATCCTGCGGGTGGACGCGGTTCTTCACCGCGGCGCTCGCGGCCTCGGCCGTCACCGCCTGGACGCGGTCGATCCACGACGTGTAGTAGTCCGCCGGGAGCGCGAGCAGCTCGACGTCGAGGGCCTGGTGCAGGCGCTTGGCCGCCGTGTCGACCTCGAAGGCGTGGGAGCGCACGAGGTACCGCTCGATGAAGGAGACCTCGCGCGGCGTCACGCCGGCTCGCACCCACGCTTCGAGGAGCTCCAGCGTCAGCTTGAGGCAGGGGGCCGCGTCCTCCGAGGCCGGAAACGTCCACATGATCCACGCCTGCCTGTGCCGGTCGACCACCGTGCGGGCGCTCGCGCCGTACGACCAGCCGCGCTTGGACCGGACCTCGCGCATGAGGCGTGACGTGAACGTCCCGCCGAAGACGGCGTTGGCGACGACCAGGGGGACGTGGTCCTCGTCGTGCGCGGACGTCCCCAGCGTGGCCACCAGGATCTGGGTCTGGGTTCGCTCGGGCTTGTCGACCACGAGGAGGTTGCGGCCAGGGCGCATGGTGGGCTCCGCGACCTGGTCCGGCGTCGCATCGCCGCGAGGGAGGGCCGCGACCAGCTTGCGCGCGAGCTCGGGGGCGCGCTCGGCCGTGGCGTCTCCGGCGATGCCGACCACGACGTTTCCCTGCACCACGTAGCGCCGGTAGAAGGCGAGCACGTCCTCGCGGCGGATCGACTCCACCGTGCCGGTGGTCCCGCCCGAGCTGCGGCCGTAGGGGTGTCCCTCGAACAGGGTCCGCTGCAGCGCCTTCTGGGCCACCACCCGATCGTTGTCGCGTGCCTCGACGATCTCGGCGACCGTCTCACGCTTCAACCGCTCCAGCTCGTCCTCCGGGAACGTGGGCGATGCGAGCAAGCGCGCCACCAGATCGATGAAGGCCTCGACGTTCCGCGCGATGACCTGCGCGTGCATGGCCACGGTCGAGGGCGAGGTGTCCACCGCCATCTCGGCGCCCAGCCCGTCGATGCGGAAGTCGATCTGCTCCGCGGTCATCCCCTCGCAGCCGCGGCGCAGCATGCGCATCGCGACACGCGCGAGCCCGGTCTTCTCCGGGGCATCGACGGCCGAGCCGCAGCGCAGCGCGACGACCAGCGAGACCAGCGGAACCGCGTGCGCCGGCTCGAGCAGCGCCAGCGCCCCGCCGTCGAGGTCGAAGCGCAGGGCGGCTGGCTGGACGCGCGCGCGGGCGGCGCTCACTGGGCCGCCTCCGCGGTGGCGCCGGGCTCCGGCGCGACGCGCACGATGGTCCGGGTGGGGTCGACGAGGTAGCGGCGCGCGACGCGCCGCAGATCGCCGGTGGTGATGCGTCGGAAGGCTTCCACACGGCGAAAGGCGTGCGCCGGCTCGCCCAGCACGGTCTCGTAGAAGCCGATCTGCTCGGCCTTCCCCGGGATGGTCTCCAGCTGCTGGAGCAGGCTCAGCTCGAGCCGTGCCTTGGCGCGTGCCAGCTCGTCTTCGCCCACGACGTCGCTCCGGACTTGCGCGAAGGCCTGATCGATCACCGACTGCATCTCGCGCGTGGTGTGGCGCCCGCGCGCCGTGGCCCAGCACTCGAAGAGCCCGGGATCGCGGAAGGTCGACACCCAGCCGCGCACGTCGGTGGCGAGCTCGCGCTCGACGATGAGCGCCCGGTACAGTCGCGACGCGCGGCCGCCGAAGAGCACTTCGCTCAGCACCGAGAGCGTGGCGTGGTCGGCGTCGCCCAGGGCCGGCCCCTTGAACGCCAGCAGCAGCTTCTCGGTGGCGGTCGGCTTGCGCACCTCGAGCTCGCGCGGCTCGAGCTGTGGCGGCTCGGGGACGATGTCCTCGGGCGGGATGACCTGGCTGGGGATGGCCCCGTAGCCGTCGCGGATGGCCAGCAGCAGGTCGCGCTCGCGTACGTCGCCCACCACCACGACCGTGGCGTTGTTGGGGGCGTAGTACGTCCGGTAGAAGGCGACGCAATCCTCGGGCGTGAACCCCTGGATGTCCTCCATCCACCCGATGGTGGGCCAGCCGTAGGGATGCCCGGAGAAGGCGGTCTTGTAGAGCAGCTCGTTGGCCGCGCCCTCCACGTCGTCGTCGACCCGGTAGCGCCGCTCGTTGGCGACCACCTCCTTCTCGCTCGCGACCTGAGGCTCGCGGAGCACGAGGTGGGTCATCCGCTCGGCCTCGAGCTTCACGGCGAGCTTCACGCGGTCGGCGGGGAGGCTCTCGTAGTAGTAGGTCCAGTCGACCCACGTCGCCGCGTTGGTCTCGGCGCCGTTTTCCTCGAGCTTGCGGTCGAACGTGCCGGCCTTGAGGTTCTCCGTCTCGTTGAACATCAGGTGCTCGAAGAGGTGCGCCAGCCCTGTCTTGCCCGGCTTCTCGTGGCGAGAGCCGACCTTGTACCAGGTGTGGTAGCTGGCGATGGGGGCGCTGGCGTCGACCAGCACCAGCACGCTCAGGCCGTTGTCGAGGCGCCAGCGGTGGACCGTCTCCGCGCCGAAGGGCAGCGGCCCCTCGTAGGTCAGCCCTCCAGCCTGAGCGGCCCAGGCGTGGCGCTGGGCCGCCGCGCTGCGCGCCGGGTCTCGCGTCGCCGCCATGGCAAGCCTGTATCACCAGTCGCGCGCGTCGATTACCCAAAAAGCGTCTCGCTGGTCGGCGTCGACGCGGGCGCTGCGGTCGGAGTATTCGGCGAGGTCCGGGGCATACGACCAGATCCAGGCGTTCTGCCCGCACATGGCGACCACGGCGGGGCGTCGGTCGGCGTCGCTCTTGACCCCGCCACCCCCGCCGACGCGGGCGAGCCGAGCGGGCTCTTGCGAGCCGCTCCCCTTCTCGGCCGCGTGGAAGACCGGGTCGCCCGCGCCTACCGCGATGATGCCGCCGTCGCTCGCCAGCAGAGCGCCGCCATCGAAGCCGCGCACGGCGTAGGTCGCGCGAGGAGCTCCGGTGTCGCTGAGGAAGGCGGGCTGCCTGGTGTCCCAGATCACCGGGCGAGGGGCGCCCTCGTCCACGCGCCACACCTCGCCGCTTCGCGCCAGCACGATCCCGATCCCTCGCCAGACGTCGAGGTCGACCAGCTGTCCCTCGATGACGTGACCGTCGACGATGGGCAGCCACTTGCGCCCATCGAAGCGCGCCACCGCGCCCATGCCGTCGCCGCAGACCAGCATCGACAGCTGCTTGCCCTGCGGGCTCAGGGCGACCACGGTCTCGTGCTCCTCGAGCTCCGCGTGCGGTGAGAACGGGACGAACCGCTCGCCGTCGTACTCGAGCAGGGCGCCCGCGCCCCACACGAAGACGCGCGCGCCCGCGCCGCCGATGCCGTACCAGCGTGCCGCTCCGCGTCCCGAGCGGGCGAGGGGGTAGGCCCTGGCCGCGCCGTCCGCGAAGCGGAGCGCCGTCCCTCCGTGCGAGAGGCCCCACACCGTACCGTCGCTGGTCACGTGCAGGTGCGTGAGCGGTTCGTCGAGCGAGTGCGCGCCCCGGACCTGGCCTTCGACGACGTGCAGGAGCAGGGAAGGCGAGCGGTCGCTCGTGGAGCCGGTGCGGCCGAGGAGGTAGAAGTCGTCGGCGGAGCGACCGGCGGCGGCGCGGAAGTGATGCCGTCGCGCCGGCAGGCAGGCCACCTCGAGCTGACCCCGCAGGACGAGCGGCGGCTCCCTGGGGGCGCGTCGAAGGTCGCGGATGCGTTCGGGGTGCGAGGCCTCTCGCGTCGGCTCGCCGAAGAAGCTCTCGTCGCGGAACCATCGCAGCCAGCGGAAGACGTCCTCCGGCTCGAAGACGAAGAGCCCCGTACGCAGGGCGATGGCGAGGGTGAACTCGTCGAGGTTGAGCGTGAGCGACGCCTTGCCGCTGGAGTCGAACAGGCGGCCCGCTTCCCCGCGGACCTCGCGCGTGCGCGCAGGCCCGAGCAGCGTCTCGATGGCCTCGGTGTCTCCCGTCTCGATGCGCCCGACGATGGGGTCGTCGAAGTTGAACCCCAGCGCGATCAGCAGGTCGCGCAGGTTGTCGGGGATTTCGGCCGCGGCCTCGAGCGCCTCCTCGCGTGCGTCGGCGACCTGATCGAGCCACTCGCCGAAGTGGTGCGCCCGCGGACGAACGATACCGTCGGTCCATTCCACCACGCCGAGCTCACCGTCGTCCGACAGCGTCGTCCGGTCGAAGCAGGCGAAGGAGCGCTCCGCCAGCTTCGCGAAGGGGGCCAGCCGCTCGGCGTCGGGCCGCGTCGCTCGCGGGGCGATGGTGTCGTCGAACGCGGCGCGCATCTCGGCGCCGGTGAGCAGGCGCTCGGGCTCGCCGATCTTCGAGGCCACGCGCACCGTCGCCGTGTAGCTGGGCGGCAGGGCAACCCCGAGGTAGCTCGCCCGGGCCGCCAGCTCGCGCATCGTGGCCGGCGGTCCGAACTTGTCGGCGTGCCCCTTGCGGGCGAGCACCGTGCGGATCCGTTCGAGGGCCGCGAGCGCGAGCCGCGTGGGGTCGACGGTCAGCTTCCCCTTTCGGGTGGGGGCTGGGCGCTTCTTGGCTCGTGCCTGGGTCGTCTTCCGCAAGCGACTGTCGACTCTAACTCTTCTTGGGCTGGACGACGATCTCGACGCGACGGTTCTGGGCGCGCCCTTCGACCGAGGTGTTCTCGGCGACGGGGTTGTCCGGCCCCTTGCCCTCGGCCTTGATGAGGTCCGTGGGAATGCCCTTGGTCACCAGGTAGTCGCGGACGGACTGCGCGCGCTTCTGCGACAGGTCCATGTTCATGTCGCGCGCGCCGACGTTGTCGGTGAACCCGTAGACCACCATCGGCTGCTCCTTTCCGCGGAGCGCGTCGGCGATCTGATCGAGCTTGGCCATGGCGCCGGGCTTGAGATCCCACTTGCCCGTCTTGAAGAGGACCTCTCCCTGGAGCGTGATGACCATGCCGCGGTCGTCGTCCTTCACCGCCGCGATCTTGGCGATGGTGTCGCGGGCGTCCTTGAGCTTCGCCTCCAGGTCGGCCAGCTGCTTCTGCTGCGCCGCCGCCTGCGCCGCGGTCTGCTGGAGCTGCGTCTGCGTCTGGTTGAGCGCCTGCTGGGTCTGGTTGAGCTGTCCGCGCGCGCTTTGCAGCTGCGCGGCCATCGCCGCCTCCAGGTCGGCCTTGGCCTGCTGCGCGTCGGCCTGCGCCTGGGTCGCGGCGGCCTCCGCCTCGGCGATCTGCGCCTTGCGCTGGGCGATCACGGCCAGGTCGATGGTGTTCGGATCGTCGGGGTCGTTGTTCCAGGCCGACTCGGCCTTCTGGAGCGCGAGGTCGGCCTCGTGCACGTCGGTCGGGTCGAGCTTCAGCGTGACGCCGCTCTTGGCGCGCGTGTACTCGGCGCGGGCGTCGACCAGCGCCTTGGGGGGGATCCGCTCGCCCCCGCAGGCGAGAAGACCTGCCGCCGCAAGAAGCACGAGAACGTTCCGGGTGCGCATCACTGTCCTCCTCCGCCCTTGGCTTTCTGAAGATCGTCTTGCGCCTTGCGGGCCGCGTCCTGCGCCGCCGTCTGCTTGGCGATGCTGAGCGCCAGCTGCGCCTCCACGCGGGCGACGGCGATCAGGCTCGCCGCACGCTTGTTGTCGTTGTCGATGAGTGCCTTCGACTTCTGGAGGTCCTCCTGCGCGAGCTGCAGGTGCAGCTTCGCGTCGGGGACGGCCGGCGCTCCGCCGGCCTCTGCGCGTCCGACGTCGGCCTGAGCCGCGGCCCACTCGTCGTTCGGCGGGGGCAGGCTGCCGCCGCACGCCATGGCCAGCATGGCCGTGGAAACCGAAAGGAGCGTGATGGTCGCGAACCGCATGGTGGCTGATTCTCCTCGACTGGGGAGCGTAGATTCTGCCCCCTGCCGGTATCAAGGGGTCAATCGACCTTGAGGATGGCGAGGAAGGCTTGCTGGGGGATTTCCACGGTTCCCACCTGCTTCATCCGCTTCTTGCCCTCCTTTTGCTTCTCGAGGAGCTTGCGCTTCCGGCTGATGTCGCCGCCGTAGCACTTGGCGGTCACATCTTTGCGCAGGGCCTTGACCGTCTCGCGGGCGATGATCTTGCCGCCGATGGCGGCCTGGATGGCGACCTCGTATTGCTGGCGCGGGACGAACTCCTTGAGCTTCTCCGCCAGGGCGCGGCCGCGCGGGTAGCTCTTTTCCTTGTGGACGATGATGGAGAGCGCGTCGAGGGGCTCGCCGTTCACCAGGATGTCGACCTTGACCAGCGTGTCGGCGCGGTAGCCGACCAGCTCGTAGTCCATGGAGGCGTAGCCGCGCGAGATGCTCTTCAGCTTGTCGTGGAAGTCGAACAGGATCTCCCCGAAGGGCAGCTCGTACGTGACGATGACCCGGTCGGCCGAGGCGTACTGCATGCCCTTCTGCGTCCCGCGCCGCTCCTGACACAACGCGAGCACCGGCCCCACGAACTCCTTGGGCACGTGGATGGTCATCGTGACCAGCGGCTCCTCGATGCGCTCGATGTGCACCGGGGGAGGCAGCTTCGCGGGGTTCTCGACGCGCACCTGCGTGCCGTCGGTCT
>DATBQU010000420.1:0-6727 GCA_036560665.1 Polyangiaceae bacterium
GGTGATGAGCAAGATGGGCATCTCCTGCCTGTCGAGCTACCAGGGCGCGCAGATCTTCGAAGCCGTCGGCATCGGCGCGGGGACCATCGAGCGGTGGTTCCCGGGCACGGCGTCGCGCCTGGGCGGCATCGGTCTGCCGGAGATCGCGCGCGAGGCGCTGCTGAGGCACGCGGCGGGCTTCGAGACGGAGATCGACCGCGGCGACCTCGACGAGGACGCGCTCGACGTCGGCGGCGTCTACGCGTGGCGTGTCTCGGGGGAGCGGCACCTGTGGAGCCCGAACACGGTGGCCAGCTTGCAGAAGGCGGTGCGCCTGGAGGACGCGCGTTCGTACGAGGAGTACGCACGCGCCATCAACGATCAGGGCGAGGCGCCGTTCACGGTGCGCGGCTGCTGGGACTTCGTGCCCGCGGCGGAGGCGGTGCCCCTCGAGGAGGTCGAGCCGGCGGCGACGATCGTGCGGCGCTTCGCGACGGGTGCGATGAGCTTCGGCAGCATCAGCAAGGAGGCGCACGAGAACCTCGCCATCGCGATGAACCGCATCGGCGGCAGGTCGAACAGCGGCGAGGGCGGAGAGGACGAGGCGCGCTTCCTTCCTCTGGCCAACGGCGACTCGCGTCGCAGCGCCATCAAGCAGGTGGCGAGCGCGCGCTTCGGGGTGACGGCGCATTACCTCGTCAACGCCGACGAGTTGCAGATCAAGATCGCCCAGGGCGCCAAGCCGGGCGAGGGCGGGCAGCTGCCGGGGCACAAGGTGGACGAGGCCATCGCGCGCGTGCGCCACTCCGTGCCCGGCGTGACGCTCATCTCGCCGCCGCCGCACCACGACATCTACTCCATCGAGGATCTGGCGCAGCTCATCTTCGACCTGAAGTGCGTCAACGACCGCGCGCGGGTGAGCGTGAAGCTCGTCAGCGAGACCGGGGTCGGCACCATCGCGGCGGGCGTCGCCAAGGCTCACGCCGACGCCATCCTCATCGCCGGCCACGACGGCGGGACGGGCGCGTCGCCGCTGTCCTCGATCCACCACGCGGGGACGCCGTGGGAGCTGGGGCTCGCGGAGACGCACCAGGTGCTCGCGCTCAACGGGCTACGCGCTCGCGTCCGGCTGCAGGCGGATGGGCAGCTCAAGACGGGGCGCGACGTCGCCTTCGCGGCGCTCCTCGGCGCCGACGAGTTCGGCTTCGCCACGGCGCCGCTCGTGGCCAGCGGCTGCGTGATGATGCGCAAGTGCCACCTCAACACCTGTCCGGTCGGCGTGGCAACGCAGGATCCCGTGCTACGCGCGCGCTTCCGGGGGACGCCCGAGCACGTCATCAACTTCTTCTTCTTCGTGGCCGAAGAGCTGCGCGGCGTCATGGCCAGCCTCGGCTTCCGCACCGTCGACCAGATGGTGGGTCGCACGGACCGCATACGCGCGCGTCCCACGGTTCACCCCAAGGCGAGGCTGCTCGACTTCACGGGCGTCCTGCAGGCCGCCAGGCCGCCGAGCCGCGAGGACGGCGATGCAAGTGGCCCATCCCTCGGCGCCTCGGCGGCCTGGCGACCTTCCTCGACGGACGAGGCCCTGGCGGAGGGGGCCCGCCTCGGCGTGAAGTACGGGGCGCCGTCGACGATGCAGATCATGCTGACGAACGCGGACCGGGCGTTCGGGGCCCGGCTGGCTGGAGACATCGCACGCAAGTACGGCGGCGCGGGGCTGCCGGACTCGACGATCGTGGTCGAGGCCATCGGCACGGCGGGGCAGAGCTTTGGCGCCTTCGCCACGCGCGGGATGCTGCTGGTGCTCGAGGGGGACGCCAACGACTACGTCGGCAAGGGGCTGTCGGGCGGCGTCCTCGCGGTGCGGCCCCCGGCGCGGGCGCGCTACAAGGCCCACGAGAACGTCATCGTCGGAAACACGTGCCTCTACGGCGCGACCAGCGGCAAGGCGTTCTTCGCCGGGCGCGCGGGCGAGCGGTTCGCGGTGCGTAACAGCGGCGCAGTCACCGTGGTCGAGGGGGTGGGCGATCACGGTTGCGAGTACATGACCGGCGGCGCGGTGGTGGTGCTGGGGCCGACGGGGCGAAACTTCGCCGCAGGCATGAGCGGCGGCGTGGCCTACGTGCTCGACGACGAGCGCGCGCTGTCCGGGCGCGTCAGCAAGGCGATGGTCGATCTCGAGGCGATGGGCGCCGAGGACGACGCGCTGGTGCGCGCCCTCGTGGAAGAGCACGTGGCCCACACGCGCAGCGGGCGGGGGAAGAGCGTGCTCGCGAGCTGGGGCAGGCGACGGTTCGTGAAGGTGATGCCGCACGAGTGGCGGCGCATCCTCGAGCTGCGCAGGACGGGGAGCTGAGCGGAACCGCCATGGGTGATCCGAAGGGCTTTCTGAAGGTGGCGCGCGTCGAGGAGGACGATCGCCCGGTCGCGGAGCGTGTTCACGACTGGCGCGAGGTGACCGTCCACGCCGACGAGGGCGAGGTGCGTGCCCAGGCGTCGCGCTGCATGGACTGCGGCATCCCCTTCTGTCACCAGGGATGCCCCCTCGGGAACCTGATCCCGGAGTGGAACGACCTCGTCTTCAAGGGCAAGCTGGGCGAGGCGGCGCGCCGCCTCCTGGAGACGAACAACTTTCCCGAGGTGACCGGGCGCGTGTGTCCGGCCCCATGCGAGTCGTCGTGCGTGCTCAACATGCGCGACGAGCCCGTGACCATCAAGACGATCGAGCGAACGATCGCGGACCACGTGCTCGAGCTGGGGCCGCTGGTGCCGCAGCTGGCGCGGGCGCGGACGGGCAAGCGGGTGGCGGTCGTCGGCTCGGGGCCGGCGGGGCTGGCTTCGGCGCAGCAGCTGGCGCGTGCGGGGCACGATGTGATGGTGTTCGAACGCGACGATCGGCCGGGGGGCCTGCTTCGCTACGGGATCCCGGACTTCAAGATGGAGAAGGGGATCCTCGACGCGCGGCTGGCGCAGATGAGGGCCGAGGGGGTGACGTTTCGCGTGGGCACCGCGGTCGGCCATGATCTGCGGGGTGAGCAGCTGCTACACGACTTCGACGCGATCGTTCTGGCGATGGGCGCGCGCGTGCCGCGGGACCTGCCGATCGCCGGGCGGGAGCTGAGAGGCATCCATTTTGCGATGGAGTTCCTGGCGCAGCAGAACCGGCGCGGCGCAGGGGACGAGGTGGACGGAGGCCGGGCCATCCTGGCCACCGGCAAGCACGTGGTGGTGATCGGTGGCGGCGACACGGGGTCGGACTGCGTGGGGACGGCGGCACGGCAGGGAGCGGCGAGCGTGACCCAGCTCGAGCTGATGCCCCGACCTCCGCTCGTTCGCCTTCCGAGCAACCCGTGGCCGGAGTGGCCGCTGGTGTTGCGGACGTCGAGCTCGCAGGAGGAAGGCGCGGAGCGCGACTGGTCTGTGTCGACGCGCGCCTTCCGCGGCGAAGCGGGCCGGGTGATGGGACTCGAGGCGGTCCGGGTGGTGCTCGACGCGGGGAAGGCGAAGCCGATCCCGGGAGGCGAGGTGACGCTGCCGTGCGAGCTGGTGTTGCTGGCGATGGGCTTCGTCGGACCGGAGCGTCACGGCGTGGCCGAGCAGCTCGGCCTGGCGCTGGACGCTCGCGGCAACGTGCGTACGGAGGCGAGCGGGGCGACGAGCGTGCCGAGTGTCTTCGCCGGCGGCGACGCGGCGCGCGGGCAGTCGCTGGTGGTCTGGGCGATCGCAGATGGGCGGCGAGTCGCGGCGGGGGTCGACGCGTGGCTGCGCCGGGCGACGCTGGCGCGCGCGGCCAACGGCTGAACCAGCGCTATCGCCGGCGCCTTCTTCGTTGCGCCATCAGCACCACCACGCCCAACAGGAGCGGTCCGACGGCGCCTCCCGGCGTGCTCGATGTGGCGCACCCCGCGCAGCCACCGCTCTTCTGTACAGCCTCTTCGCGCTCGACGCTGGACGGCGACGCGCCCGGCGCGGCCGGCGGCGGAGACGGCGGTGGGGTCTGCGTGGCGTTCTGCGGCGCCGCCTTCTGGTCGCCACCAGCCAGCGCCTGTGCACAGGCCGGGCAGGACGAGCGCACGTGGTCGGTTGCGTCCTTGAGCTTCTGCTGCGCCTGGGTGCATCGGTCGCCCGGCTCGAGGGCGCACAGGCGATCTGCCGCGCGCTTCATCGACTCCAGCGCGCGGCAGGCCACGGCGCAGTCGCTCGCGGTCGCCACCGCCTGCGCATAGTCGCGCTCGATCTCGGCCTGCAGCGCGGTCAGGTCGCCGCTTCCCGCGTCGAGCGTCGCCTGCGCGAACGCAGTGGAGGGCAAGAGCGACAGGATGACGACGGCGAGCGCGCGCCTCACGCCAAGGACTGCAGCACGGAGCGCTGCGGTCGCGCAAGGTGGGCGCAGACCGGCGCAGGATCAAGACGCCAGGGATCTGGTTCGGAGTGTCTCCCCGCCGAACCGCGGTGAAGTCCCTGGCGTCTTGGTGCTGCGTCGGTCCGGCGCGCCTCGTGCCGGCCAGACGGTCTCCCTATTCAGCACGCGACGTGCCACCAGGTGGTTCGCGTAACCACCGCGCATTTGGGGACGTTGGCGGAGGGACCGGTGGGAACCGAGGGAAAAACGATCCATCCTGATCGCAACCGACCGGGTGGTCTGATGTACCTTGGTGGTGATGGCGTTCGCCGTCGGCATCGATCTGGGGACGACGAACACGGTGGCCGGCGTCGTCCGGGACGGCGTGGCGGGAACCATCCCGGATCCCGATGGGCAGCGGCTCATCCCGTCGGTGGTCTCGTTCCATCCGTCGGGCTCGGTTCTCGTCGGCCGACCCGCCCTCGATCGGCGGCTGATCGACTCGCCCAACACCATCTACTCGGTCAAGCGCCTCATCGGTCGAGCCTGGGACTCGCCGGAAGTGCAGCAAGCGCGCGGCAAACTTCCGTTCGAGCTGCGAGCCGGCCCACAGGGCGGGACACTCGTCGCGGCGCGCGGGGAGACGTACTCGCTGCCGGAGATCAGCGCGTTCGTGCTCCGCCAGGCCAAGGCCGTGGCGGAGGCGGCGCTCGGTGAGTCCGTCGAGCGGGCGGTCATCACCGTGCCGGCGAACTTCAACGATCTTCAGCGCGCGGCGACGAAGACCGCGGGACGGCTGGCCGGGCTGGAGGTGCTGCGAATCCTCAACGAGCCGACTGCGGCCGCGCTCGCGTACGGGCCGCAAGGAACGGGCGACGAGCGCATCGCCGTCTACGATCTCGGAGGCGGGACGTTCGACGTCACCGTCCTCGATCTCGCGGGCAACGTCTTCGAGGTGCTGGCCACCTCCGGAGACACGGCGCTCGGCGGCGATGACATCGATGTCATCGTGGCCGAGCGAATGGCCGACGACCTCCTCAAGAAACACCGCTTCGATGCGCGCGCTCAGCCAATGGTGTTCGGGCGCCTGCGAATCCTGGCCGAGGCGGTCAAGCGCGAGCTGTCCACTCGAAACGAGTACACCTTGGTCGTCGACGACCTCGTGCCCGGCGACCGCGGCTCGGCGGTGGTCTGGAGCTTCCGCATGACGAGGCCGGAGCTCGAGTGGGCGTCGCTCGCGCTCATCGAGCGCACCTTCAAGGTGTGCCAGCAAGCGCTCGACGCAGGTGGGGTCCAGCCGGGGGAACTCGATCGGATCGTGCTGGTGGGCGGAGCGACGGGCATGCCG
Source organism: Polyangiaceae bacterium (assembly GCA_036560665.1). GTDB lineage: Bacteria > Myxococcota_A > Polyangia > Polyangiales > Polyangiaceae > Palsa-1150. Next base: position 5,673 of record DATBQU010000420.1, read on the forward strand.
ATGGTCGCCCGCAAGGTGGAGCAGTTCTTCGGTCGCGCTCCGATCGTACGCATCAACCCCGACGAGGTCGTGGCGCTGGGCGCGGCCATCCAGGCCGCCCTGCTGGATCGCGCGCGTCAGAAGACCGCCCAGCCGATGGCGCACCCGCGCATCGCGATGGAATCGGTCGTCGAGCCACTGCCCGAGGAGGAGCCGCCGTCGAGCCGTGAGGTGCCGTCGCTGCCGGTCATCGGCGCAGCCCTCGCCCCTGCGACTGCGGCGCCCGTGCCCCCGGCAGTCCCCGTCGCGCCGACCAAGACCGTGCGGCTCGAGCCCCCGACCGCGGCGCAGGCGCCCGTGGCGCGCACCGAGTTTCTGCCCGGGAGGCAGGCCAGGGAGCTCGTCTTCGACGTGCCGGGATCGAAGGCTGCGCCGCCGTTCGACGTCGAGATCGCCGGCCCGCCCCCCCAGCCGACCGCGCACGTCGCGCTGCCAGGACCCCCGCCACCCCCCGTGCGACCGCGCCTTCCGACGATGCCGTACCCCTTCGCGGCGAATGCCTCCGGTCCGCCGCGGCCGGCGCCGCTGCTCATCGATGTCACCCCGCTCAGCCTCGGCGTCGAAACGGTCGGCGGGTTCTGCGACATGCTCATCCAGGCCAACACGCCGGTGCCGTGCGATCGGACGCGGCAATTCGCTACGGCGACCGACGGACAGACGACCGTGCAGGTCCGCGTCGCGCAGGGCGAGAGCCAGCGCTTCTCGGAGAACACGTTCCTGGGAGAGCTGGAGCTCTCGGGCATCCCGCCCGCCGCCCGGGGCGAGTCCCCCATCGCCGTCACCTTCGAGATCGATGCAGACGGCATCCTCAACGTGCGAGCGCGCGATGCCGCGACTGGTCGCGAAACGGCGGCGCGTATTCAGCTCGTCGGCGGGCAGAGCGATCCGCGCGAGCTCGAGGCGATGCGCGCGCGTCAGCAGGCTCACCCCATCGCGGGCGTCGAGCCGCCTGTCCGCTAGGCAACGGTCATGGCCAGCAAGGAAGCGTTGGCTGTGTTCCTGAGCTCGCTCGAGAG
>DATBQU010000421.1:0-8403 GCA_036560665.1 Polyangiaceae bacterium
GGGCGATCAGGTCGTCGACTGCAACGAGGGCGCGGCCGGCACGAGCATCATGAGCCACGCCCGCGGCGTGCTCTACGGCGGACAGACGCCGGTCGGCAACGAGACGCTCCCGCAGGGCATCGGCCTGCGCACCAGCGCGAGCGAGGTCCTCATCTTCCAGGTGCACTACCTGAACGCGTCGGCCAGCGATCTCGCGGCCACCGTCAACGCCAGCCTCACCCTCGACTCCAACCCGGCGGACATCACGACGCAGGCGGGCCTCATCTTCTTCTACGACCCGTTCATCGACGTCCCGCCCGGCGCCACGGCCAAGGCCACCATGCGCTGCCCCATCCCCAGCGACATCACCCTGCTCTACGGGTCGTCGCACTACCACGCGCGCGGCAGCAACTACGGCGCCTACCTCGACACCGCCGGCAGCCCGCCGTCGACGACGCCGTTCTACACGTCGAACAGCTGGTCGAGCCCGCCCAACCAGCAGATGCAGCTGAAGGTGGCGGCGGGGACGCGCCTGCGCTTCGAGTGCGACTACGACAACACGTCCGGCACGCTGGAGTACTTCCAGGGCCCGAGCGCGCAGACCAACGAGATGTGCATGTTCATCGGCCTCTACTACCCGGAGATGGGGCAGCCGGCCGACTTCTGCATCAGCGACCAGGACATGTTCGGCAACGGCACGGCCAAGTGCAGCGACACCCTCACCTGCCTCCAGGCGTGCGGCGGCAAGCTGAGCGTCGGCGGCCTGGGGGGAAGCCTGCCGCCTTGCGAGCAGAAGTGCTTCGTGCAGAGCTGCCCGACGGCCACCGCGCCGCTCATGCCGCTCGTGTCTTGCATCAAGAGCAGCTGCTCGACGCAGTGCGACGGGACGTCGGCCAGCGCCTGCTCGGCCTGCGTCGGCTCGAGTTGCGGCTCGCAGTACACGACCTGCTCGTCGCACACCTGCAACTGAGGGATTGACCGGTCGTTCCGCAGGATGGAGCGGTCGTTCCGAAGGATTGACCGGTCGTTCCGAAGGATGGAGCGGTCGTTCCGAAGGATTGACCGGTCGTTCCGAAGGATTGACCGCCCGTCCCGAAGGATTGACCGGTCGTTCCAAAGGATGGACCGCCCGTCCGGTCAGCTCGCGCGTCTCGTCGCGGCTTCGAGCGTGTTGGCGAGGAGCATCGCGATGGTCATGGGGCCCACGCCCCCCGGGACGGGCGTGATGGCGCTCGCGCGCTCCCTGGCCTCGTCGAAGGCGACGTCGCCGTAGAGCTTGGTCTTGCCGTCCGGCAGCGTGACGCGGTTCATCCCCACGTCGATCACCACCGCGCCGGGCTTGATCCAGTCGCCGCGGATCATCTCCTTGCGGCCCACCGCCGCCACCAGCACGTCGGCCTGGCGGCAGACGGCGGCCAGATCGCGCGTCTTGGAGTGGGCCATGGTCACCGTGGCGCTCTGCGCGAGCAGCAGCTGCGCCATCGGCTTGCCCACGATGTTGCTCCGGCCCACCACGACCGCGTTCGCGCCCTCCAGCTTCGCCCCGGCGAGCGCCAGCAGCCGCATGCACCCCGACGGCGTGCAGGCCACGAGCGCGCCCGGGCGGCCGAGCAGGAGCAGGCCCGCGTTGACGGGGTGGAACCCGTCGACGTCCTTGCGGTGGTCGACGAGATCGAGCACGCGCTGCGCGTCGACGTGCCTCGGCAGCGGGAGCTGGACGAGGATGCCGTCGACCGCGTCGTCCGCGTTGAGCGCGCGCACCAGCGTCACCAGCTCGTCCTCGCCCGTGGACGCCGGCAGGGCGTGCAGCTTGCCGCGCATGCCCACCTCGTTCGACGTCTTCTCCTTGTTGCGCGTGTAGACCTGGCTGGCCGGATCGTCGCCGACGAGCACCACGTCGAGGCCCGGCGCGCGCCCGCGGCTGGTCCGGAACGCCTCGACGCCGGCCCGTACCTCGGCGCGGACGCTCTCCGCCAGGGCCTTTCCGTCGAGGATGCGCGCGCTCATGGGCGGCGGAGACTATCACCCGGCGGCGGGAGCGGCGACCGGCTGCGGGCGCCGGCCGAGCCAGGCGTGCAGGGCGGCGGCGGCGCCGAGGAGCGCCACCCCGATGAGCTGCGACGTCGACAGGCCGAGCAGGCCGCCCCGGTCGTCGCGCCGCAGGAACTCGACGAGGAAGCGCGCCACCGCGTAGAGCGCGAGAAAGGCGACGAACACCTGGCCGTCGTACCGCTTCCGCGGGTGCACCCACATCAGGCAGAAGGCGGCGATGCCCAGGGACGCGGCCGCTTCGTAGATCTGCGTGGGGTGCACGGGCAGGCTCCACAGGCGATCGCTGGGGATGAGGTGCGCCTTGAACTGCTCGACGCTGGCCGGGCTCCTCCACGGGAAGGACATCGCCCACGGCAGGTCGCAGGTGGAGCCGAAGCAGCAGCCGGCCATCAGGCAGCCCATGCGACCGAAGGCCAGGCCGAGCGGGACGGCGAAGCCGGCCATGTCCGCCGCCTTCCAGAAGGGGAAGCGGTCGCGGCGGAGGAGAAACCACGCGGCGGCGCTGGCCCCGAGGAGCCCCCCGTAATACGTGAGCCCGCCGGCCCAGAACTTCGCCCAGGCGAAGCAGTCGGCGCCGCCCGGGTTGCACACGTTGCGGATCGGGTCCCACTTGCCGCCGTAGGCCTCGGAGACGCACTCGCCGGCGTCGAGCGGCCAGATCACCTTCGAGGGATCGGTGCACAGGTGGACGTAGTCCCAGAAGTACCCGTCGACGAGCACGTGCATGATGCGCCCGCCCGCCACGCCGGCCAGGAGCATCGCCAGCCCGAGATCGACGATGACGTCGGCGCTCTCGCCGATGCGCCGCGCCCAGAGGGCGCCCATCGCGGTGGCGAAGAGGAACCCGGACAGCAGCAGGACGAAGTACGACGGGAAGGCGACGCCGAAGAGCTTGAAGAGGTCGGGGTGCACCGCGACGCTCTTTCTACTCCTTCGGCGGCGCTTCCGCAGGCGGCGCGTCGGGCGGGGCGGCGGCCGCCACCTCGGGCGATGCGGCAGGCGCCGCCTCGACCGGAGCCTCGGGGGCGACCGGCTCGGCGGCCGCCGGCTCCACCGGGGGCGCCTCGGCGAGGGCGCCGTTCCAGTCCGCGGCCGGCTCGCCCGCCTGCGCCGGGGGCACGTGCGGGGCACGCAGGGCCGCCGGTCGGCCGCGCTTGCTGGTGAACATGTCGATCGCCATCAACCCCACGCCCACGCAGATGGCGACGTCGGCGATGTTGAAGGTGGGCCAGTGGTGCTCGATGCCCTTGTAGATGAGGTGCACGTCGATGAAGTCGATGACGTGACCGTAGCGGATGCGGTCGAACACGTTGCCGAGCGCGCCGCCGAGGACGAGCGGCAGCCCCCACTTGAGCGCGCGCTGCCGGCCCTGGAGGCGCCGGTACAGCGTCATGATGAAGGCGATGGCCGCCACCGACACCAGCAGGAAGAACGGGCGGCGCACGTTCTCGCTGGTCGACTGGAGCAGGCCCCAGGCGCCCCCGCGGTTCTTGGCGAGCAGGAGCGTGACGTGGTTCTTCCAGATCTCCACCGTGCCCGGGTAGCCGTCGAGGTGCCGCTCCGCCCACGACTTGCTCGCGATGTCGGCGGCGAGCGACAGGATGGAGACGAGGGCGAGGAACACGTACGACGGGCGCGGCCGCCCGTAGTCGGCGATGACGCGCGTCGCGCCGACGGGGATGCCGAGGCGATCGCCCGGGATGGCCGTCACCGGCGGCGGGGCGGGCTCGGCGGGCACCGGGGGCAGCTCCGGCTGGGGCTGCGGCTCGGGCGGGACGAGATCGCTCGCCTCGGCGGTGGGGGTCGGCTCGGTCACGGGGTTGGTCGACGCGATCTAACGGATTGTGGCGCCGCGGCAAAGCACTTCACAGGATCAGCTCCCCCAGGGCCCGCGCGAAGGTCTGCTCGTCGAGCTCGGTCAGCGTGGAGGACGCGCCCGCGCCGCGGATCTTCCAGACGCCGGCGCGATTGAGCACCAGCAGCGCCCGGCTCGAGCCGCACACGACGTCGACGATGCCCTGCGCCCCCACGCGAAGCGTGCCCACCGGGCGGATCCAGACGATCCGCGCCCCGGGCAGGGCGAGCTTCACCGCCGGCGCGTCGTACGCGCCCACGTCGTCGTCGGCGACGTGCACGGTCGCCAGGTCGATGCGGGCGAGCCCCTCCTGCGCCGCGGGCTGCATCCAGCCGCGGACGGCCCGAAGGAGCGCGTCGACCGCGTCGAGCCAGCGCGTGCGGGCTGCCGTGGACTCGACGTCGCTCTCGACGTCCTTGCGCTTCATCTCGCGGAGCTGCTGGAGCAGCATCGCCGTGGCGCTCGCCGGGCCCATCGGGAGCGTGGTGTCCGGTACGCGCCGCATCGCTCTCCCTTGCTTAACCGTCCGGAAGGGTTGCGCACACACGGTACATTTGTTTAGCTATCAGGCAAGTATGCCCTCGCCCCCCTGGAGAGCGGAGCGCGGCGTCGACGCCGTGCTCGCACGCTGGCTCGCCAGCTCGTGGGTCAAGCCCTGCTTCTGCGCCGACGAGACTCTGGCAGGCTCGGGCGGAGCGTACGCCCCCCTGCCCTCGTTCCTCGCGCCGGGCCTGGCCAGGGCCATGGATGCGCGGGGCATCGAGCGCCTGTACGCCCACCAGGCGCACGCCCTCGAGGCGACGCGTGCGGGCCGGCACCTCGCCGTCGCCACGCCGACCGCCAGCGGCAAGAGCCTCTGCTTCCACCTGCCGGTGCTCCAGGCGATGACGGAGGACGCGGACGCGCGCGCCATCTACCTCTACCCGACCAAGGCGCTGGCGCGGGACCAGGAGGCCGGGCTGCGCGAGCTGATGGCGGCCGCGGGGCTCTCGGGGGGCGCGGTCGTCTACGACGGCGACACCCCCGGCGACGCCCGCCGGGCGGCCCGCGAGCGCGCGGGGATCGTGCTGACCAACCCGGACATGCTGCACACGGGGATCCTGCCGCATCACACGAGCTGGGCGCGCACGATGCAGCACCTGCGCTACGTCGTCATCGACGAGCTCCACACCTACAAGGGCGTGTTCGGCTCGCACGTGGCCAATGTGCTGCGGCGGCTGCTGCGGGTCGCGCGCTTCCACGGCTCGCGGCCGCAGGTCATCGGCGCGACGGCGACCATCGGCAACCCGCGCGCGCACGCGGCGCGCATGCTGGGCACGCGGGACGACGAGGTGGAGCTCATCGACCGGAGCGGCGCGCCGCGCGGGCAGCGACGCTTCTTCCTGTTCAACCCGCCGGTCGTCAACTCGGAGCTCGGGATCCGCGCCAGCTACGTCAAGCAGGCGGTCATGCTCGCGGCCGATCTCGTCCGCGCCGAGGTCCCCACCATCGTCTTCGGCCAGTCGCGCAACTCGGTCGAGGTGATGCTGCGCTACCTGCGCGACGCCGTGGCCACGCGGTCGGACCGCACGGACAAGGGGGCCGGCATCGACCCGTCGCGCATCATGGCCTACCGCGGCGGCTACCTGCCCGAGCAGCGGCGGGACATCGAGCGGCGCCTTCGCAACGGGGAGATCCTCTGCGTGGTGGCCACCAACGCGCTCGAGCTCGGCATCGACATCGGCGAGCTCGACGCGGTGGTCTGCGCCGGGTACCCGGGCTCGGTAGCGGCGACGTGGCAGCGCCTGGGGCGCGCGGGGCGGCGGGGCGCGCAGAGCATCGGCGTGCTGGTGGCCTCGAGCGCGCCGCTCGATCAGTATCTGGCGCGCGACCCCGCCTTCCTGCTGGGCGCGCCCGTCGAGGAGGCGCGGATCGATCCCGACAACGTCGAGATCCTGCTGCAACACCTGAAGTGCGCGGCGTTCGAGCTGCCCTTCAAGCGCGGGGAGTCCTTCGGCTCGCTGGGGGCGCAGGAGACGCAGGAGGCGCTGGGCTTCCTGGTGCGGCACCGGGTGCTGCACGAATCGGGGGATACGTTCCACTGGGCGACGGACGCCTACCCCGCCAACGACGTCTCGCTGCGGAGCGTGGGCTGGGACAACGTGGTCATCATCGACGTCGAGCGCGATCGGTCCATCGCCGAGCTCGACTGGCGGGCGGCCCACACCATGCTGCACGAGCAGGCCATCTACCAGCACGACGGCGAGTGCTGGCAGGTCGAGCGCTTCGACCACGAGAACAAGAAGGCCTTCGTCCGCAAGGTCGAGCCCGACTACTGGACGAGCGCGATGACCTACGTCGAGGTCCGCGTGCTCGAGGAGTCGGCGCGGGGACCCATCGTGCAGAGCGCCTGGCAGAGCGGGTGGGGCGAGGTCGCGGTCGTCGAGAAGGTCGTCGGCTACAAGAAGATCAAGTTCTACACGCACGAGAACGCCGGCTACGGCGACGTGCGGCTCCCCGAGATGCAGATGCACACGACCGCCTTCTGGCTCACGGTGCCGGAGGAGGTCTCTTCCCCTCTGCCCGAGGGGCGCGCCGCCGCCATCGACGGCCTCCGCGGTGTCGGCCTCGCCCTGGAGACGGTGTCGACCCTCGCCTTGATGTGCGATCCGCGGGACCTCGGCACCACGCTGGGCGACGCAGGCAACGACGCCCCTACCCTCTTCGTCTACGAGCACGTCCCCGGCGGCACCGGCCTCGCCGAGCGCATCTGGGAGCAGCGGGACGCGCTGCTCGCCCGCGCGCTCCGTCTCATCGAGGGTTGCCCCTGCACCGGCGGGTGCCCCGCCTGCGTCGGTCCCGGTGAGGCCACACGCAAGAGCGTGGCGCTCGGTCTGCTGCGTTCCGCCGTGCCGACCGCGTGACGGCGGGTGGGGGCTCAGCTCGCGGGGACGGCTGCCCCGCCGTTGACGTGCTTCGCCGGCGGCTCGGGCGACACGTCCGCGCCGGTGGCAGCCTCCGCGGAGCTGGCCTTGAAGGTTTCGGGGATGGGGAGGCGGAGGAGCTCCATCCACTCGACGGCGACCCACGCCGGGCCCACGAGCAAGTAGTAGGGGTCCGTCAGGAACGCGGGCTTGTTCTTCTCGAAGACTCTGTGGCCGATGAGCTGCAGAGCCCAGCCGCCGACGAACAGCCCGCCTGCCGCCGGCGGGTTCACCAGCGCCGTGGGGAAAGCGGCGACGATCATCGGGATCCCGACCATGTGCGTGAGCTTCGTCCCGAGCTGGGTGTGCTCGTTGCGGTACTGATCGATGTACTCGCGCAGGGTGTGCTGGGGGCGCGGCAGCTTCATGGCGGCTCATCGTAGGACCGATGCCGCAATGCGCAAGGAGCGAACCTCGCAGGAAACCGCCGATTGCGCGCGGTCGACCTTCGCATACCCTGTGTGGCTGACGATGGGCACGTGGCGCACCGCGCTGACGACCTCGGCGCTCGGCGCGCTGGTGGCGGGTGCCGCCTGTTTGCCGGGCCGCGGGCCCCCCATCAACCCCATCGTCGATGACGCGGGGACGCCTCCACCGACGTCGCTGGGCGACGACGCTGCGACCCACGACGACCTCCAGCTCGGCCCACCCTTCGCCGTCACCGGGCTGCAGCCTTCCCACGGGCCATGGACGGGCGGGACCCGGACCAACGTCGCGGGGCGAGGCTTCTCGTCGAGCCTCCAGGTCTGGATCGGCTCGACGCAGCTCCCGCCGAGCGCCGTCTTCGCCAGCGATCCGACGAAGGTTGCGGTCGTCACGCCCCCGGGAACCCCTGGACCGGTCGACGTGCGCGTCGAGAACGTGCAGTCGGCGCAGGCAGCGATCCTGCCCTCGGGGTTCATCTACGACGCGTTCTCGGTCACGCCGGACACGGGGTCGACGACGGGGGGAACGCGCGTCGCGCTCGAGGGGAGCGGGACGAAATGGACGGCGGCGTCGAAGGTGAGCATCGGGGGCAAGCCGTGCACGGCGGTCGCCTTCACCGACGCGACGCACCTCGCGTGCTCCACACCGCCCAACGGACCGGGCTCGCAGAGCGTCCTCGTGATCAACGGCGACGGCACGACCGACGCCGCCGACGATGCCTTCGTCTACAGCGACTCGCCGGACGGGTACCGCGGCGGTCTCTACGGCGGCGCGCTGTCGGGGACGCTCGATGTCCTGGGGTTCGACCAGTGGACCGGGGTACCGCTCGAGGGCGGGCAGGTCATCGCGGGATCGAACCTCGCCTCGGCGGTCGTGGGCACGCTCGGGGCGTCCGGCGCCGTCGAGCTCACGGGCCCGTCCCTGAACGGCACCGTCACGGTCACGCTCGCCGCGAAGTGCCACCAGCCGATGACGTACGTCGACGTCCCGGTCGATACGGTGACCTTCTACCTCGCGCCGGCCCTCGATCCGGCCTGTGCCGGGGATCCCTCGTCGACGGGCAACTACACGCCGCAGGACCTCGGGTCGATCCAGGGCGAGCTCGTCTGGCCGAGCGGCGTCGAGTTC
>DATBQU010000422.1:0-11509 GCA_036560665.1 Polyangiaceae bacterium
GGCGCGGGCGCGGGCGCCCAGACTGGCACACCCTTCCCCGCCGCATTCCGCGCTCTTGCACCAGGCACACCCCTTGCGCTCCTGCGCACCATGAAGCGCCTAGCCCCCGCGCTCGTCCCCCTCTTCACCGCCCTCCTTCTCGGCGCCTGCGGCAATGCCGGAACGTCCCCGCCATCGCCCCCCGACGCGACCCCCGACGGAGCGCAAGCCGACGACGCCGCCTCCGACGACGCCGCCGCACCGACGGACGCCCCGGCCACCAGCGACGGCGCCGGCTCCTGTCCCACGAGCTGCCCGGCGGGCCAGATCGTCGTCACGTGGAACCTCTCGTCCCCCGGCTTCCCCGGCCCGTCCGGGTGCGCGTGCAAGCCCGACCCCTGCGCCGACGGAGGCGTCGGGTGCCCCTGCGACCCGGCCTGCCAGCTCACCGCCCCGGGTGGCGGGTGCTGCAACTGGTTCGGGAGCGCCCTGTCCTGCAACGCCTGCGGGTGAGGGCGCCTCCGCTCCCGGACCGGGCTCCTCCTCTCCCCCAGCGATCCCCCTTCGCCGCGCAGTCCCCCGGCTTCGTCGCGGAGTGATCCCGCTTCGCGCCGCAGCGATCCGTGCTGCGCGCGGAGCGACCCGCTCCACTCCCGCTCCGATCCGCTTCCCTGCGCCGCCGATCCGCCTCGACGCGGCAGAAGTCCGCCTTCCTCCGCGGGCGAGCCGCTTCTCCGCGCCCGCATGCCGCCTCATGCCGCGAGCGATCCGCTTCTCACGTCCGCGAAGCCGCCTCACTGCGCGTCGAAACCGGGTCACCGCGAGGAAAATGAAGAAAGCGACGTCCCCGCTTCGTAAAAGCGCCGGCTCCGGCACTCTAATGATCGAGAGCGACGAAGGCGGAGCGAACGGCCCCGCCGGGAGCGCTCCATCTGCAAAGGAAGGTGTCCCAATGACAGACAAGACAAGCATCGGGGTGAACCCGCCGACGCCGCCCGTCACGGGCGTCGCCAACGGCGGCAACAAGGGCACGAAGGTCGACCTCCAGACCTCCTACCTCGCGCTCATCTCCGGGCTGCTGGCGTACTACCAGCCCGGAGATGGGTTCCTGCTCGCAGCGGGAGCCCTCTCCCGCGACGAGCTCATCGCATCGTTCCAGCGCTACGTCGCGTCCGCCGAGACCACGAAGGCGAGCAATCAGGTCTGGCGGGCCGACGTGCAGAAGGAGCGAGCGGCGGAGCTGGCAGTCCGTCCGCTCCGCGCAGGCCTGAAGAGCATTCTGGAAGGGCGGTTCGGAAAGAGCGGCACGGAGCTGGTGAAGTTCGGGTTCACGCCCGCGAAGGCGTCCGTGAAGACCGCCGCCGTGAAGACTGCGGCGGCGGTGAAGGCCGAGGCGACGCGCAAGGCGCGCGGGACCAGGGGCAGCGTGCAGAAGAAGAAAGTCACGGGCGACGTCACGGGCGTGGTCATCACGCCGGTGACGGCGGAAGGCGGGGCGAGCACTGGCAACGGCGGTGCGCCGGCTGCGAGCGCGAGCCCGGCGGCGACGGGGGGGACGCTCCCGCCGCACGCGTGAGACCGCATGACGGAGTGACCTGATAGGGGAGCAGGAAGGAAGGGGAGCGCCCTCGGTGTCGATGGATGCCGGGGGCGCTCCCCGCGGGAGGTGGACGTCCGAGAGCCCTCGCGGCATCGTTCGTGCTCGTCGTGGGCACCCTCGGAGCGACAGACGACGGCCCGCCCGGCCATGACTCCTAGGCCCCGTGGACGCCGCCGACCCGCCCCGCATCGTCTTCGAGAGCGGCGACGCCTGCCCCGACGCCACGGCCGCGGAGCAGATGCTCGACCGCGCCGTCGACGCCCGGGCGCCCCGGCCCGGCTGGCTGGTCCGGGTGCGCATCGCCTCCACCGGCCCGGGCGCGCGGCAGGCCGAGGGCGACATCCTGAGCGACCAGTCGATCCCGGTCGCCCATCGCGTCCTGGCGTCGCGGGCCCCGGGGTGCGAGGGGCTGGCGCGCGCGGCCGGCGTGTGGGCCTCGCTCGTCCTGGACTCGGAGCGGCAGCGCACCGCGGCGCTCCCGGCGACCGCAACCGCGACCGACTCCGCGACGGCGACCGCGACCGCGACCGATTCGGCGACCGCGACCGCGCCCGACTCCACGCCCGCGCCCGCGCTCGCGCACGACGCGCCGGAGACGCCCCGCGCCTTCGAGGGCGGGATCGGCGCCTTCGTCCTGAACGGAGCCGGGGGCGCGACGGTGGCCGGGGGAACGCCCTTCCTCTCCTTCCAGCTCACCGACCTGCTGTTCCTCCGCCCCTCCCTCACGCTCGGGCAGACCTTCTGGCGCCCCGCCTCCGACTCCACCATCTTCCACAGCAGCACCGCGCTGAGCGGGCGCGTCGACGCGTGCGTGCGCCTGCCGCGGCTCGCGGCGCGCACGGCGGGGCCGCAGGTCGAGCTCTGCGGCGGCGCCGACGCGGGCGTCGTCTACACGACGAGCCAGGGCTTCGTCACCTTCGGGCCCGGCGTCGTCGTCCGCGAGCAGCTCGCCGGCGGCGTCGCCCTCTTCCTGCGCGGCGCGGGGGGGCTCAACCTCTTCGATCCCGGAAATACTGGCCCGAGCGCGATGCCCGCCCAGCTGTCGGGGCGCCTCGAGCTCGGGGTGTCGGGCAGCACGTGGTGAGCCGCCCGGTCGCGCGCGCGACCGAATCGCTTTCTTCGGCGACGAGCGGTCGCTTACTCTCCGTGAAGCCTTGCCCATCCGCGCTCCCCGCCGCCTGCTCGCGACGCTCGTCCCGGCCCTGCTCGGCTCCGCGCCCGCCGCCGCGCTGGCGCAGACGCTCCCGTCGATCGACGCCCGCACCTGGACGCCCTCCGTCGCCCCGCAGGCGGGGCTGATCCTCGAGCCGACGCAGTCGCCCGGACCGTGGCAGTGGAACACCGGCGCCTGGGTCAGCTACGCGCAGTCGCCGGTCGCGCTGCGCGACTCCTCGGGCAACCTCGTCTCGCGGCCCCTCGACCACGCGCTCGGCGCGGACCTGGTGGCGAGCGTGGGCCTGGGCGAGCGCGCCGCGCTCGGCATCGACCTGCCGGTGCTCCTGTTCCAGGACGGGACCAAGGGGCTGTCCGACAAGATCCTCACCGGCGGCGCCGTCCCGACCGGCGGCGTCGGCGACGTCTCGCTCCTCGGCAAGGCGACCATCGTCTCCAACGACCGCCAGGGCGTCACCGTCGGCTTCGGCCTGGCCGCGCTGGCGTCGGTGTCGCTGCCCACCGGCGACCGCCAGAGCTTCGCCGGCGACGGCTCGCTCACCGCGGGGCTGCGCCTGCTCGGCGAGTACGCGTTCGGCGTGGGCGCGCTGCGGGCCAGCCTGGGCTACGCGCTGCACACCGACGAGCACACCTGGCCGGACGCGTCGCTCGGCGGCACGGCATTCGGCGACCGCATCCCGTGGTCGGTGGGCGCGACGCTGCGGCCCAAGGCGCTGTCGGAGTCGCTCGACGACGGCGACCGTCAATCGTGGGAGATCGCGGCGCACGGCTGGGTCCCGGCGGGGCCGGTGGCGCCCTTCGGCCTGGGCGATCCCGGCGCGGCGGCGCTGTCGCCGGCGCTGCTGGCGGTCGACGACCGCGTCGCGGTGGGTCACTTCCGCGACGCGTTCGTGCTGGTCGGCGCGGACATCGGCCTCGATCAGGCCGTCGGCGTCCCCACCTTCCGCGCGGTGGTGGCCGCCGGCTGGGCGCCGCGCGATCACGACCGCGACCACGACGGCATCCCCGACGAATACGACGAGTGCCCCGATCTCGCCGAGGACCGCGACGGCATCCAGGACCAGGACGGCTGCCCCGAGGACGACGCTGACGGCGACGGCATCCTCGACGATCAAGACGCCTGCCCCACCGTGCCCGGCGTGTGGTGGAACGATCCGAAGAAGAACGGCTGCCCCGCCCCCGACACCGACGGCGACGGCGTGCCCGATCCGGTCGACGCCTGCCCGGCGGTCAAGGGCATCGAGAGCGACGACCCGAAGAAGAACGGCTGCCCGGCCGAGAAGCAGGACCGCGACAACGACGGCATCCCCGACGACGCCGACAAGTGCCCCGACCAGGCCGAGGACAAGGACGGCAACGAGGACTTCGACGGCTGTCCCGATCCGGACGACGACGGCGACGGCATCCCCGACAAGGACGACGCGTGCCCGCGCGCGAAGGGCGAGCCGTCCACCGATCCCACGCGCAACGGCTGCCCCAACCCGGACCGCGACGGCGACACCTACGACAACGACGTCGACCAGTGCCCGGACCAGGCGGAGGTCTTCAACGGCGTGAAGGACGACGACGGCTGCCCCGACGAGGGCGGGAAGCTGCTGGTGGTCGTCGAGGTGGCGAAGGGGCAGGTGGTCCTGCGTCTGGCGCAGCCGGTCCAGTTCACGCCGGACGGCACCGCCATCGAGGCCCGGAGCGCGACGACGCTGCGCGCGATCGGCCTCGAGCTGAACCGGCGGCCGGACTGGACGCTGGCGGTGGGCGCGCGGCCCGGCCCGGGCAAGCCGGAGGACGCGCAGCGCGGCGCGCTGGAGAAGGCGATGCTGGTGGCGAACCGGCTGGCGGGGTACACGCACCGCCCGTCGGTGGCGGAGGCCGTGGGCTGGGACGCGGTGAAGCAGCAACCCGGCGCGGCCGCGAGCGGCCTCGGGCTGGCGGTGCTGGTGGCGCCGGCGGGCTCGACGCCGGCCGCGCCGCTGCCGGAGAAGAAGGACAGGAAGTGAGGCCCGGGGCGCTGGGCTTCGCGCTGGCGCTGGCCGCGGCTGGAGCGACGACGCTCGCGCAGGCGCAGCCGCGCCCGGTGCACCCCGCGCCTCCGCCGCCCGCCTCGTCGGCGCCGGCGCCAGCGCCGGCCAGAGCGCCGGGGGCGGAGCTTCGGCCGAGCGATCTGCGCGCGCGCTTCGGCACCGACGTGGCGTCGCGCCTGATGCGCTCGACCGATCCCGAGGAGCGGCTGCGGGGGCTGGAGCGCGCGGCGGCGACGCACACGCAGGAGGCGCTGGCGCAGCTCGAGGCGGCGGCGAAGGTCGGCGCGGCGGGCGGTCTCGATTCGCGGACGCTGCTCGAGGGCGTGGCCGCCAAGGATCCGCGCGGGCTGCTGGTGGTCGTGCGGGGGCTGGCGCAGTGGTCGGACCGCGAGCTGGCGCGCGCGGCGCTGGCGGCGATCGTGGCGGCGGGGACGCCGGCGTTCCAGACGCGCGTGCCGTCGGTGACCAGCCGCGATCCGGCGGCCGACGAGGCGGAAGGGGCGGCGCGGGTGCTGCTGGCGCGCGAGGAGGCGGCGATGGCGCTGGCGGCGTCCGGCAACACGCTGGCGCTGGAGGGCCTCATGCGCGAGGTGCGCGCGGGCGGCGCCGGGCAAGCCCCGGCGCTCGACGCGCTGGCGGTCTACCCGCCCTCCGCGCCGCTGCTGGGCGGGGTGATGCTGACGACGCCGGCGATGATCGAGCTGGCCGTCGACGTGGGGGATCTGCGCGCGCTCGACTCCATCCGTGGAGCGTTGCGCGCGAGCGATCCGGCGCTGCGGGCCGCCGCGCTGGCGGCGCTCGGGTCGGCGGGGGACGCGCGCACGGCGGAGGCGGCGCGCGAGGCGCTGAAGGACCGCGACCCGCGGGTCCGGCTGGCCGGCGCGGACGCGCTGGTGCGGCTCGGCGCGCCGGACGCCGGGCAGGCGGTGGAGGGCCTCGTGGCCGACGACGCGACGGCGCGCGACGCGCTCCGGCTCGCGCAGGACGTGCAGGCCGAGGGGGTGACCAAGGCGGCGGCGGCGCGGGCGGCGGCGTCCGCCGACCCGGAGACGCGCGCGGCGGCGGTGGCGGCGCTGGGGCGGCAGACGAGCGGTGCGGCGGTGACGGCGCTGATGACGCTGGTGGGCGACGCGCGGCTGGCCGGCAACGTGGCGGACGCGCTGGCACGGTCGCCGGGGGCGGGCGCGATGGGCGCCCTCGAGTCGCTGGGCGTGGGTCAGGCTACGCGCCGCCTGGCGGGGCGGGCGTACCTCGTGCGGAGGCTGTCGCGCGGGGAGCGGAGCGCGCGGCTGGACGGGCTGCTGGCGGTGCTGGCCGCCTCCGGCGACGCGGTGGACCGCGCGGTGGGCGTGGAGGCGCTGGTGGCGCTCGGCGAGCGGCCGCTCGAGCGAGCGCTCGCGGACCGCGACGCGCGCGTGCGGCGGGCGGCGGCGATGGGCGCGCGGGCGGGGCGGCAAGACGGGGCGGCGGCGCTGCTGGCGGCGCTGGCGGTGGAGCCGGACGAGACGACGCGGCAGGTGCTCGCGCTCGGGCTGGCCGACGGCGACGCGCAGGCGGCGGTGTCGACGCTGGCGCTGCTCGAGCGCGCGCAGGCGGGGGCGGCCGACGCGCCGCTGGCTGCCCTGGCGCTGGCGCGGCGCGCGGACGACGAGCTGGCGTCGAAGGTGGACGCGCTGCTGGCGTCGCGCGATCCCTTGGTCCGCGCGCACGTCGCCCGCGGCCTGGGCGCGAGCGCGGCGCGGGACGCGACGGGCCGCCTGGCGCGGGCGTACGCCTTCGAGGGCGACGTCGGGGTGCGGCGCGCGCTCGTGGCGGCGCTGGCGACGCGCGAGGGCGACGCCGCCTCCCCGGCGCGTCGCGACGCGCTCGCGCTGGCCGCACGCCTCGATCCCGACCGCGTCGTGCGCGCCGCTGCCTCGCGCGCCGTGTCCGGAACGCCCCCCGCCCGGACGGCACGCGCGCGGAGCCGGGAGGTGGCGTGGCTGCGGCTGGTGCCGGCCGAGGGCGCGGCGCTGCCGCGCGACATGGTGGGGACGCTGGTGGCGGCCGACGGCCTGGCGGTGCCGATCGCGTTCGACGACGACGGCTACGCCCTGGTGCCGGGCCTGACGCCGGGCGAGGCGCGGCTGCGCCTTGCGCCGCGCCTGCCCGCGTACGAGGCTGCGTCGCCATGAACCGACGCCCACCCGAAGCGGCCGCGCCGACGCCCGCCGCGGATCCGCTCCCGTCCTTCGAGGCGGCCATCAAGCGGCTGACCGAGATCGTGGCGACCCTCGAGCGCGGCGACCTGCCGCTCGAGGAGTCGCTGCGGCTGTTCGAGGAGGGGGTGAAGCTCTCGCGCGTGTCGCAGCAGCGCCTCGACGGCGCCGAGAAGCGGGTGGAGCAGCTGCTGTCGGTGGACGAGCAGGGGCGCGCGCGGACGAGCGAGTTCGCCACGGACGCGGCCGACGACGAGGACGAGGGCGGCCCGCCCTTCTGAGCAGGCGGCGTCGTGCGTCGCCCGCGGGCGGCCCTACTTGCCGATGGCGCCGCGGTAGACCCAGCCGTCGCTGGCGAAACCGTCGCCGTATTTCACCGGGTACCAGCCGTCCTTGGGCGCACCGATGTGCAGCTCGGCGCCGCGCTGGAGGCGCGCGATGACCTTGCCGGTCTTGGGCGCGTCGCGCACGATCGCGACCTCCCAGACCACCTGCGCGGCGCCGTCCGCGGCGTCGGACGGGGTGCGCCCCGCGGCGGAGGGGCTGGCCTGGGCGCTGGCTGACGCGGCCCCGCCGCTGCCACCGGCGAAGGTCACCGTGTACGCGACGCTGTACCGCGGGTTCTCGTGCTGCACGCCGGTGACGCCGGCGCCGGCGAGGTCTGCCTTTGCGCAGGCGAGCAGCGCGTCGGGCGAGGAGACGCCGTGGCGCCCGAGGTCGAGCGCCAGCCCGCCGCGCGGGAAGTCGAGGTGGACGACGAAGTGCACCTTGCCGGTCATGCTCGCCGCCTCGGCGCACTCGTCGAGCTTGCGCAGGCGCGGCATGACGATGCTGTCCAGGCCGGGGAGGCTGCCGCACTCGCCGCCCTTGAGGGTGTCGCCGTCGGCGGTCTTGCAGGCGAAGACGACGCCGCGGCCGACGGTGACGCTCAGGGGGGGCGGCGCGGACGCGACCGGCGCGGGGGCCGGCGTCGCCGCGACGACCGGCACGACGGGAGCGGAGGGGGATGCGCTCGGGGAGGGGACGGTCTCGACGGCAGGCGCGGAGGCCGCAGCCGCGGCCGAGGACGCCTCGGGGACGCTCGGGCCGAGGCGGACGCCGACCAGCTTGGGCCAGGCGATTCCGACCACGAAGCCGATGGCGGCGATGACGGCGACCTTGGTCCACGCCGGGCGGTCCTCCGCCGGTACCGGGATCTGCACCGACAGCGGCCCGTCCGCCTTGCGGGAGAACATCGAGCCTACTCGTTACCACAGGGGGTGCGCACCGGGCGAAAACGCTGCGAGACCTGCCGGAGCTTCCCGGCGGGCTCAGCGAAGCACGAGCTCGACCACCAGCTTTCCGCCCTGGAAGCTCTGGCCGCCCAGATAGAAGCCGGAGAACGGGGGCCTGGGCCCGCGCGGCCGCGGAGGGGGCTCGGCGCTGACGGTGACGTGCAGGTCGATCGGCTTCTTGCCGGGCTCGTCGAGCACGACGTGCAGCGCGTAGCGCGGCTCGCCCCCCTCGGTGTCGACGCCATCGAGCGTGACCTGCAGGACGCTGCCGTCGTCGAGCCTGTAGCCGCTCGTCGACGCGTCGGCGAGCGCGATGGGCTTGCCTTGCACCAGCGCGAACTGCTCGTGGTGCAGCCGCTGGAAGACGTCGTATCCCTTGAACGGCTTGGTGTCGGTGGGAACGTCGGGGAGCTGCGCGCGGTCGATGACCGGGCCGGCGTCGGACGGCGTCCCGCCGTCGGTGTGGGTAGCGAGGATCACCGTCAGCCCGAGCGTCGGCGTCCTGGCCGACGCCGCCCGCGCCATGCCGAACGCAGCCGTCGCCATCGAGGCGGCGGCCACGGCCGAGAGCAGCGCGCGGCGGGCGTTCATTTCGACCCTTTGTCGTCCTCGATCCAGATGACGACGCTCGACGCCTTGGCGGCAGCCGCGGGCCCGCCGGCGGGGATCTGGAAGACGGAGATGGAGCGCGACGGCGAGTCGATCTCGTCGACCTCCACCCCCTTGACCGGACTCTGCGCGGCGTAGGCGGGCGCCGACGGGGGCGGCGCCACGTCGACGCTCGGCTCGCCGACGCTCGCCACCGGCAGGCGCTGGGAGACCGTTTCGCGGTCGGACCGGATGTAGACGGCGATGCCCGCGGCCAGCGCGAGCGCGGCGCACGTGGCGCCGATGGCGACCTGAACGCGCGACGCCCTCCGCGCCCGCGCGTCGACGAGGCGGACCACGCCGCCGTCGCCGGAGGCGAGCCTCGCCATCACCGCGTCGGCGATCCCGTCGGCGGCGGCGGAGCGCGACTCCATCGATTCTTCCAGCCAGGCCCCGAGCGCCGGCGAGCGCAGCCCCTCCATGGCCCGCAGCACGCCGCGCGCTTCCTCGCTGTCGGCCACGAGCTTCTCGGCGCGCTGCCGGGCCTCGCCGTCGAGCTCGCCGTCGGCGAGGGCCATCAGCTCGAGCATCGTCTCCTGGGGCAGGCTCATCGCGGGCTGCCTCCCTCGCTGACGGGGACGGGCTCGCCCGACGGGTGCGCGCCGATCTGCTCCTTGTAGCAGTCGGCCAGCGCCCGCTGGAGCTTCTGACGAGCGTGAAAGAGGCGGCTCATGATGGTGCCCTTCGAAACCCCCATGACCTGAGCCATCTCCTCGTAACTCAGGCCGTCCATCTCGCGCATGACGATCACCGCTCTGTGGTAGCTCGGCAGCGCGTCGAGGGCGGACTGCAAGCGGGCTGCGATCTCGCGACGCCGGACGACGTCCGCCGGGTCGGCGCCGTCGAACCGGCTGAGGAAAGGAAGATCGAGGTCGGCGCCTTCGTCGAACTCGAGGCGGGCCTCTTCGAGCTCCCGCAGGTCGGTCGTCTGTCTGCCCGGTTTCCGGATGAGGTCGATGCTGAGGTTGGTGATGATGCGATAAAGCCAGGTGAAGAAGCTCGAGCCGCCCTGAAAGGTCTGCAGGTTCCTGAAGACGCGGAGGAAAGCGTCCTGGACCAGCTCGCGCGCATCGTTCTCGTCTCGTACCAGCGCCAGCGCGATGGCGAAGGCCCGTCGCTGGTGGCGCTCGACCAGCCGTCGAAACGCGGCCATGTCGCCGGCTTGCGCCCTCGCGATAAGCGCACGGTCTTCCTCCGCTTCCCTCGCCCGTTCCTGCT
This sequence comes from Polyangiaceae bacterium, assembly GCA_036560665.1. Taxonomy (GTDB): domain Bacteria; phylum Myxococcota_A; class Polyangia; order Polyangiales; family Polyangiaceae; genus Palsa-1150. Next base: position 10,112 of record DATBQU010000422.1, read on the forward strand.
TGCTGTTGGACGCCGCGGGCGTCCGCGTATTCACCGGCGGCGGCGGAGCGGGCGTCGGAGGCGTTGCCTGAGGGGGATGCGCCCCGGCACGCGCGCGTCGAGCGGAAGGTTGGCCCGGCACGGCCCTACGGTAGTACGAGTCCCGCTCGCTAGCGAGGACCGGCGGGGGCGGCGGGCGGCTCGGGAAGCAGGCCGAGCGTCACCTTGAGGTCGAACGCCTTGTCTCCGCGCTGGACGCGCAGCGTCACCGACCGCCCCACGCCGGCGGTGCTCGCCAGCCACTGGAGCTGCGCCGAGCGCTCGATGGGGACGCCCTCGAAGGCCACGATGATGTCGCCCGGCTCGAGCCCGGCCTTGTCCGCCGCTCCCCCGGGAGCCACGTACTCGACGACCGCGCCGTTGATACCGCTGCCTTCGGCGAGCTTGAGGGCGGCCCGGTCGTCGCTCGACAGGTCGTGCACGTCGGTGATGCGCACGTTGAGCGCGCTGCGCGTGACGTGCCCGTCGCGGAGCAGCATCGGCAAGAGCTGCTTTATCATGTTGATGGGGATGGCGAAGCCGATCCCCTGCGCGCCTCCGCCGCGGATGGCGGAGTTCATGCCGACCACCTCCGCCTTCAGGTTGAGCAGCGGCCCGCCGGAGTTGCCGGGGTTGATCGACGCGTCGGTCTGCAGGAAGTCGTAGAAGCCGGAGGGATCGAGCGGCACGTCCTTCTGCGTGCGCCCCTTGGCGCTGACGATGCCGGCGCTCACCGTGTGCGAGAGGCCGAAGGGGTTGCCGATGGCGACGACCCAGTCGCCGATCTCGATGGCGTCGGAGTCGCCGAGCGGCAGGGGTCGCAAGTCGCGGGCGTCGATGCGCACGACGGCGATGTCGGTGGCGGGATCGGTCCCCACCACCTTGGCCGGGAGCTCCCGCCCGTCGGAGAGCTTCACCTGGATGGTCCTCGCCCCGCCCACGACGTGGTTGTTGGTGAGGATGACGCCGTTCCTGTCGATGACGAAGCCGGTCCCGAGGCCGCTCACCTGCTGCGCGCGCTTGCGGTGCGTGAAGGGCGAGATCTCCATCTCCTCGCCGACCACGTAGATGGTGACCACGCTGGTGTCCGCCAGGTGCACGATGGGCGCGAAGCTCAGCGGGGCCAGGGCCACCGCCGCGGAGCCCATTCCCGCGGGGGGCGGCGCGACCGGCGCAGGCGACGGAGGCGGAGCGGCCACCGGGCCGGTCACCGCCGTCGCGCCCGGGGGCAGCGGTCCGCCGCTGCCGTCGCTGCCCTGCGTCTTGTTTCCGCAGGCCAGGGCCGCGGCCAGGGTGGCCGCGAGGAGGATCGCCGTTTGCCGCTCTTTCATCGTACTTCTTCGACGGCTTTGCCGCTCGTCAGGTCTTCGACTTCTCCAC
>DATBQU010000423.1:0-19867 GCA_036560665.1 Polyangiaceae bacterium
CTCGTCCGTCGCCGCGCGCACGGCTGTCCGGCGACGGATGAAGGCTCCCTCGGCGACACATGGGCGCTCATCTGTCGCCGCTCCTTGCCCATTCTGTCGCCTCGAGCGCCTCGTCGGGCGACAGATGCCGGGCGATGGATCGCCTCGTCGAGGCTCATCCGGCGACAGATGGGCCTTCGAGAGGCGACACATCGGGCGATTTCTGTCGCCGCGACAGGCGTCTCCGGGCGACGATCCGGGCATCACGAGGCGACACACATGGCATCCGCCCTTCCCATGTTGCTCATGGAGACGCGACAGACCCTGTCTCTCAGCCAGGAGGGACTGGGCAAGCTGCTGGGCATGGCCAAGCGCACCATCCAGCGATGGGAGGCGCGCGGGACGATCCTCATGGCCAGCCAGATCCGCACGCTGGCCACGGCGGTCCACCCCAGAGACCCCGATCTGGCGGCGCGCATCGCGGCGCACGGGAGGACGACGCTGGAGGCGCTCGGGCTGGTGAAGCCTCCTGCACCGCCCGATGCTCCCGTGGGGGCACTGCCGACGGCCCCGCCGGGCCTCCCGCCGCTGCCCACGGTGACCCTGGTCGACTCCATCGTCTGCGTCGCCGCCGACGCCATCGGCGTGCTCCCCCGGGTCATCCGCCCGGCGCTCGCGGCGGCGTTCGTGCGCGCGCGCGAGGTGCGCCTCGACGTCGCCGCGGTGGCCGACTCGCTGACGGGAGCCGATGGACCCGGGCAGAAGTCGAGCAAGCTCACTTCGCGTGCAGCTTCTCCTCGATCTCCCTGAGCGCCGCCTCGAGGGCCTCGTTGCCGGGGTCCATGTGGTTGGCCATCACCAGCTGCAGCTTGGCCTGGCGGTAGTCGCCCTTCTTCACCAGCTCCTCCGCCCGGCGGGCGAAGGGGCGCGCCGCCGGCGAGCGGATGGCCTCGTCGAGGGGGATCTGCCCCGGGGCGCGGCTGGCGGGCGGGGGGCGCGACAGCGGCGAGAAGCTGATGCGCGGCGGGTTGGGGCTGGGCGGCTGCGTGAGGAGCTGCGCGTCGTAGTGCCCGCGCATCACGTCGTCGGACAGGACCAGGAAGGCCTCGGTGCCGCGCTTGAAGACGGTGGCCAGCGCCTCGCGCTCGTCCTCCGGGCGCGCCGCGTGCCGGTCGGGGTGGAAGGTGTCGCAGAAGGCGTGGAACGCCACGCGGATCTCGTCGGCCCCCGCGTCCGGCGCCACCGCGAAGAGATCGTAGTAGGTGAGCTCGTCGAGCACCTGCAGCCAGGCGAAGACGTACTCTTCCGAGCTCATGGCGGCTGACGCCTAGTGTACGCGCATGGCGCCGTGACGCACTTGCATGGACTGGATGCTCTGGGCGCCGGCGATGCCGACCAGCTGGAGCGTGGCGTGCGCCTCGCGTCCGGTGGATACGTCGGTCGCCGAGACCTTCAGCGTGCCGCTCTCGTCGACCTCGAAGCGCACCTGGATGGTCACCGCGCCGCGCGGGGCCGCCCGGATCCCGGACAGCTCGACCTCGCCGAGGTAGGTGTTGCCCCCGAAGCTCGCGTCCTCTCCCTGCGCGACGCGCACGCGCACGACGCTCTGCATGTCGCTCGACGTCGTGAAGGCGCGCGTGCGCTCGCAGGGGATCTTGGCGTTGCGCTGCACGATGACGTCGCACCAGCCGGCCACCGTCTCCACCACCAGGGCGCGGGGGGTGACGTCGACCAGCACCGGCGTGGGCGAGGCCGGCATGGGCGGCGGCGGCGTCCGCGGCGCCGGCTGCGGGATGGTCGCCTCGGGGGAGGGCGAAGCGGAGGGGCCCGCCATCGCCGGGGCGAACAGATCGCGCAGGGGCTCCGGCTCGGGGCGCCGCGGCGCCATGGGCTGCGTGATGTTCAGCGGAGGAGCGACGGGCGGCAGGTCGGGCGCCGGGGGGGGCGCCAGCGGCTGCGTCGTGGTCAGCGGGGACGCGAGCGGCTGCGTCGTCGCCGGCATGACCAGGGGCAGCGGGGGATCGCTGTCGCTGCGGCTGGCCCGCTCCGCGCGCAGCACCTCCTCGAACACCAGCGGGCGCGGGAGGGTCGCCGCCGGATCTTGCTGGAGCTGCGGCAGCGGCTGCGTGGTCACCAGGCTCCTGGGAGCCAGCGGGGGCGACGCCGTCGCCTCGGGCATGCTCGGCATCCGCCCGGTCTTGGTCGGCAGCGGCGGAGGGGCTCCCGCCATGCGCGCGGTGGTGCGCGGGAGCTTCTCCTTCTCCTGCTGCGCCAGGAGCTCCGTCACCGTGGTGGCGAGCGTGACGTCGTCCTCGCCCTCGTGGTCCACGTCCTGCGGGTGCGACGGCTGCGAGGGCCGGGGCTGGAGGGCGGGATGCGAGGGATACGACTTGCGCGAGGGGGACGGCGGCGGCGGGATGCTGCGGCGGCGGGCGACCTCGGTGAGCGCGGCGGCCTGGATGGCGGCGCCGATGGCGACGATCTCCTCGGGGTTGACGCGGTCCATCGGCAAGGTGCCGAAGAACTGCTCGACGCGCCGTCGCACCAGCGGGATGCGCGTCGACCCGCCCACCAGGATCACCTTGTCGAAGGCGCTGACGGGCAAGCGCGCGACCGACAGGGCCTCCTGGCACACGGCGAAGGTGCGCTCGACGAGCGGCGTGGCCAGCATCTCCAGCTCGTCGCGCGTCATCCCGAAGTCGAGATCGAGGTGGGCGCCGCCGACGCCGAACGCCACCTCGCGCAGCCTGGTCTGCGTCCGCTCGTGGGTCGACAGGTCGATCTTCACCAGCTCGCCCGCCACGCGCAGGCGCTCGAAGGCCTGCGGATCGGCGCGCGGGTCGTAGCGGTGGGCGTGCAGGAACGCCTCGGCCATGCGCTCGGCCACGGCGATGTCGAGATCGTCGCCGCCGAGGAAGGTGTCGCCGGCGGTGGCCAGCACCTCGAAGACGTTGCCCGACAGATCGAGCAGCGTGCAGTCGAAGGTGCCGCCGCCGAAGTCGTAGATGGCGATGCGCTCCTTGACCGAGCGCCCCAGGCCGTAGGCCAGCGCCGCCGCGGTGGGCTCGTTGATGATGCGCAGGACCTCGAGGCCGGCGACGCGCCCCGCCACCTTGGTCGCGGCGCGCTGCAGCTCGTTGAAGTTGGCGGGGACGGTGATGACCGCGCGCTCGACCGGCTCGCCCAGCGCGCGCTCGGCGATCTCCTTGGCGCGCCGCAGGACGAAGGCGCTGATCTCGGGCAGCGTGTACTCGTCGCCGCGCGCCAGGACCAGCGGCCCCTGGCCGGGCCCTTCCTTCAGCTCGAAGGCGAAGCGCTGGCGGGCGCGCCGGATCTCGTCCGACTGCCAGGCGCGGCCGATGAGGCGCTTGACGCTGGCGATGGTGTTCTTGGCGTCGACGACGCGGCGCTCCTTGGCCGGGTAGCCGACCAGCACGTCGCCGTTGGGGTGGAAGGAGACCACGCTGGGCAGCAGCCGCCGCCCTTGCTCGTCGGGCAGGACGTGCACGCGCCCGCCGCGCACGCAAGCGACCACGGTGTTCGTGGTGCCCAGGTCGATTCCGACGACCGCCATCGCGAAGGCATTATCACAGGGACAAACTCTCGGCCTCCAGATCGGCCATGACCTCGGCGAACCACCGCCGGATGGTGCGCGGGAACGGCCACATCCAGCCGTAGTCGGGGCCCACGTAGCGCCGGACGAGCTCGCCCTCCAGCGCGCGCGCGGCGTCGAGCCCGTGCACCTCGGCCGTCGCGCGGATGGTCTCCACGTAGGCCTCCCACTCGATGCGGGCGCGGCCCCACGCCAGGAAGAGCGGGAAGAAGGGGACCAGGTACACGAAGGCCATGGCCAGGTCCCCCATGCGCCGCCGCTGCTGCAGGTGCACGCGCTCGTGGCGCAAGAGGATGTACCGCGCGTGGTCGTCCATCGTCGCCCAGGCGTCGGGGACGTACAGCTTGCCGAAGAGCACCGTGTGGTACCGCGTCAGGTAATGGCGCTGGCCCCCGAGGGTGATCACGGCCAGCGCCACGGCGATCGCCCGCTGCAGCGCGTCGCCCCGCTTGGGGACGACGGCGAAGCGCGGAAACTCGCGCCGCAGGTCCCGGAGCAGCTCGACGTGGCGCGTGGTCATCGCTGGCGGAAGAAGAAGGTGCCCTTCTTGCTGGACACGACGATGTCACGTTTCCCGTCGCCGTCCACGTCGGCGGTGGTGAACTGGGTGCCGATGCCGGAGTCGGCGTCGACGTCGCGGCGCGTGAAGGTCGCGCCCCCCTGCCCGTCGCGGGCGAGCGCGTAGGTCACGAGGACGGCGGGATCGGTAGCGCCCGGATCGCCCGTGGGCCCGTGAGCCCACCAGCGCTTGCCGCTGACGATCTCGGGGACGCCGTCGTCGTCGAGGTCGGCGAGCTCGAGGGCGTGCATCTGCGAGACGGTGTCGTCGATGACGTGGTCGACGAAGGTCCCGCCCGGCTGCTGCTCCAGCCAGTGCAGCCCGTAGGCGTGCGGGCGCGAGCAGAGCACGTCGGCCAGGCCGTCGCCGTTCACGTCGTAGGTGCGCATGTCGCTGCACTGGTCGGGGGCGAAGGGGACGTCGTGCCACACCCACGCGTCGCGGTCGCCGGTCTGCTGGAACCAGCCGTAGCCGGTGAGCACGTCGAGACGGCCGTCGCCGTCGACGTCGCCCGCGCCGAGGCCGTGCACGAAGTGCCCCGCGCCGGGGAACCCGGCGGCGCTGATGGGGTGCTCGACCCACGGCTGCGTGGGATCGGAGCCGGGTGTGAACCACGCCAGGACGAGGGGCGGCTCCAGTCCGGTGACGACCACGCGGTGGCCGTCGTCGAAGAGGTCGACCAGGATGGTGGTCTCGACGCCGCTGACGGGGGACACCACGTGCGGCGTCCAGTGGACGTCGGCGCCGGCGGGGTTCTGGTACCAGAACATGGGCGACGTCGCCGGGCTCGCGACCGTGGAGGGGAAGGGGACGACCACGGCGTCGGTCCAGCCGTCGCCGTCGACGTCCTCGGCAAAGACGGCCTGGCAGTGGCTGTACGAGCTGGCGGCGTCGTACGTCTCCGGCGCGCGGATCTCGTGCGGCGTCAGGGCGGGCCCGGCGTACCAGGTCTGGTCGGTGACGAGGTCGAGGTGGCCGTCCTGGTCGACGTCGAACACGGCGATGCCCTCGGCGCGGAACGTGGCGTCGAGGGTCTGCTTGTCGAAGGCGGGCACGACCACGGGCGCCGTCGGGCCGGACGAGCAGGCGACGGCGCCGGCCAGCGCCAGCGCCAGTGCCAGCGAGAGGGCATGGACGAGCGGCGCGCGGCGCATCACCACGGAGTGTAATCGGTCTATCTTCGTCATCATGGGCGACAGCAAGACGAAGGATGCCGGGCTGGCGCAGCCGGCGACGCTTCACTCCGCCGAGAGCCCCGTCCAGCCCGGCCAGTCCACCCCTTCGGGCCAGTCTGCCCCCTCGACCCACCCCGCCGAGCTCGCCCACGCGCCGACGCAGGCCGCCGACGCCTCCCGCCCCGCGCAGGTCCAGATCGCCGAGGCGCAGCTGGAGGACGACGGCTTCGAGACCCGCTACGAGATGCGCGCCGTCCTCGGCAAAGGCGGCATGGGCGAGGTCCGCGTCGTCCGGGATCGCCGCATCGGACGCGAGGTGGCGTTCAAGGTGGTGCGCGACAGCTTCAGCGAGAGGTTCGACATGCAGGCGCGCTTCCTGCGCGAGGCCCGCGTGCAGGGGCAGCTGGAGCACCCGGCCATCGTGCCGGTCTACGACCTCGGCCGCGCCCCGGACGGCGAGCCTTACTTCACCATGAAGCGCGTGCGGGGCCACACGCTGGAGAAGATCCTCGAGGCGCTGAGGGCCGGCGAGGACGAGGCGGGCAAGAAGTACTCGCTGCGCAAGCTGCTCACGGCGATGACCAGCGTCTGCCTGGCGCTCGACTTCGTCCATGCGCGCGGCGTCGTCCACCGCGACCTCAAGCCGTCCAACATCATGCTCGGCGACTTCGGCGAGGTGTACCTGCTCGACTGGGGCCTGGCGAAGATCCTCGGGGTGGAGGAGGGGGCGGATCCCCAGGTGGGCGAGGCGGCGTCGCACGAGCGCGTCACCTCGGCGCCGTCCGCGCTCACCTCCGCGGGTGCGCTGCTGGGGACGCCGGGGTACATGCCGCGCGAGCAGCTGGTGGGGCACCTGCTCCAGCTGGACGCGCGCGTGGACATCTACGCGCTGGGCGCCATCCTGTTCGAGCTTCTCACGCTGGAGCGCCTGCACGTGGGCGAGACGCTCCAGCACGTCCTGCGGTCGACGATGGACGGGGCCGACGCGCGGGCGTCGGTGCGGGCGCCGGGCCGCGACGTCCCGCCCGAGCTCGAGGCGATCTGCGTGCGGGCGACGGCGACGGCGGCGTCCGATCGGTACGCGAGCGCACGCGAGATGTGCGACGCGATCGAGCGCTACCTCGACGGCGACCGGGACGTGCAGCAGCGGCGGGAGATGGCGACGCTGCACACGCAGGCGGCCGAGCAGGCGTCGGCCGGCGCGCTCGGCGCCGAGGGGGCGGCGGCGGAGGCGTCGCGCCGTACGGCGATGCGCGAGCTCGGGCGCGCCTTCGCGCTGGATCCCGACAACCCCAAGACGATGCGCGCCATGCTGGGCCTGCTGATGCAGCCCCCGCGCGAGCTGCCCAACGAGGTGAAGAACGAGCTCGAGCAGCTCTCGCGCGACCAGGTCCGCCTGGGGGGCAGGACCGGGGGCGTGGCCTACCTCAGCATGAACCTCTACATCCCGATCCTGCTGCTCATGGGCATCCGCAGCCCGTGGGTGTGGCTCACCTACGGCATGGCGGTGGTGACGGGCCTGGTCAGCTTCGGGATCGCGCGCCTTCCGCAGCCGCGCACGCGGCACGCGATGCTGGTCTTCGTCCTCAGCCTGATCTGCATCGGCACCATGTCGGCCACCTTCGGTCCGTTCCTGATGGTGCCGGCGGTGGCGGCGACAAGCGCGCTCGTCTTCTCCACCACCAACGACACCTCGCTGCGCAGCCTCATCATCGGCCTGGCGTGTCTGACGGTGCTGGTGCCCTACGGGCTGGAGCTGGCGGGCATCGTGCCGCCGTCGATGCGCTTCACCGCCGAGGGGATCCTCCTCTTGCCCCGCGTGGTGTGGTTCCCGCCGGTGGCGTCGCAGATCTTCCTCGCCGTCTCGAGTGTGGCGGTGGTGGTCACGTCGGGGCTGGCGCTCGCTCCCTTCCGCAACGAGCTCGACGACGCGCAGCGCCGCATCCGCGTGCTGGCGTGGCACCTGCGCCAGCTGGTGCCGGGGGAGGCCATCGCCCCGGCGCAGGGGGCGGGCGGAGAGGGATCGTGAGGTTCGGCGCCCGGCCGGACAACCTCGTCGAGCGCCTGCTCGACTCGGCGAGCCTGCTCCCCTCGCCGCTGGCGGACACGCTGGTGGGGACCTGGACGGTGCGCACCGTCATGGTGGCGAGCAAGCTCGGGGTCTTCGACGCCCTCGAGGACGGGCCGGTCTCCGCAGCGGAGGTGGCGCGCGCGCGGGGGACGCACGCCGCGGCCACCGAGAAGCTGCTGGGCGCGCTGGTGGGAGCCGGCTACGCCACGTGCGATCGAGGCGGTCGCTACGCCCTGACGCGCATGTCGAGGCGCTGGATGCGCACCGGCAGCCCGCTGTCGCTGCACGATCACATGATGCTGATGTTCGTCGCCTGGCGCTGGGTGGAGCACTACGAGGAGTACGTGCGCACCGGGCGCGCGCTCGACGTGCACCGTGATCTGCGCGACGGCGAGTGGGAGACCTACCAGCGCGGGATGCGGGCCATCGCCCGGGTCTCGGCGCCGGAGGTGGCGATGCGTACGCCGGTGCCGCGGGGGGCCAGGGCGATGATCGACGTGGGCGGGGCTCACGGCACCTACTCGGTGGCGCTGTGCCGCCGGCATCGCAGGCTGCGTTCGACCATCCTCGATCTGCCGGAGGCGGTGGCGGCGTCGGCGCCGCTGCTGGGGGCGGAGGGGTTGGGGGACCGCGTCGCCCATCGCGCGGGAGACGCCCTGCGGCACGACTACGGGGAGGGCACGTACGATCTCGTCTTCGTGGCGAACCTGCTCCACCACTTCGACGACGCGACCAACCGCGACCTCATGCGGCGCTTCGCGCGGGCGCTCCGGCCCGGCGGTTACGTGGTGGTTCAGGAGATCGAGCGCGTGGACGCGCGGGACAGCCCGTCGCAGGTCGGAGCGCTGGGGGACCTGTACTTCGCGGCGCTGAGCGACGCGGGGACGCTGGCGTTCGACCAGGTGGCGGTCTGGCAGAAGGACGCTGGGCTCGTCCCGCGGCGCCCGGCGCGCCTGTTCACGTTGCCCGGGACGGGCCAGCAGGCGGCCAGGAAACCGGGCTAGCTACGGGGACGACCGCGCGTCGTCCACACCGTCGGCCGGCTCCGAGCCGCGCCCCCGCTTGAAGAGCCCGCGCTGGGTGGCGCTGAAGCCCGCCCCGGTGAACGCGGCAGCGAGCGGGCTGCGCGCCGCCTCGACGCCGTCCACGGTGGCGATGAGCAGGGCGCGTCGCTTGCCGCCATCGACCAGCTCGGCGAGGGCGGCGGCCAGGATGCGCGCCTGGCCCGAGCGGTCCGGCTCTGCCTCCGGCAGGAATGTGAGCAGCGGATGCTCGCCGCGCCCCATCCACCCGAGCAGGGCGCCGTCGTGCTGCACGACCAGCGCGCCGGCCGCACGCTGCGGTCGCGCGTCGCCCGTCGAGGCCGGCCAGTCGAGGAGGGCGCCCCAGGCGCTCGCCGGATCGGTGGCGGCGAGGACGAGGGTCCGCGCGTCCCTCGTGGCGTCACGCACCGCGCGCAGGCGCTCGTCGGCCCCCGGCAGCGCGAACTGGGCACCGCCTCGTCCCTCGACGAAGTACCCGCGGCGCACCCGGCCCTGGTCCTCGAGCGCCTTGAGCACGTCGTAGACGGCGGCGAAGCCTCCGGCGATCCCCTCGGCGTGAGCGGCTTCGCGCGTCACGATGCCGTAGCGATCGAGCAGAGCGCGCGCGAGCGCCGTGCGGCGGTCGGTCTGGGCCGGCTGCTCACCCCAGCGCGAGGCCCGCATCGACCACCGCCCCTCGCTGCCGGCCGGCCCGGTGCGTGGCGCCCGTCCGTGGCGGGGATGAGCGCGGCGCGTCGCCTCGCTGGAGAGCGCCTGCGCGCGGCTCCGGAGGGGCTCCAGCGTGTCGTTGGTCACCTCGCCGGCCCACACCATCTGCCACAGGGCATCGAGGGTGTCGTTGGGGAAGCCCCCCACTTCGCGCGCGACCTCGACGAAGAAGACTGCGCCGCGGCGTCCCAGCACCTGGCGGATGCTCGCGGCCAGGGGCCCCTCGACGGTGGCAGCGGGCCGGGCCAGGAGCGCCTCGTGATCGGCGAGGTAGAGCGCGATTCGCCCGTCGCTCGCGCCGAGCGGCTCGATGCCCGCCCAGACGATCTCGCCCGAGGCGCACATCGCGTCGAGGTCCCACGCGCGGTAGCCCTCCAGGCGGGCCGGCAGGATCTCGGTCTCCAGCGTCGAGACGACGAGCGGGCATCCCTGAAGCTCGGCCACGACCGCGAGGAGAGCGTCGCGCCCCCGGCGCCGCGTGCCCAGGCCCTGCCACTCGGGGAGGAAGCGGGCCAGCGCGCGGGGCTCGACCGGCTCGATGGCACGACGGAGGCGCGCCAGCGACTTGCGTCGGACGGCATCGAGGACCTCGCGGTCACAGAGCTCGCGCGTCGCCCCCCCGGGCAAGAACGCTCCCTCCACCAGCCGCCCCTCGCGCAGCATCTCCGCCACGACCGGCTCGACCGCGTGCGCGTCCAGGTCGAGGCGCTCGGCCACCCGGCCCGGCACGAAGGGGCCGTGCGTCCGTGCGAATCGCCCCACCAGATCGCGCAGGGGCGCCGTGGCCGGGCGAAGCAGCGCCTCGGGCAGACCCGGCGGTAGCGTGACGCCGAGGGCGTCGCGCACCCTGGCGGCATCCTCCACGGCCACGAAGCGCTCCTGCCCGGCGATGCGCGCCGTGAAGGCGCGACCTGCGCGGACCAGCGCGTGGGCCCAGGCGGCGGCCTGCTCCGGTGGCGCGCAGCGCGCGCGCAGCTCGTCGAGCGACAGATCTCCGACCGCCAGGAGCAGATCGTGCGCGCCGTCGATGTGGACCGCCGGGCGGGAGATGCGCTGGAGCCCGTGCTCGTGCTCCTCGAGGACGCCCGGGTCCAGCAGCTGGCGCAGCTCTGCGTCGCCCAGCAGCTCGCGCAGGCGCTCGAAGTCGATGGTGAGCGCCTGCGCGCGCCGCTCTGCCAGGGGCGCGTCGGCGTCGTAGATGAAGCTGGCGACGAAGGCGAAGAGGACGCTCGAAGCGAAGGGCGAGGGCGCCCGCGTGTCGACGGTGGTCACGCGCACGCGCCGCGCCACGACGTCCTTCAGGAGGGCGACCAGACCGGGGAGATCGAACGCGTCGCGCAGGCACTCGCGATAGGCCTCGAGGACGATGGGGAAGTCCGGGTGGCGCGCGGCGACCGCGAGCAGATCGCCCGCGCGCTTGCGCTGGGCCCACAGCGGCGTGCGACGGCGCGGATCCCGTCGTGGCAGGAGCAGGGCCCGCGCCGCGCACTCGCGGAAGCGGGCCGCGAAGAGCGCCGTGCCGTCGAGCGCGCGCGTCACCATGCCCTCGATGTCGTCCGGCGAGGGCAGGAAGAGCTCCGGCGCCGGCGGTTCGTCGCAGGCCGGGATGCGGAACGCCATCCCGTCGTCGGTGTAGTGCAGGTCCACTTCGACGAACCTCTCGCGCAGGCGCGCCGCGACGGCGATGGCCCAGGGCGCCAGCACCCGCGTGCCGAAGGGGCACATGACCACCACCCGCCAGTCGCCGACGTCGTCGAGGAAGCGCTCGAGGACGATGGCGCGGTCACTCGGCACCTCCCCCGTCGCCTGCACCTGCTGGCGGACGTAGGCGACGAGCGCGTCGGCGGCAGGCTGATCGAGGGCGTTCACCTGGCGCAGCGCGGCCGCGTCGGTGCTTCCCTCGGCGACGCGCCGGACGAGCTCTCCGATGCGGATCCCGAAGGCCCGGGCGCGGCCGGGGCGGTCGCCGTGCCAGAAGGGCATCCTGCCCGGCTCGCCACCCGCAGGCGACACCACCACGCGCTCGTGAGTGATCTGCTCGGCGCGCCAGGACGACGCCCCGAGCAGGAATATCTCCCCCTCGCGCATCTCGAAGACCATCTCCTCGTCGAGCTCGCCCACGCGGCGCCCCGGCTGTCCGTCGCCGCCCGGCGCCGTGAAGACGCCGTAGAGGCCACGATCGGGGATGGTGCCGCCGTTGGTGACGGCGAGGCGATGGCTGCCGGCGCGCGCCTCGATCCGTCCGTGCGCACGGTCCCAGGTGACGCGCGGGCGAAGCTCGGCGAAGTCGTCGGACGGATAGCGTCCGCTGAGCATGTCGAGCACGCCCTCGAACGCGGCGCGCGGCAGGTCGGCGAAGGGCGCGGCCCGGCGGACGCGATCGAATAGATCGTCGACCCCGAGGGTCTCGATCGACGTCATGGCCACGATCTGCTGCGCCAGCACGTCCAGGGGGTTGCGCGGGTAGAAGGTCTCCTCGACCTCGCCCGCCAGCATGCTCGACGCCGCCGCCGCGCAGGCGACGAGATCCTGGCGGTGCTTGGGGAGCAGCACGCCGTGCGGAACGCCGCCCACGCCGTGGGACGCGCGACCCACCCGCTGGAGCCCCGAGGCGACGCTGGGAGGCGACTCGATCTGGACGACCAGATCCACCGCGCCCATGTCGATCCCCAGCTCGAGGGACGACGTGGCCACGATGGCGCGGAGATCGCCTCGCTTCAGGCGCTCCTCGACGGCGGACCGCCTCTCGCGGGCGAGCGAGCCGTGGTGCGCCAGCGCGAGCTCCTCGCCGGCCAGGTCGTTCACCGCGGCGGCCAGGCGCTCGGCGAGGCGGCGGCTGTTGACGAAGACGATCGTCGATCGGTGCGCCCGCACCAGCTCCACCACGCGGGCGTGGACGCCCGGCCAGGCGCTGCCCGGTCGCGTCGCCGTGGAGCCGGGGGAAGCCGTGGCGGCGCCGTCATCCCCTTCGCGCGCCACCTCGACCGCCAGCCGCAGCTCCTTGCGCGCCCCGGCGTCCACGATGACCACCGGCCGCGGCGTCGCCCGGGTGAACCCCCCGAGCAGCCGCCCCACCTCGTCCAGGGGGCGCTGCGTGGCGCTCAGGCCGATACGCTGGAGCGGGCGCGCTCCCGGCGGGCGCAGGGCCTCGAGGCGCTCGAGCGACAGCGCGAGGTGAGCGCCTCGCTTGGTCGGTACGAGGGCATGGATCTCGTCGACGATGAGCGTGTCGATGGCGGCGAGCGTCTCGCGCGCGCCGGAGGTGAGCAGCAGATAGAGCGACTCGGGCGTCGTGATGAGCACATCCGCGGGGGCCCGCGCCATCCGCGCGCGATCTCGGGGCGGCGTGTCGCCGGTGCGCACGTCGATGGTGGGCAAGTGGAGAGAGACGCCAGAACGTCCCGCCTCGGCGGCGATGCCGTCGAGCGGAACGCGCAGGTTCCGCTCGATGTCCACGGCGAGCGCCTTGAGGGGCGAGACGTAGAGTACGCGCGTCCGCTCGCGCTTGGCCCTGGGCGGCGCCGCACGCACCAGGCGATCGATGGCCACGAGAAACGCCGCCAGGGTCTTGCCCGATCCGGTCGGCGCCAGCAGGAGCGTCGATTCGCCGCGCGCGATGGGCGGCCAGCCGAGCGCCTGCGCCCTGGTGGGCTCGCCCAGCGCGGAGCGGAACCATGTGGCGACGACGGGATGGAAGGGCGCGAGCGACGGCACGGGGGGCCTGTAGCGTAGCTGATGGGGCGCTCTGCCACAGATCGAGGGAACGGACCTTGCCCCTCCACCCGGCATGAGCATCACCGTCGGGGCAATCACAACGCTCGCGCTCGCTCTCTCGGTCACCGGGGCTGGGCCCGCCTTCGCGCAGGATTCGGGCGCTCAGGCCTTCGTGGAGGGCGAGCGCCTGAAGATCGTCGCGCTCCTCCGCCAGCCCGCATCACCCGATCGCGACGCGGACATCGGACAGGCGGTCGAGACGCTGGCCGACTACGTGGAGCTGTCGCGCCGGTCGCTCGGTGAGCCGTGCCCGAAGGCGGAGCCCGGCTGTCAGGACCACTGGGCCAGCCTGAGCGAGGATCAGCGGGCCGAGGTGATCGGGCTGGTGAAGCAGCTCGTCGCGAGACGCGTCGTGGACGGTCTGCGAAGCGTCCTCGACTACGGGGTGACCTACAAGGGCGTGAAGAGGAACGCCGAAGGCGACGCGCGCGTGCGCACCGAGATCCGGTCGAGGCGCGATCCGCATGCGCCGGCGATGGAGGTCGACTACGTGGTACGCCCCGCCCCCGGGGGATACCGCGTCGTCGACATCGTCACCGACGGGTCGAGCCTGACCAGGAACTACTACGACCAGATCCATCTGCTCTTCGCCAATCGCTCCAACGGGTACACGAGCCTCGTCGCGAAGCTGAGCGAGGTGGCGAGGAGGTGACCGCGCAGGGCCGCGTCGAGCGCTCTCGGGTCCCGGCCTACTCGGAGCGCATCGCGTGCACGTGGACCGGCAGCCGCTCGAGGGCGCACCACGCGAGCTGCCGCGAGCACCCGTTCTTGACGGCGGGGGCGTCGTCCGGCGGTCGCCAGCGCGCGAACGCGTCGCGTGCTCGTGCGAGGTCCTCCGGGGGCGCGCCGAGGCGCTCGAGGGCGAGCGCCTGGACGCGGAGCATGTCGGCGTCGCGTGGCGTCAGCTGAAGGCCGTGCGCCGCCGCGTCGAGCGCCTCGCGCGGCTGGTCCGCGCTGCCGTAGGCCACCGCAAGGTGCGCCCAGAGCGTGTCGTCGAGCGGCGCCGCGAGCGCAGCCTCGCGCAGCGGCGGCGCCGCCTCCTTCCACCTCCAGACGTTGCCGAGCGCCGCTCCCCGCGCGTGCGGGATGGCCGGGTGACCGGGCGCCAGGCTGTCCGCCTCATCGAGCCACTGCAGCGCCTCGTCGGTCCGCCCCTCGCGGATGGCCACCTCGGCCAGGGCGTCGAGCACCATGGCGCGGTCGCGGTCCTCGCCCGCCGGCGCCAGGTCCAGGGCACGCTCCAGGCTCGGCCGCGCGGAGTCCACGTCCTCCTGGAGCGCGTGGAGCAACCCCAGGCCGTCGCCGTACAGGCGTCGCCACGTCGGCTGTACGTCGCTCCGGGGAGGCGATCCCGTGCCGAGCCAGGTCTCGCTCGTCGCCACCTCCGTCACCGGCTCGGGGGCGCAGGGGTCCATCGGCGCCCCGGTGCGCTTCCGCACCTCGCGAGCAAAGGCAGCGCCTCGCGGCGTCTTCGCATCGGCGCATGCCGCGCGGAAGAGCGCCAGATCACGGCTGCGATGGCGAAGGCGTGCCGTCACCCGCAGTGGCAGCTGCCGTGCCGCAAGCGTCGCGGGGACGTCGAACCGGAACCGCTCCACCTCTGCGTCCCGCGGCGCGAGCGTGTGATTGAACACCGGCGCCCGGAACTTCTGCGTCTCGCGCAGCAGCAGCGGCGTCCCGTGCTCGTCGCCCTGCACGACCCGCAGGCGGTGGGCGGTCGGGTCCTGGCCCGTCGCCTCCTGGTCCATGCCGGCCTCGGCCAGTCGTTTGCCCTGTGCGTCGCGCACTTCGAGCTCGATCCACGTGTCCTGCGCGTCGACCACGCCGCCGGGAAAGCGATGCCCGGTGCGCTCGTTGCGAACGACGACGTCGAGCGTCAGCGGCTGCCCCGGCCGGACCGGCGCCCCGTCCGCGGGAAGTGTGCGCGATCCGTCCGCCGCCGTGGCAACGGCGACGTCGATGCTCGCCGCGCCGCGCAACATCGCACGCACTGCCTCGATCTGCGCGGTGTCGCCGCGCATCCCGGGCAGCCAGGTGTTGGCCCCGGCGAAGCGGTGCGAGTGAATCTTCCCGCCCTTGGCCGCCTGGTCGCCGAGCGGCGCGCTCTCCAGCGGCATGTGGCACGTCCGGCACTCGGCGCGATCGATCGGCTCGTCGATCCGGGTCGCCAGGCTGCCGGCGTAGGCCGAGCGCTGCCACGCGCCCAGCTCGTCCTGTCCAACCAGGTGGGCCGGGTTGCCCGTCTCCGTCGTGAGGAAGGAGCGGTGGCAGCTGCCGCACACCTGCGGGGTCCGCAGGGGGGCCAGCGCCATTCGGGCCTTGTGCGCGCGGAGGCTCTCGTCGTCGCCGTCGCGCGGGATGGGGATGGGCGACGAGGCGAGGACATAGCTACCGTTGCCGTCGGAGCGGGTGCTCTCGATGCCGTGGCACACGCGGCAGGTGATGCCGCCGTGACCGCGCGAATCCGTCGGCACCACCTCGCCGCTCATGGCGCCGTCGACGAGCAGCGCCACGTCGTGGCAGGCGCCGCAGAAGCGGCTGGCGTCCTTGCCGACGTCGGTGCGGAAGCGGTCGACGACGACGCGGTAGGCCGGGTTGTTGAAGGACCCGTAGGCGTGCGCGCTCGACCGCCACTGCGCCGCCGCATCGGCGTGGCATCCTGCGCAGCTCTCGGTCTCGGTCACGACGTCGCCGCTGAGGGCGCCGTCGAGCTCGGTCTGCGCGGGAGAGAGAGCGGGCGAGGGGCGGGGCAGGAGCGCCGACGGAGGGGTCGTCGCGGTGGGGGTCGCGGTCGCCGTGGCGTTCGCGACCGGGGTCGAGGTCGTGGCCGGGCCGGGCCCCGAGCACGCGAGCGCGTGCGCGAGGGCGAGGACGACGACCAGCAGTGCGACGTTCGACCCGCGCACGGCTCAGCCCCTCCGGCGACGGAGCCTGGCGAAGGCCAGCGCGAGGAGGGCAGTGATGGCGCCGGCGGTGCTGGCGTCGCCGGGCGCGGTCGCGCATCCAGCGCAGCCGCCCGAAGGTGGCGCGGTGGCGGGCAGCGGAGGTGCCGTCGAGGCCTCGGGCGGGCTGGCGTCGAGATCAGGCGCCGGCGGGGTCGGCTGCCCCGCGTCGACGTCCGTTCCCGTGCCGGCCCCGAGCGCCATCTGCGGCGTGGCTCCCCCGCTCGACAGGAAGCTCTCGGGCGGCATCGCCCCGGGGCGCACGAACGCGGACATGGTGACCGCCCCCGCCCGCGGCAGGAACCCGATCTTCGCTGCGGGCTTGACCGGCGGTGACGCGCCGTACATGTCGCGCCCCGGCGGACCGCCCCACACCCCGCGCTGCGGGTGCTTGCAGGCGATGGGGCCGGTCCACGGATGGCGGATGACGTAGCGCGCCTGGAAGTTGTTCTGCGAGTCCGGCCGCGCCCCTTGCTCGAGCTTGTTGTCTCCCTGCATGAACTCGCGTCCGCCCACGATCGGCGGCGCGGCCCGGAAGAACAGATCGTCGCCGAGCCCGTCCTTCGAGTAGCGCGCGTGCAGCCGCGTGATGACGAAGTCGTTCAGCGCCCCGTAGGGGATGGGCGGCCGGAGGATGGGCGCTCCCTGTCCTGCAGGAGGCTGGGGTGAGATGGATGGCAGCACGTCGGCGCCGAGCGTCATCAGGTCCCCGGGCTCGAGTGGCGGCGTCGGGCACGGGTCGCACGAATTGGACATCCACGAATACTCGGTGACGACCGAACGGGGGTGCTTCGCCACCGTCTCGTCGAAGAGCTCGGCATAGAAGGCACCAAATTCCTTCCGCGTCGCGTCCGACACGTCGATGTTGGTCGGGATGGCGACGTTGTCGTAGTTGGCCACCTCGTAGCGCTGTCCGCGCGCCAGGATGGTCACCACCAGATCCTGGGTGCCGCCGGAGTTGATGAGCCCCAGGCGGATGGGCAGGTTGAAGGTGTCCGAGTCGTAGTGGAAGCGCAGCGGCGACAGGATGGCCTGCTCGGGGCCGTTGCCGAGCCGCTCGAACTTGACCTTGGCGATGTTCACCTTGGCCACGAAGAACTTCATCCCGAGCTGGACGTACGGCCGGAGATAGGGCTCGGCCCCCGCCGGGATCTTGTAGTTGTTCTGGTGCAGCCAGGTGTCGAGCGCCGCCGCGTCGGTCGCGCTGAGCACCACGACGTCGTACTCGCCCACGCTGAACTGCGCCTCGATCTTCACCGCTGGCGCCGCCGACGCGGAGGCCATCGGCGCCGGGGGCGGCATGCCGCGCGGTCCCCCGCCTCCGTACCCGTCGGCCATGGGCGGCATGGGGCGCGGACAGGGGTCTTGCTCCCAGTACTCGACCAGGCGCGGCGCCGTGAGCTGATCGACGTGGTCGAAGACGTTGGCCGGCAGCGTCTTCACGTTCTCCTTCTGGAGCACCACCGGGACGGGCACCACCATGGCGAAGTCTTGCGGGGGGCCCTGGTAGTTGTTCTGCATCGAGAGCACGGTGCGAGTGCCGTCGCGCATCAGCACCACCTGCGTCGCGTTGTTGGTGAGCTTGGCGTCGGCGCCGCTCACGTAGAACCCGCAGAAAGCGCGCGCGTCGTGCGCCCCGCTCGCCGCCATCGCCGCGGCCGTCGCCACCAGCGCCACCGCCCACCCTCGCTTGATCATCGCTTGTTCCTCTTTCGTGTCATCGCCCAGAAGGCGAAGGCAAACATCCCCGCTGCCGCGTAGTCGTCACTTCCGGGGGCCGCGTTGCACCCCGCGCATCCGCCTTGCGTCGGGTTCATCTTCGGAACCCCGGGCGTGGCCGGCGTGCCCGCGTCCTGCGCTGGTTGCGCGTCGCTTCCCGCGTCTCCCCCGGGCTGCGGGAACGAGAGCAAGGGTGTGGGGCCGCCGGCCGAGAGCATGCTCTCCGGGGGCACCGGACCCTGGAGGAACGTGGCCAGCGTCATCGAGTCGACCCTCGGTACGTAGGCGATCTTCTCGGCGGGCTTCACGCTGCCCGGCGCGCTCGGGTCGCCTCCGGCGAGCCCCGGCTTCGTCGGCCCGCCCCACACTCCGCGCTGCGGGTTCTTGCAGGCGATGGGGCCCGTCCACGGGTGACGGATGACGTAGCGCGCCTGGAAGTTGTTCTGCGAATCGGGCCGCGCCCCCTGCTCGAGCTTGCCGTCGTTCTGCAGGAACTCGCGGCCGCCGACGATGGGAGGCGCGGCCCGGAAGAACAGATCGTCGCCCAGCGCGTCCCTGGCGTACCGCGCGTGCAGGCGGGTCAGTACGAAGCCTCCGGGCGCGTCCGGCTGCGCGGCTGGCAGCGCATCGGCCCCCAGCGTGAGCAGATCACCGTCCTCGAGAGGCGGCGTCGGGCAGGGATCGCACGAGTCTGCCGCCCACGAGTACTCGGTGACGACGGCTCGAGGGTGACGCCTCACGGTGTCGTCGAAGAGGGTCGCGTAGAAGGCCCCGAACGCCGACTTCGTGGCGTCGCTCACGTCGATGTTGGTCGGCACGGCGACGTTGTCGTAGTTGGCCACCTCGTAGCGCTGCCCGCGCGCCAGGATGGTGACGACCAGATCCTGCGTCCCGCCGGAGTTGATGAGCCCCAGGCGAATCGGCAGGTTGAACGCGTCCGAATCGTAGTGGAAGCGCAGCGGCGACAGCACCGCCTGCTCCGGACCGTTGCCTATCCGCTCGAACTTCACCTTGGTCACGTCGACCTTGGCGACGAAGAACTTCATCCCCATCTGGACGTACGGCCGGAGGTACGGCTCGGCCCCGGCGGGTATCTTGTATCCGTTCTGGCGCAGCCACGTGTCCAGCGACGACGCGTCGGTCGCGCTCAGCACGACGATGTCGTACTCACCGACGCTGAACTGCGCCTCGATCTTCACCGCCTTGCGGGGCGCCTTCCTGTCCTCCTCGGCGAGCATGTCGTAGTAGACGGCGCCCGCTCCGGGAGCGGCGGACCGCCGGGGGCGTGGCTTGGGACACGGGTCCTGCTCCAGTACTCGACCAGGCGCGGCGCGGTGAGCTGGTCGACCCGATCGAAGACGCCTCGAGCCAGCGTCTTCACGTTCTCCTTCCGGAGCACCACCGGGACCGGCACCACCATGGCGAAGTCCTGCGGCGGGCCCTGGTAGTTGTTCTGCATCGAGAGCACGGTGCGGGTGCCGTCTCGCATCAGCACCACCTGCGTCGCGTTGTTGAAGAGCTTCGCGTCCGCGCCGCTCACGTAGAAGCCGCAGAACGCGCGCGCGTCCGGGGCTCCGAGGGCGACGGCGCCCGCCAGCAGCGCCACATGAACGATTCGTTTCATCAGGACCTTCGCCTCCGCGTCAGGACCAGGAACCCCACGGCGAACACGCCCGCCGTGGCGAAGTCCTCCGTGCTCGGCGCCGCGTTGCAGCCGGCGCAGCCACCCGTGGGGGGGATGCGCGGTGGGCCGTGGGGGACGCCGGTGGAGAGCGTGAGCCCCTCGGGCAGCGGGCTCTTCACCAGCGCCGCCAGGTCGGCGTCGCGCGGCGCGTAGGCCAGATCCAGCGCCGGCACCGCTCCCGGATCGCGCCCGTCGGGCGGACCGCCCCACACGCCGTAGCTGGGGTGCTCGCACGCGACCGCGCCCGCCCAGCGATGGCGGATGACGTACCGGGCCTGGAAGTTGTTCGTCGAGTCCGCCCGCGCGCCCTGCTCGATCTTCCCGTCGGCACCGGTCGACTCGCGCCCACCCACGATGGCCGGGGCGGGACGGAAGTGCAGATCGTCGCCGAGGGTGTCGCGCCCGTAGCGCGCGTGCAGCCGCGTGACGACGAAGCCCGAGCCGGAGGAGCCCTCCGGCAACACGTCACCGCCGAGGGTCATCAAGTCCTGGTCCTCGAGCGGCGGGGTGGGGCAGGGATCGCAGCTCGACGCGTCCCAAGAGTACTCCGTCACCACGGCGCGCGGATTCCTGGCGGCGACACGGTCGAAGAGCGCGGCG
>DATBQU010000424.1:0-10252 GCA_036560665.1 Polyangiaceae bacterium
GTCTTGCGCGAAGACGACGCGGTGCTGGCCGCCCCGGGCGAGCAAGAAGGCGGCGACGCACGCGAGCGCCACCAGGAGGAGCGCCCACGGCGCGCGTCGCCTCCCCGCGGACGGTGCGGTGGCGGCCGGCTTCTTGTTCGCTCGCTTCTTCTTTCCCGACATCGAGCGGAGAACCTACGACGACTTCCGCCCGATCGTCACCCAGAGGCCGCCCTCGTGCGCCAGCGTCTTCATCCACCTCAGCTGGGCCACCCAGTTCTCCAGGCCCCAGTCGTCCTCCGCGGGGGCAAACAGCGCGTCGCCCTCCAGCGGCTCGGCCGCGAGGAGCGAGTCGGGGTAGGTGCGGAGGTACTCGACCCCGCTCTCGCGGAACCACTGCTGGACCTCGCGCGTCGTGTGGCGGTGCTCCTCGGGGTGCATGTACTGGTCGCGCAGCCACGCCTCGCGGCGCGCCGGCTCGCCCGCGCGGTCGCGGAGCACCGGATCGAGCGGGACGAAGCGAAAGCGGCTGAGCCGTCCGACGGCGCGTCGGAGGCGGTGCGGGATGCGGGCCCACGCGTTGTAGAGGCCGAGCACGACGATCCCGCCCGGCCGCGCCAGGCGTGTCAGCGCGGCGAAGGAGCTGCGGGGGTCGGGCGTGTGGTGGAGCACGCCCGACGAGTACACGACGTCGAACGCCCCCTCGCGCAGCCCCGCGCGCCGCAGGTCGGTCTCCACGAAGAGCGCCCGGTCCACGCCGAAGCGGCGCGCGGCGGCGGCTCCGAGCTCGAGCGAGGCGCGCGTCAGATCGGCGCCGACGACGAGGCGATCCGCGGTGGCCAGGTACAGCGACATCTGGCCCGTGCCGCAGCCGACCTCCACGATGCGCGCATCGCCGGGGATGGCGCGGTCGAGCAGCCTGGCGAACTCGCTGCGGCCTGCGCGCGCCCGCAGACTGCCCAGGCTGTCCCGCGGTGGGTACCCGGGGAACGGGGCCGCCGTGTAGAAGTCGCGCACCGTCTCGGTGCGTTCGTCGCCCCGCATCCGCAGATCGGGGATGCCGTCGCGCACCGCGTAGGTGGCCTCGCATCGGGTGCAGGCGAGCCGGTCGCCGTCCTTCCGGAGGTCGCCGCCGCACGCCGCGCAGGCCAGCAGCTCGAGCATCAGAAGATGGTGTAGATGAACGGTGCCAGTACCTCGACCGTGCTCGCCAGCACGAGCATCAGTCCGGTGATGCACAGGAAGACCACCAGGGGCACCAGCCAGCGGTTGCGCTTCTCGCTCCGCCACATGCCGCGCACGAAGTCGGCGATGGACGGCCCGGCGCTGGCGAACACGGTGAGCCCCCGCCGGATCTTGCCCTTTCGCTCGAGTCTCATTCCGCTGCCTCCTTGGACTCCCGATCGAGCGAGCTGTCGCCGGCGCGCGCCTTGCTGACGATGGTGCGGCCGGCGACGAGCAGGTCGATCCCGCAGCGACGGAACGTGGAGTAGCCCTCCACCGCGCGGTTCACGATCGGCTCACCCGCCAGGTTGAACGACGTGTTGAGCAGCACCGGGACGCCGGACACGCGGCCGTACGCCTCGAGGAGCGCGTGGAAGCGCGGCGCCACGTCGCGGTCCACCGTCTGCAGCCGCGCCGTACCGTCGACGTGGGTGACCGCGGCGAGCTTCGCCCGCCACTCGTGGCGCACCGGGAAGACGCCGGACATGAAGCGCGCGAGGCGGTGGCCACCGGGGGGCAGCTCGAAGTACGTGCCGGCGTGCTCGGTGGGCACGGCGGGGGCGAAGGGGCGAAACTCCTCCCGGAACTTGATGCTCTTGTTGAGGCGGTCGCGCTGCTCGGCGGTGTGGGGGGCCGACAGGATGCTGCGGTTGCCGAGGGCGCGCGGCCCGAGCTCGGTGCGCCCGTCCATCCAGCCGACGATCTTTCCGTGGTGAAGCTCGCCGGCGACGCGCTCGAGGAGCGCCTCCTCGCTGGGCAGCTCGACCAGCGGCAGGCCGTCCTCGCGGGCGATGCGCGGGAGCTCGTCGACGTCGAGGTCGGGGCCCCAGTACGGGTGATCGGGGAAGTCGCGGTCGGGGTTTCCGAAGTGCACGCGGTCGGCCAGGAGCGCCGCCCCCAGCGCGCAGCCGGCGTCGCCGGGGGCGGAGGGGACGAAGACGCGCTCGAAGCCGCTCTCGCGCAGGATGCGCGCGTTGCACACGCCGTTGAGGGCCACGCCGCCGCCGAGGCACAGATCGGTCAGCCCGGTCTCGTCGCGCAGGCGACGGGCCATGTCGACCATGATCTCCTCGAGCACGCGCTGCACGCTGGCGGCGATGTCGGCGTAGCGACGCCCGTCGTCGCTCGTCGGATCCAGCGGCTCCCAGGGGGCGCGCGGCGGGCCGAAGACGTCGATCATCCTGGAGGAGTAAGAGCGCTTGGCGGTGGTGTGGTACTCGAAGAAGCTCATGTCCAGGCGGAATGCGCCGTCCTTCGTCCGCTCGACGATGGCGCGCACCTGGTCGGCGAAGCGCGGCTCGCCGTACGAGGCGAGGCCCATCACCTTGTACTCGCCCTCGTTGACCGGGAAGCCGAGGAACGCGGTGAACGTGGAGTAGAGCATCCCCAGCGAATGCGGGAAGCGGATCTCGCGCAGTAGCTCGAGCTCGGTGCCGCGCTCGCCCCTCTTGCCGCGGCCGAGCGAGAGCGTGGCCCACTCGCCCACCCCGTCCGCCGTCAGGATCGCTGCCTCGCGCGTCGGCGCCGTGAGGAACGCGGCGGCGGCGTGCGAGCGATGGTGCTCGCAGAAGAGGATCCTGTCGCTGCGGACGCCGAGCCAGCTCCGGATGAGGCCCTTCACCCAGACCTTCTCGCCGAGCGAGCTCTTCATCGCCTGCGGGAAGCTGCGGAAGGTGCGCGGCCACTCGCGCAGCGCCATGGTCAGGATGCGCTCGAACTTGAGCATCGGCTTCTCGTAGAAGACGACGGCATCGAGCGCGCCCGGCTCGAGGCCCCCCCGCGAAAGGCACTGCTCGATGGCGGCCACGGGGAACGCAGGGTCGTTCTTGTGGCGCGACAGGCGCTCTTCCTGCACCGCGGCGACCGGCATCCCGTCGACGAGCAGCGCAGCCGCCGCGTCGTGGTAGTGCGCCGAGATGCCGAGGATCTTCATCAGTACTGGGCCTTCAGCGAGTGCGGTCGCCCGCGCGCGTCGGTCCAGCCGCGATCCGCGCCGCCGTCGCGCCGCGCCGCGCGCTTGGCCGCGAGCGCGAACACCGGCAGCACCACGAAGTACTGCACGGCCAGCACCAGCGCGCCCATGACGCCCGCGAAGGCGGCGGCGAAGCGCAGGTACACCTTCCACAGGCGGTGCAGGCGCGCGGTCCAGAGCCGCAGCCCGTGCCTGCGCGGCGAGACGCGCTCGAGCTGCTTTCGGGTGTAGTTCATGTGGAAGACCTCGTCGCGCAGGATCCCCTCGAAGACCTCGCGCGTGTCGGGATCGTGCCCCAGCACGTCACGGTAGACGGCGAAGCGCACCGCCGCCGCGCGCTCGCTCAGGTGCAGGAAGGCGAGGAGCGTGTCGTCCCTCTCCCGGTCGACCTGCAGATCGTCGAGGCCCCGCTCGCCGGGGGCGAACCAGTCGGCCTGGAGGGACGACCCCTGCCTCGGCAGGTCGGCCAGCATGGCGCGCCCGCGCTTGCGGAACATGTCGGCGTGACGCTGCTCGTCCATCGCGTGCCGCAGATACAGGCGGCGCAGCAGCGCGTCGCCGGTCAGCTCGGCCGCGCGGGCGAGGTCCCGCCCCCCGTCGGCCTCGGTCTCGGCGAACCGCATGAGCTTGTGCGCACGCCGGTGCGCGTCGGCCCACACCCAGCGATGGACCGGCCTGAGCACCGCGTCCACGCCTGCGGCGCGCACGTGCACCGTCTTGACCGGCGTCGTCGGCTGCGCGGCGATGTCCCGCATCGTCCGCGGGAACCTTACGCCAAAGCCCGGGGACGAGCCACCTGAGGCGGACCTGCGCATGGCCCTGCGAGTACGCCAGGGCGGCCGGTCCGGTTTCGCTCTCGCTGCCTGACGCGCGCCGCGTCAGCGCGCGCGGCCGAGGACGGCGATGGCCGTGCGCAGCTGCACGTCCTCCGCCACCCGCCGGGTGGGATCGGTCACTCCCTCCAGCCGCAGCACGTCCGCCGCCGCAGCGTCGACCTCGACGTCCGGCGCGAGGCCCGTCCCCTCGTAGCTCTTGCCCCCCGGCGTGAGGAACATGGCGATGGTGTACTTGATGGCGTAGCCGTTCGGCAGATCGTCCAGCGTCTGCACGGTCCACTTGCCGTGGGTGCGGGTCCCGACCACGGTCGCGTGCCGAAGGTCCTGCATGGCGGCCGTGACCAGCTCCGCGCTCGACGCCGTCTCCCTGTCGACCAGGACCGCGACCGGCACGTCGAGGAGCATCGGCGTCGTCTTGGCGACGACGGGCTCGATCTTCCCGCGCTTGTTCAGCGACACCACCGTGGACCCGGCGGGAACCATCTCGCCGGCCGCCGCCACCGCGTCGTCGAACGAGCCTCCCTGGTTGTCGCGCAGGTCGAGGACCAGCGAGTGGACTCCCTTGGCCGCAAGCTCTGCCAGCGCGTCGTGCAGCGCCGCGGGCGTCCTGGCGTTGAAGCCGGGGATGCGCACGTACCCCACGTCGCCGCCGAGGACGAGGTCGCGCACGACGTCGTAGACGATCTTGTCGCGCACCACCGGGACGCTCACCAGCTTGTCGCCCCGCAGGATGCTCAGCGTGACCGTCTCGCCGGCCTTGCCGCGGATGTCGGCCACGACGTCGCGCAGCGCGAGCCCCTTGTAGAGCTTGCCGTTGACGGTGACGATCTTGTCGGGCGCCTGCACTCCGGCGCGCTCGGCGGGCGATCCGGGGATGGTCCCCTTCACGTCGATGTAGCCGGTGGCCTGATCGAACTCGATCTTCACCCCGATCCCGACCAGCTCCCCCTGCAGGTCCCTTCGCAGCTCGGCCACCTCGGAGGGCGACAGCAGCTTGTTCCACTTGTGCATGTCGGGGTCGGCGCGCTCGAGCATCCCGGCCACGGCAGCCCGGTACAGGTCCTCCTCCGTGAGCGAGTCGCGGTAGTAACCCGCCAGGATGGCCTTCCTGGCCTCCTCGAAGTTGCGCTGCGCGTCGGTGAACTTCTCGGGTGGGACCGAGAAGTCGCGCTCCTCGTTCCACCCTCCCGCCCCGGACGCGGGCGGCGCCGCGGCCGGTGGCGCGCCGACGACGGCGACGCTGGCGGGACCGGCGCCGGCGGAGGAGACGGGCTGGGTGCAGCCGATGGACAGCAGGACGAGGGGCAGCAGCGGAAAGCGGCGCATGGCGGACGTCTCCTCTTCAGTAGATGGTGAGGCTCTTGGTCTCGGGGCGAGCGGTGTCGACCCGCTCGGCGGCGTGGGCGACGGGCTCCGGGTGCAGCGCGCGCGCGAGCGCGGGGGCGAAGGCGGCGGCGACGGCCACCACCGCGGCCGCCGCCAGGCCCTGGTAGAGGGGGACGGGTCGCCTCAGCCACCGCGAAAGGCGCCGCGCGGGCGTCGGGCGGAAGCGGACCTCGACGGCGCCGCGCAGGCGCAGGCGCGCGGCCTCGCTCGGTTGCTCGCGCTGCCCGTCACGCTCGTCGCGGTCGATGCGCGCCTTGAGGGCCAGATACGTGCGCAGGCACGCCGTGCACCCCAGGAGGTGAGCCTCGACCGCCGCCCGCTCGTCGTCGCCGACGGTCGCGAAATGGTAGCCGAGCAGGTCGGTCTGGATCAGCGAGCAGTCGTCCATGGTTTGAGCTCTTCGCGAAGCACGTTGACCATCTGGTTCATGCGAGATTTCAGGGTTCCGAGCGGAATGCCGAGCACCGTGGCCATCTCCTCGTAGGACAGACCCGACGAGCGCAGGTGGTACACGTCGGACAGAGGGGAGGGCAGGCGCGCCACCGCGCCGTCGAGGGCGCGCAGCAGCTGGCCGTGCGCCACCCGGTCGTCGGCGGGCGGGGCCGGCTCGTCGTCGGCTGCTCCCAGCTTGAGGAGCGCGTGCTCACCCCGCCCCCGCGACCGGAGACGGTTGAGCACCAGGTTGCGCGCGATGCGGTACAGCCAGGTCCGAAAGCTGCCCCGGTCGAAGGCGACCTCGTCGCTCTCCAGCGTGGCCATCATGGCCTCGTGGAAGACGTCCTCGGCGTCCGGCCGCCCGGGCAGCTGGGGGCGAAGGAAGCCGAAGAGTCGCGTGGCGTAGCGCGCATAGAGCTCGTCGAAGGCGCGGATGTCGCCGTGCTTGACGCGGGCGTACAGGGCCTCGTCCGAGTCCATGGACGACTGGTTAAACACCGGTGCCGCCCGAAGGTTCGGCTAGGGTCGCCGGAAGCGCAGGACGAAGCGGTCGCTCGTGCCGCGCTTTGCGGGCGGCGCCTCGTCGGACGCGCTCCAGTCGCGCGGGTCCTCGGGGTGGCGCAGGAAGTCGGCCTCCGCGTCGAGCACGAACCCCGCCCGCTGCAGCTCGTCGATGACCACGCTCTCCTCGATGCGGTGCAAGGACTTGGCGACCTGCGTGGCGTCGCCCGCGCGCGCGCTGTGATCGGCGAGGACGAGCACGCCGCCTGGCTTCAGCGCGTGGAAGATCGCCCCGTTCATCCGGGCCCGGTCGACGCCGAGCCAGACGGTGTCGTGGTAGAAGAGCACGCTGAACACGATGTCGAGCGGCGGGGTCCCGGGGGGCACCGGATCCTCGAACGAGCGCGCGACGCGGACGATGCGCGCGAACGGCGGACGCTTTGCGCGCTCCTCCCACGTGGCGTGGGTGAACTTGTCGAACTCGGGCGGGTCCTGCGCGTAGACGACGCCGTCGGGTGCCACGGCGCGAGCGAGCAGCTCCGCCGTGTACCCCTCCCACGAGCCGATCTCCGCGACGTGCTGGCCGGGCTTCACGCCGGCGAACGTGAAGAGCTCGGCCGCCCGACGACCCTGATCGAGCGCACGATCGGCCGGCGAGCGATCGGGCGCCGCCAGCAGGTCGCGAAACGCGGGGTCGGGTGACACGGTGACGTGCGTGGGCGTGGGCGCCGGCGCGTGCGTGGGCGTGGGCGTGGGCGTGGGCGCGGGCGCGGGCGCGGGCGTGGACGCGCAGCCGTGCGAGCAGACGACGATCGCCGCGAGGAGCGCGGCACGAACACCCTGGACCATGGCCAGCCACCCTAGCACTCACCCGGGCGGCGAGGGCTCCGCGCGGGGCATGCTAGATCCTCGCTCCTGCGTGCTGCACCCTCTCCATCCTCTCCATCCTCTGCATCCTCTGCGCCCCGACCCGTGCCCGCCGAAGACCCGGGCCGATCTGGAGTGGGACCGCGTGCTCGCGTCGCTCGCCGACCGGTGCGCCGGGCCCCTCGGCCGCGAGCTCGCGTCGTCGCTGCCCTTCGCGGCCACGCGCGACGAGGCGCGCGCCCTGCTCGCCCAGGCGGCCGAGGCGACGCGGTTGCTCGAGCAGGGGAGCCCTCTGCCAGTGGGGGAGGTGGAGGACGTGGGCGAGGCCATCGAGCGCGCCCGCGTGGGAGGCGTCCTGGCCCCGGTCGAGCTGCGGAGCCTGGGACGCATGCTTGCCTTCGCCCGCGCGCTCCGCCGGTTCCTCGCCGCGCGGCGCGCCGACCTGCCCGAGCTCTACGTCGCCTGCTCCACCGATCCCACGCTCGACGCCCTCGCCGACGAGCTCGCCGGCAGCTTCGAGCCCGACGGCACGCTCGCCGATCACGCGAGCCCGCGCCTGCGCGACCTACGCAGCGAGTGGCACGCCGCCCGGCAGCGGATGCTCTCGCGCATGGAAGACATGATGGGACGCTACGAGGGGGTCCTGCAGGACCGGTTCGTCACCGAGCGCGAGGGGCGCTGGGTCCTGCCGGTGCGCAGCGACGCGCACGAGCGCTTCCCCGGCATCGTCCACGCCACCAGCGCCAGCGGGGGGACGTTGTTCGTCGAGCCCCGCGCGGTGGTGCCCATGGGCAACCGCCTCAAGGTGCTCGAGGCCGACGTGAAGCGCGAGGAGGAGGCGGTCTACGCGCGGTTGACGGCGCTGGTCGCGGACGCGCTGACCAGCGTCGAGGCCGCTGCCCAGGCCCTCGCCGTGGCCGACGTCCGCGCTGCCACGGCGAAGCTCGCGCGGGACCAGACGCTGGTCTTCCCGGAGCTGGTCGACGAGCCGAGGCTCGAGCTCAAGCGCGCGCGGCACCTGCTGCTCGCGCTCGACCTGCCGCACGTGGTGCCCAGCGACCTCGTCCTCGAGGCGGGACGCGCCATCGTCGTGAGCGGCCCCAACGCCGGCGGCAAGACGGTCGCGCTCAAGACGATGGGGCTGGCGGCGCTCATGGTGCGCGCCGGCCTTCCCGTCCCCTGCGCCGACGGAAGCACGGTGGGCCTCTTCGACGTCGTGCTCACCGATGTCGGCGACGACCAGAGCCTGCAGAAGAACCTGTCCACCTTCAGCGCGCACATCTCCAACCTGGTCGCCATCCTCCAGGAGACGACGCGCGGCGCACTGGTGCTGCTCGACGAGCTCGCCGGCGGCACCGATCCGCGCGAGGGCGAGGCGCTCGCCGCGGGGCTGCTCGACAGCCTCTGCGCGCGGGGCGGCGCCGTCGCCGCGACCACCCACTACGAGGGCCTCAAGGCGCTCGCCCTCGCCGACGCGCGCTTCGTCAACGCCAGCGTCGGCTTCGACCTGGCCACCATGACCCCGACCTTCCAGCTGGCGATGGGCGTCCCCGGCAGCTCGAGCGCGCTCGCCGTCGCGCGGCGCTTCGGGATGCCCGGCACGGTCATCGAGCGAGCCGAGCGGTTCCTCACCCGCGAGGACCAGAACTTCGAGGCGGTGGTGAAGAAGCTGCACGACGAACGCGCCGCGCTCGAGCTGGCGCGCTCGGCGGCCGAGGAGCGCGAGGGCGAGGCGCGGCAGATGCGGACGCGGCTCGAGGCCGAGCTCGAGGCCGCCCGCAGCCGGGAGAAGCGTACGCTGAGCGAGGAGGCGCGGGAGCTGATGGACCGCCTGCGGCGATCGCGCGAGGAGCTGCGGGCGGCGCAGGCGCGCCTGCGCGCGAAGAAGATCGACCCCGAGGCGCTGCGCGACGCCGAGCGAGCCATCGAGCGCGTGGCGGGCGAGGTCGCCATCGGCGGTGCGCTCGAGCGCGTGGTGACCAAGGTCGACGAGGCGCCGCGCGAGCCGGTGCGCGCCCCGGACCTTCGGCGCGGGGCGCGCGTCTGGGTCCCGCGGTTGCGCGCCGAGGCGGAGGTCGTCGAGGTGACGCCGGGCGGTCAGGTGCGGGTGGCGGCGGGGCCACTCAAGCTGACCGTGGCCGCGAGCGAGCTGCGCGCGGTCGACAAGCCGGAGGCGCCCCCATCGCGTCCGGCGCTGCGAGCGGTGCGCGGCCGCGCGGAGCCGCCGCCTCCCCAGCGCGAAGAGGTCCCCATCAAGACGCGCGACACCACCTGCGACCTGCGCGGCCTGCGCGTGGACGACGCCGTCTCCATGGCGCAGACCTTCCTCGACCGCGCCCTCAACGAGGGCCGGCGCGCCGTGTTCCTCCTGCACGGTCACGGCACCGGCGCGCTGCGCGAGGCGGTGCGCGAGGAGCTGGCACGCTCGTCCTACGTCGTCCGCTTCGCCCCGGGCGATCCCGACCAGGGCGGAGAGGGCGTCACCGTGGTGTGGCTGGGCTAGCGATGGAAGGTGACGTTCAGCTGCCAGGTGGTGATGGTCGCGTTCATCCAGGCCTCGCCGCCGTACCCGGTGACGGCGGAGCCGTGAACGGTCGGCACCAGCTCGAAGGTGCCGTCGTTTCCAGCGCCGGCGGATGGACGTAGACTCGGCCTGTGGCCCCGGCGCCCCGGTCGTCCCCGCACGTGGTCGGACGATACGCCCTCTACGGCGAGATCGCCTCGGGCGGAATGGCGACGGTCCATTACGGGCGGCTGACGGGGCCCGTCGGGTTCTCGCGCACGGTGGCCATCAAGCGGCTGCACCCCCAGTTCGCCAAGGACCCCGAGTTCGTCTCGATGTTCCTCGACGAGGCGCGGCTGGCGGCGCGCATCCGGCATCCGAACGTCGTGCAGACGCTCGACGTCGTGGCGCTCGAGGGCGAGCTCTTCCTCGTCATGGACTACGTGCAGGGCGAGTCGCTCGGCCGGCTGCTCCGCGCCTCGACCGGCAAGATGGAGCCCATCCCGGTCGCCACCGCGTCGGCCATCCTGTGCGGTGTCCTGCACGGTC
>DATBQU010000425.1:0-15314 GCA_036560665.1 Polyangiaceae bacterium
ACGCGGCGTGGTCGTCGCGTTCGCGATGATGGCGGCCGCGTGCAGCGGCAAGATCGCGGAGGGGCCCTCGGACGGCGGCGGAAGCAGCAGCGGAGGGGGCGGCAGCAGCGGCAGCGGTGGCAGCGGTGGCAGCGGTGGCAGTGGTGGGAGCGGAGGCAGCGGCAGCAGCAGCGGCGGCAACCCCTTCGACGGAGGCATCTTGCCCGCGGGCGACGCCTCCTTCCCCGGCTCCGACAGCGGGCTCGTGGGCGCGTACGACGGCACGACGGGCAAGGCATGCACGACGAACGCCGACTGCAGGAAGGCCGGTGGCCCGGGCGTGGCCGAGTGCTCGAGCACGGCGCTCGGCGCCTACGGGCCGTACTACCCGACGCCGGTCTGCATCCTGCCGTCGTGCGATCCCGGCAACGGTCAGGCTGCGCACTACTGCGACGGACCCGACGACCCGAGCTCGCCGGGCATCTGCGTCCCGTCGGGGGGCACGGGGACCACGCAGGGCATTTGCTTGCCGCGATGCGAGTTCAAGGCCGACGGCATGCCGGCGGTCGGTTGCGCCGGCAAGGACTCGTGTCAGGCGTACACGTTCGGCACCGACGCGACCGGCAACGCCGTCGGCTACGGCTACTGCTTCGGCGGTTGCGTCGCCGACGGCGACTGCCCCTCGGGCTCGGTGTGCCAGATCGACGAAGGGCTGTGCGTGAAGGCCAGGACGACGCGCAGCAAGAAGGTCGGCGACGCGTGCACGTCCGCCGACTACACGAGCGGTGCGTGTGACTGCCTGTACGGCACCTCCGGCAGCGGCTTCTGCAGCTCGTTCTGCCTCGTCGGTGGGGGCGCCGGGTGCCCGGGCGGCTATGTGTGCGAGGCCTACGAGCTCACCTCCGCCGGCTTCACCAAGGAGACGGCGGGCATGGGCGGGCAATGCGTGCCTTCCTGCGGTGCCGGGCAGACCTGCCCGCCATCCTCGGCGTGCTCGTCGCTCTACGCCGCCGGCCCCGACTGCCAGCCGCAGTAGGGGGATTCGCCGGGTTCCGCGCCGCATGGCATACTGCGCGGACTTGTCTTCCTCGGAGCTTCGGACGGTTCACGCCCTCCGCGCAGCACGTCTCGGGTCGCTGCTCGCGGTCGCGCTCGCCATCGGGTGCACCGCCGTGACGGCGGCGCCCGCCGGACCGGGCGGCCCATGGGACAGCGGGGTCGGGCCCGACACCGGAGCGGACGTCGTCCAGCCGGTCGACGCGAGCGCCTGCCAGCCGGGCGACCTGCGGACCTTCCACCCCGACGGCTACCACCCCGCCAGCGGCGCCTGGCAGGGCGTCTGCCCCGTGGACGGGTTCAACGACGCGATCCAGGGCTTCTTCGCGAGCTGTCTGAGCACGCTGGCCACGACCGATCTGTGCTCGGCGTTCCGCACCCAGTACGCCACGTGCTTCGACTGCATCCTGACGCCGGAGAGCGCCGCGACCTACGGCCCCATCATCGATCACGGCGGCTTCGTCACCGGCAACGTGGCGGGGTGCATCGAGCTGAGCGGGACGGCCGACACCGGCGCCGGCGATCTTCCGTGCGCCGAGGCGGTGCAGGCGCGCACGGGCTGCGAGCTCGCGGCCTGCCAGGCCAACTGTCCCGTGCACGACGCGGCGTCGCTCGCGTCGTACGACACCTGCGCGGACCAGGCCGACAAGGGCGGGTGCCAGTCCTACCTCGCCGCCGCGAGCTGCGAGGACGGCGTCGCCGACGCCGGCGGCCCCGCGACGGACTGTCTGCTCCAGGACTTCAAGAGCTTCTACGACGCGGTCGTCCCGCGCTTCTGCGGCAAGGCCGCGCCTGCGGGCGGCGACGCGGGCGCCGACTCCGGCGGCCCGCTCGACGCGTCCGGGCAGTGAATGGTAGGAAGGGGCGCCGTGCGTCCGCTGCTTCTTCTCCTGGTGGCACTTTGCTCCTCGGGCTGCGGAGGATGCGTCGATCCGGGCTCTTCGGGGCAGGAGCCGGCGGCGAAGCCGACCACCGCGAGCGGCCCGGTGCAGGTGCGGCCGGGGTTCGTCCCCATCCAGCCGCGGTTGCTGCAGCTCGCGACCGACGGCGCCGTGCCCGACCAGTGACCGCGGCCCGGTAGGCTAGACTCGAGCCATGACGAGGCGCGGGCTCGCCTGGGTCGCCGCCGTGCTCGCGTGCGCGTGCGCCGGCGGGGTCGGCGCGGCGTGCACCGGCGGCGCTGCGGCGCCCGCCGGCGCGGCCGATGCTGCCGGCGACGACGGGGGCGCGCTCGACGCCACCGGCCCGCCGGGCGACGCCGCGCCCGCGGACGCGGCAGCCGAACAGGCGCTGCACGGCAACTGCGAGCCCGTGAAGGGGCCCTGCGATCTCGTGCTCCAGGACTGCCCGGCGGGCACGCAGTGCACCACGCAGTCGCGAGCGGGCGGCGGCTACGCGACGGCCTGCACGGCGACGCACGCGGTGCAGCACATCGATCGCGGCTACCCGTGCTGCCGCCCGTCGAGCCCCGTCGACGATCCCTGCCTGCCGGGTCTCACCTGCATCGGCGACCCCTGCACCGGCGACGCGGGCGGCGGGCGGTGCGCGCCCTACTGCTGCTCCAAGGACGACACGCCCTGCGGGGCGAGCCCCGAGGGGTTCGCCGGCCACTGCGACGAGGGCGTGGTCGACCCCGCGGGGAAGCTCCTCTACGACGTGTGCGAGTACGCGCCGCCGTGCAAGCCGCTGCGCCTGCTGCCGTGCCCGTCCGGCTACGCGTGCCTGGTTCAGGACACGTCGGGCGGCGCGAAGTGCTCGCAGATCTTCAACGGCGGCGGCCCGGCCGCGACCGAGGGCCAGCCCTGCCAGTACAACAACTCGTGCCAGGACGGGCTCATGTGCTTCACCACCACGGGCGCGGACGGCGGCCAGGCGTCGACGTGCATGATGCTCTGCTACACCGGGCAGGGGACGCCGCCCTTCGACGCGGGCGCCCTGGCCATGGGCCCCGGCACCGGCGGTTGCACCGGCACGAAGCAGTGCGCCACGGCGACGCAGATCTTCCCGCCCTGGCTGGGCGTCTGCGTGCCCTGAGCGCGCGAGCGCGGAGGGCGGGGAGTTCGTGCTAAGAGCGTGGCCTCGATGGATCTCGAGGAGCTGCGCGACGACGACGCGGACATCGCCCTGCTGCGCGTCCTGAACGACGACGGGAGCGCGGACCCCGCGACGGACCCGGAGCTCCCCGGGGAGACACTGCTCCGCGCCTACCGCGAGATGCGCCGGCTGCGCCTCCTCGACGCGCGGATGATCCTGCTCCAGCGCCAGGGCCGGGTCGGCTTCTACGGCGCCGCGCAGGGGCAGGAGGCCGTCCCCATCGCCACCGGGCTGGCGGTCGGGTCGGACGACTGGGTGTTCCCGGCGCTGCGCGAGCAGAGCGTGATGCTCGTGCGCGGATTCCCGCTGCGGGCGTTCGTGGCGCAGGTGTTCGGCAACGGCGGCGACGTGCTCAAGGGCCGGCAGATGCCGAGCCACCAGTCCGGACGCGCGGTGCACCAGGTGAGCTGGTCGTCGTGCATCGGGCCGCAGCTTCCGCAGGCGGTGGGGGCGGCGTGGGCCATGCGCGCGAGAAAGAGCGGCGCGGCGGCGGTCGCCTTCTGCGGCGACGGGGCGACGAGCCAGGGCGACTTCCACGTGGCGATGAACTTCGCCGCCGTGTGGAAGGCCCCCTGCGTCATCGTCTGCCAGAACAACCACTGGTCGATCAGCGTTCCCACCGAGAAGCAGACCGCCTCGCGCACCATCGCCGTCAAGGCGCGCGCCTACGGCATGCCTGGCGTGCGCGTCGACGGGAACGATCTGCTCGCGGTGCACAAGGTGATGTCCGAGGCTCTGGCGCGCGCGCGGGCGGGCGAGGGGCCCACCTTCGTCGAGGCGCTCACCTACCGCATGGGGGCGCACTCGACGAGCGACGACCCCACGCGCTACCGCTCGCAGGACGAGGTCGACGCCTGGGCGCGCAAGGACCCCCTCGACCGCCTGCGCAAGCACCTCGGGCACCTCGGCCTGGTGAGCGAGGCCGGCGACGCCGCGCTCGACGGGGAGCTGACGGCCGAGATCGCGGCGGCGGTGGACGAGGTGGAGCGCATGGCCCCGCCGGCGCGCGCCTCGCTCGTCGAGGACGTCTACGCCGAGCTGCCGTGGCATCTGCGCGAGCAGCTCGAACAGTTGCAGAAGTCCCAGGCCGCACCTACTCACGGGTGACAAGACCATGGCAAGCAAGACCTACGACGCGATCGTCATCGGCGGCGGCCCCGGCGGCTACGTGTGCTCCATCCGTCTGGGGCAGCTCAAGCAGAAGGTGCTCTGCATCGAGAAGGACGAGGTGGGCGGCGTGTGCCTCAACTGGGGGTGCGTGCCCAGCAAGGCCATCATCGCCACCAGCCACACCTTCGAGAAGGTCAAGGCCGGCGCCGGCTACGGCCTGATGGTCGACAACCCCCGCATCGACGCCGGCAAGCTGCAGGACTGGAAGGACGGCATCGTCAAGAAGCTCACCGGCGGCGTGAAGGGCCTCTTCCGCGGCAACGGCGTGGAGATGCTCTACGGCGACGCGCGCCTGACCGGCCCGCGCACGGTGACGGTGAAGACGCGCGAGGGCGCCACCGAGACCCTCGAGGCCACCAAGGGGATCGTCGTCGCCACCGGCTCGTCGACCATCGAGATCCCCAGCTTCAAGTTCGACGGCAAGCAGATCATCGGCGCCAAGGAGGCGGTGAGCCTGCGCGAGGTGCCCAGGCGCCTGCTCGTCATCGGCGGCGGCATCATCGGCATGGAGCTCGGCGGCGCCTACCAGCGCCTCGGCAGCGAGCTCACCGTGGTCGAGATGCTGCCCAACCTGCTGACCGGCGTCGATCCCGACGTGGCGGCGGTGGTCGAGCGTCTCTACGCCAAGCGCGGCGCGAAGATCTTCAAGGGCGCGAAGGCGCTCGGATACGAGAAGCAGGGCGACGGCTCCGTGGCGGTGCGGATCGAGGTCGCCGGCAAGGCCGAGACGGTGGTGACCGACGTGGTGATCGTGGCGGTGGGGATGCGCCCCAACGGCGCGGGCGTCGGCCTGGAAGAGCTCGGCGTCAAGGTCGAGAAGGGCTTCGTGCCCGCCGACAACCTCGGTCGCACCAACGTGCCGGGCATCTACGCCATCGGCGACTGCTCCAGCGTGCCGATGCTGGCCCACAAGGCGAGCAAGGAGGGCGAGGTCGTCGCCGAGATCATCGCCGGGCACAAGGCCGCCAAGGACTGGGTGGCCATGCCGGCAGCCATCTTCACCGATCCCGAGATCGCGACGGTGGGCCTGGGCGAGCAGCAGGCCAGGGACAAGGGCATCGACGTCCGCATCGGCAAGTTTCCCTTCGGCGCGCTGGGGCGCGCCATGGCGGTCAACGAGACCGACGGCTTCATCAAGGTCGTGTCCGACAAGAAGACGCACGAGATCCTGGGCGTGCACATCGTCGGCCCCGAGGCCACGGATCTCATCAGCGAAGGGGCGCTCGCCCTCGAGATGCACGCGTTCCTGGAGGACGTCGGGCTCACCGTCCACCCGCACCCGACGCTCGGCGAAGGGATGATGGAGGCCAGCCTCAACGGGCTGGGTCAGGCGATTCACATCCTCAATCGCTGAGCGGTCCGGTCCCCGCTCCACGCGGCGCTCTCGACGTCAGCGCCGCCCCTTGAATCCCATCATGTTCTGCACGACCGCCTCGCTCTGCTCGGCGATCTCCCCCTCTTCGCGCGCGCGGTCCGCGCAGTCCTCGCACATCTTCCTGGCCTTTCCGGCCACCTTCACCGTCACCAGCGCGTCGACCTCGCTGTCGCACTGCTTGCACGTGGGCATGGCGGATCACCCCTTGGTCGGCTCGTCCTCGAACTCGGGCGGTGGAGCGCTGGGCGTCTTGTGCTCGGCCGGCCCCGAGCGCCAGGCCGCGACCAGCGCGTCGATCGCCTCCTCGGCCAGGGCGCCCACGTCGGCCGCCGCCCCCGCGCCGTCCACGATGGCGCGCTGGCCGTCGTCCCACTTCACGCGCACGTCGTCCTTGCCCTTGCGCTCCGCGAGGATGGTGCCCTCGCGCCGGTTGAGCGTGAAGCGGACGCGCCCGTCGCCGAGCTGGAGCCATACGGCGTCCCCGGACACGTTGCCGGCGGCCTTCAGGCGATGCGCCCGGGCGAGCTCGAGGGCGTAGGTGACGGCGCTCCGCGCCTGCCCGAAGGCGATCTCGAGGGACGCCGCCCCGTCCGGGGCGAAGCCCGCGGGCGTCTCCCGAACGAGATCGGCGGCGAGCTTCCTGTGCCAGTCCTTGCCGCTGCTGCTGGTGCTCATGATGCTTACCCCGAGCATAAGGCCGAGCTCGGGCCACGGTCCACGGTGACGGCGCCGGGCGCGTGTTACATTGGAGCCGAACGCCAGAGGGCAGGTCCCGCCATGGGCATCTTCGATCGGATGGGCAAGGTCATTCAGAGCAACCTCAACTCCTTGCTCGACAAGGCGGAGGACGACAAGAAGCTCATCGAGCTCAACCTCGACGAGATGGACGGCCAGATCAAGGCGGGCCACCAGGAGGTGGTCCAGGCCATCGCCGCCGAGAAGCAGCTCCGCAAGAAGACGGACGACCTGCGCGCCGACGCCGACCGCTGGGACAAGCGCGCCGAGCTCGCCCTCAAGAGCGGCGACGAGGCGCTGGCCCGCGAGGCGCTCAAGCAGAAGAAGCGCGTCCAGGGCGAGCTCGAGCTCACCGACAAGGCGCGCGGCGACCAGCGCGACGTCGCCCTCAAGATGAAGGAAGAGCTCGAGCGGATGAAGGAGAAGCTCGCCGAGCTCAAGATGCGAAAAGGGACCATCGTGGCCCGCGCCCAGCAGGCCAAGGGCGGCTCCACCTCCGAGCAGCTCGGCTCCAAGGGGGGCTCGAGCGCGTTCGACAACTTCCGCCGCATGGAAGAGAAGATCGAGGGCAAGGAGGCGGAGGGGTCGGCCATGGCCGAGGTCGAGGAGGCGCTCGGCAAGGGCCAGAAGGCCGAGGATCTCGAGGCGAAGTTCCGCCAGCTCGAGCGGCAGTCCGGAGGCAAGGACGGCGAGGGCGGGGGCTCGAGCGAGATCGACGACGAGCTGGCGGCGCTGAAGAAGCGCATCCGCGTCTAGGCCGAGCGGCGAGCCCGGCGTGGCACGGCACATCGTCGTCGCGTTTCGCATGGCCCCGGCGGGGATGATGCCCGGCGCGGAGGGCGCCTATCTCACGCGCGCGCGCTCGCTCTGCGCCCGCGGCGAGGCCCTGGGAGGACGTCTGGTGGCGTGGAGCGCGTCGCTGCTGGCCATGTCCTGGGACACCGACTCGATCGAGGAGGCCATGCTCCTCGCCACCAGCATCCGCGAGGAGTCGCTCTCGCCGGAGCGCGCGTGGTCGAGCGGCATGGCCGAGGGGGAGCTCGAGCCGCTGGCGCCGGACGGCGCGCGCATGCAGCTGGCGTGGGGCGACGCGCTCATCCTCGCCGCCTCGCTCGCCCGGATCGCCCGGCCGGGCGAGGTGCTGGTCGACGGGGACGTGCGGGCGCTGCGCGCCGGCCAGCTCTCGCTGCTCGGCGCCCGCGCCGCCACCGACGCGGGGCAGCGCGTGCGCGGCTGGCGGCTCGACCTCGATCACCCGTGGAAGCGAGGCGCCGAGGCGGGCATCGCCGGCGCGGACGTGACCGATCGCTACATCGTCCTGCCCTCGGGGGATCTCGACGACTCGAGCCGGTTCGACGACGCGACGACGCAGGAGTCGCCCATCGCCGATTTCTCCGCGGAGGAGCTGTCGACGTACGAGGTGCTCCAGATCGTCGAGGACTCGGTGGCGGCGGAGCCCGCGCCTCCCCCCGAGTCGGAGGCGCGCCGCGGAGGAAGCTTGGCCGAGCAGGTGCGCAGGCTGGCCCACGGCGACCAGAGCGCCGAGGCGGTGGAGGCGCTGGTCGAGCTTCGGCGCGCGCGCGCCCGCGCCGAAGGAGGGCCGGCCACCACGCGCTGCCAGGCCGCGCTCGCGCTGGCCATGACGCTCGCCATCGCCGGCCGCGCCGACGAGGCGCTCCTCGAGGCGCTCGACGCCCTGGCCAGGGCCCGGGAAGCGCAGGACCCCAAGGCGGTCGGTGCCTGCATGGCGCTGCTGGCCAAGCTGTACTCGAGCGCCGGCCACCCGGGTGAGGCCGCCGCCCTCCGCGAATCGTCCGGCGCGGGTTAGTTTTCGCTACCCTGGCTGGGGTATGGCAACCGTGCCCCTCTACCTCGGCGTCGACGTCGGCACCGCCAGCGTGCGCGCGGCGCTCTTCGACGCGGGCGGCGCGATGCGCGGCGTGGGGACCCACCCCATCCAGCTGCACCGCCCCCGGGAGGACTTCGTCGAGCAATCGAGCGACGACGTGTGGGCGGCCTGCGGCGTGTCGGTGCGCGCCGCGCTGGCCCAGGCGGGCGCGAGGCCGGAGAGCGTCGCCGGGGTCGGCTTCGACGCCACGTGCTCCCTGGTCGTCCTCGACGAGCACGACCGCCCCGTGACCGTGAGCCCGGGCGGCGACGACGCCTGGAACGTCGTGGTGTGGATGGACCACCGCGCCACCGCCCTGGCGGCGCGGATCAACGAGACGCA
This sequence comes from Polyangiaceae bacterium, assembly GCA_036560665.1. Lineage (GTDB taxonomy): Bacteria > Myxococcota_A > Polyangia > Polyangiales > Polyangiaceae > Palsa-1150. The sequence continues at coordinate 8,640 of DATBQU010000425.1, forward strand.
TCACGAAGTGCTTCGGTACGTCGGCGGTCTGGTGTCGCCGGAGATGCAGACGCCCAAGCTCCTGTGGCTCAAGGAGAACCAGCCCGGCACCTGGCGCCGGGCGGCGCGCTTCCTCGACCTGCCGGACTTCCTCGTTTACCGCGCCACCGGAGTCGACGTGCGCTCGCTCTGCACGACGGTGTGCAAGTGGACCTACCTCGGCCACGACGGCCGGGACGTCGCGCCGCCGAGCGCCCGCGGGCCGGGGTGGCAGCGGGACTACTTCGAGCGCATCGGGCTGGGCGACCTCGCGGAGGAGGGCTTCCGGCGGATCGGCACGCGCGTGCGCCCGATGGGAGAGCGCGCCGGCGTGCTGACCGAGGCGAGTGCGCGGGAGCTGGGGCTCGCGCCCGGGACGCCGGTCGCCGTCGCCATCATCGACGCGCACGCCGGAGGCCTCGGCACCATCGGCGCCGCCGTGGACGGGGCGGGGGGGACGGTGGAGGCCCTCGAATCCCGCCTGTCGCTCATCGGCGGCACCTCCAGCTGCCACATGGCGGTCGCGCGCGAGCCACGCTTCGTCCCCGGCGTCTGGGGCCCCTACTTCTCGGCGATGGTCCCCGGCATGTGGCTGGCCGAGGGGGGACAATCGGCCACGGGCGCGCTCATCGATCACGTCGTCTTCGGGCACGCGCGCGGTGCGGAGCTGGCCGCCGAAGCGAAGGCGCGCGGCACGAGCGTGTACGCGCTGCTCGACGAGCGGCTCGAGGCGCTGGCGCGTGACGTCGCCTTCCCGGCGGCGCTGGGGCGCGAGCTGCACGTCTTGCCCGACCACCACGGCAACCGTTCGCCGCGCGCCGACCCGACGCTGCGCGGGATGGTCTCCGGCCTGAAGCTCAGCGACTCGGTCGACTCCCTGGCCCTGCTCTACCTGGCCACGGTGCAGGCCATCGCGCACGGCACACGGCACATCGTCGACGTGCTGCGCGCGCACGGCTACCGCATCGACACCATCCTCGCCTGCGGGGGCGACACCCGGAACGAGGTCTTCCTGCGCGAGCACGCCGACGCGACCGGCTGCCGCATCGTGCTGCCGGCCGAGCCCGAGGCGGTGCTCCTCGGCGCCGCCATCCTCGGCGCCGTGGCCAGCGGCGACCGCCCGAGCGTCGTCGACGCCATGGCCGCCATGACCCGCGCGGGCCGCGTCGTCGCCCCCGCGGGCGGCGAGGTCGCGCGCTTCCACGACGCCAAGCACGCCGTCTTCCAGCGCATGCACGCCGACCAGATGGCCTACCGGGAGCTGATGAAATGAGAAGACTTGGCGTCCTGGCGGTTTGCTTCTTCGTCTTCGTCATCGCGTGCAAGCGCGACTCCGGTGCTTCGGGCGGGCCGGCGCGGGTGAAGATCGCGGTGGTGCCGAAGGGGACGACGCACGAGTTCTGGAAGAGCGTGCACGCCGGGGCGGTGAAGGCCTCGCGCGAGCTCGACGTCGACGTGGTCTGGAAGGGGCCGCTGCGCGAGGACGACCTCAAGGAGCAGATCGACGTGGTGCAGTCGTTCGTCGCGCAGGGAGTGAGCGGGATCGTGCTCGCGCCGCTCAGCGACAAGGGGCTCGTCGGCAGCGTGAAGGCCGCCACGGACGCGCGCGTCCCGGTGGTCGTGTTCGACTCCGACCTCGCCGGCGGCAACTACGTGAGCTTCGTCGCCACCGACAACGAGGCGGCGGGCAAGACCGCCGGCGACGCGCTGGCGGCGCGCGTGGGCAAGGGCAACGTCGTGCTGCTGCGCTACCAGGAAGGGTCGGCCAGCACGGCGAACCGCGAGAAGGGCTTCGTCGCCTCGGTGGCGACCCACCCCGACGTGAAGCTGGCCAGCGACTCGCAGTACGGCGGCGCCACGACGGAGACGGCGGAGAAGGCCAGCGAGAACCTGCTGGCCTCGCTGAAGGCCGACCAGGGCGGGGTCCAGGGCGTGTTCGCCCCCAACGAGTCGACCACCTTCGGCATGCTCCTGGCGCTGCGCAAGGCGGGCCTGAACGGCAAGACGCACTTCGTCGGCTTCGACGCGTCGGACAAGCTCGTGCAAGCCGTGCGCGGCGGCGACATCGACGGCCTGGTGGTGCAGCGGCCGTTCGAGATGGGTTACCTGGCGGTGAAGACCATCGTGGCCAGCATCCGCGGGCAGGTGGTGGAGAAGCGCATCGACACCGGGTCCACGCTCGTCACCAGGGACAACCTCGACACCCCCGACGTCCAGGCGCTGGTGAAGCCGGACCTGAAGACGTGGCTGGGCGAGTGAATCAGAACGTGCCGATCAGGCCCGCCGCGCCCAGGCCGAGCCAGGGCGAGACGCGCCGGGCCGTCGACGGCGGCGGCTGCGCGGTGGGCGCGCCGGAGTCCTCGTGGCCGACGACCAGCGAGACGATGGCCACCACGGCGCCCGCGCCGGCGACCGCGAAGGCCACGTCCGAGACCGTCGCGAACATGTTGGCCGAGTCGAGGTCCGAGTACGACGACGGCCCGCACACGCCGTTGCCGCACTCGTTCTGGACCGTCGACTTCTGCGACATCGACAGGTACCCGGTGATCGATCCGGCGATGACCCCGGCTCCCGCCACGACGATCCCCACGTAGGTCAGCGCGTTCGGCGAGTGCGACCGCGTGGTCGGCGGCGGCGTCTCCGCGTCCGCGCCGGGCGGGGGCTCGACCGTCTCGGGCGGGGGCGTCGCCGTCGCCACCAGCGTGATCTCGACCGGCTTCTGCTCTCCCTCGCGGACGTCGACCTCCTGCTTTCCCTCCGCGGCGGCCGTCTTCGCCGTCACCACGTGATGACCGGGGTCCACGCTGCGCGCCAGGCCGAGCACCCCGGCGGGCACCTGGTTGTCGTCGATCGACACCGTGACCGCTTGCCCCGGCGCGCTGCCCTTCACCGTGATCATCAGCGCGGGGATGCGCCCGTTGAGCGACGCGTCGAGCTCGTCGGCCTTCGCCCGCGCCTCCTTGAAGGGCGCCGGCTCGTTCGACTTCGCCGGGGTCTGGCGGATCGCCGCCACGGCGTCGCGCGCCTCGACGAACATCCCGAGCGCGACCTCCGCCTTCGCCACCTCGAGGGCGGTGGTCGGCACGTGCATGATGTCGTCGGCCCCCTTGAACCTCTTCAGCGCCCCCTTCAGGTCCCCCTTGTCGCGCAGGTCGCGCCCCTCCTGCATCAGCGCGCGGGCCGTCTCGCGATCGGCCGACGTCGGGTCGGCCTGCGCGGCGGCGGCGACGCACAGAGCGGCGAGCACGAGCGCGACTGCCACGGACCGACTAGAAGCCATCGTTGACCCTCGTCTTGACGGTGGCGGGCGGCTTCGGCGCCGCCGCCGGAGCGGGCCCCGGCGGCGGGACCCACCGGAGCACCGGTCGCGCGCCCGCCGACGCCGCGGCGTCCACCGTCGCCGGCGTGGGCGACGCGGTGGCGGCCGATGTCGCGCCCGAGGCGACGGGAGCGTCGGGCACGTTCGGGGGCGCGGGGAGCGCGGTGACCGCGCTGGGTGGGGCAGGGTGCGCGGCCGCAGGGGCGACGGGGGCGGCGGGGGACGGCGCCTTCGTCGCCCTGGTCGCGACCACCGCGATCGCCATGGCGATCCCCAGGGTGACGACGCCCCCCACGACGGCGAAGGTCCGGCTGCGCCTCCGCTCGGGCGCCGGAACCAGCATCGCCGCCGCTCCGAGCGTCTGCCCCGTCGCCGACGACGGCCCGTCGGAGGCCGTCAGCACCGCGGAGGCGCGCGAGCCGGGATTGGAGGCGGTGGTGGCCTCGGTGTTCGCGCGCATGATGCCCGCGACCCGGTCGCGCTCGTCGGCCGCCTTCAGCCCGAGCGCGATCGACTCCTGGCGCTTGCTCGCGCGCTCGCCCACCGTCTCGGCGAGGTACGCCGCCACGCCGCTGGTCGTCGTCACCAGGTTGGCCTCGAGCATCGCCTGCTCGATCGCCCGCTGCAGGTCCAGGGCCGTCGCGTAGCGCCCGTCGGGCGCGCTGGTGAGCGCGCGCTTCACCACCGCGGACACCGGCGCCGGGATCCCCGGCGGGAGCGGCACCGGCGGGCGGCCGCTGGAGAGGAAGAGCAGCGTCTGGACCTCGCTGCCCGCGTCGAACGGCGGCTTGCCCGCGAGCAGGTGATAGAGCACCGCGCCGACGGCCCACACGTCGGCGCGCCGGTCGATGGCGTGCCCCAGCGCCTGCTCGGGCGCCATGTACTGCACCTTTCCCTTGAGCTGATCGGTGTTCGTGTCGCCGGAGAGCCGGTCGCCCGCCTTGGCGATGCCGAAGTCGATGAGCTTGGCGACGCCCCTCGTGCTCACCAGCACGTTCTGCGGCGAGACGTCGCGGTGGACGACGCCGAGCGGCTGCCCTCGCTCGTCGCGGAGCTCGTGCGCGGTGTGCAGCCCCCCGCACACGTCGGCCATCACGCGCAGCACGACGCCCGGCGGGATCCGCGCGCCGCGCTTCACCGCCGCGCGGTGCAGCTTGGAGAGCGCGTCGCCGTCGACGTACTCCATCACCAGGTAGGTCACGTCGTTCTGCTCGCCGACGTCGAGGATCGCCGTCACGTTGGCGTGCTCGATGCGCGCGGCGAGGCGCGCCTCGTCGATGAACATCTTCTGGAAGTGCGGGTCCTCGGCGAACTTCGGCAGGATGGTCTTGACCGCGACGAGCTTGTGGAAACCATGCTTGCCCGTCTGGCGCGCGATCCACACGCTCGCCATCCCGCCCTCGGCGATGGGGCAGATCAGCTCGTACCGGTCGAGCCGGAAGCCGGGCGTGAGGGGGGATGGCCGGGGCGGCGCGAGGCTCACGACGGCCGTCCTTCAGTTCCAGTTCGGCGTCGTGCCGAGCGAGCAGTAGCAGCCGCTGTATTGGACGCCGTTGGCGTAGAAGACCGTACCCACCGTGTTCGCGAGGTTCACGCCGCTGTACGAGCCCGAGCCCTGGTAGACCCAGCCCGTGCACGTCCCCGTGCTGAGGGTGGGATCCGCGGTCTTGAAGACCGCGTACTGGATGTTCGGGGCCGTGCCGCATGCGCCGGTATAGACGCTGCCCGGCTGCCCGGTGTCGGAGTTCGCAGCCTCGGTGGCCTGGGTGACGTTGTACGTTCCGACCGCGGTGCAATCGTAGTAGTTGCCGCCGACTCCGTTGTTGTGCTGCGTCTGGCAGCCGGAGCCGCAGCAGCCTCCCACCGTGCCCTGCGGCGAGCTCGAGGCCGACACGCACGAACACCCCACGGTGTCGGGCGCGCCGGTGTTGCAGTTGGCGAAGCCCGTGGCGCACGTGTACGTGCACGACGTTCCGTTGCAGCCGACTGCCGTGGCGTTCCCGCCGTTGCACGCGTTGCCGCAGCCGCCGCAGTTGGCGGTGGTCGCCAGCGTCGTGCACGTCCCGCTGCACAAGGTCTCCAGGCACGTGCAGGAGCCGCCCGAGCAGTCCGGGGTGGGCTGCGCGCAGGTGGCCTGGTTCTGCCACGTGCCGGTGGCACTGCAGGTCTGCGGCGTGCTGCCGCTGCAGTTGGTCTGACCGGGCGCGCACACCCCCGAGCAGACGCCGGCGACGCACGTCTGGTTGGTGCAGCCCACGGCGGCGCCCCACGTCCCGCCGGCGGTGCAGGTCTCGACCCCGTTGCCCGAGCACTGCGTCTGGTTGGGCGCGCACACCCCGCTGCACACGCCGTTGAGGCACGTCTGGTTCGTGCACGCGGTGGGCGCTCCCCACGTCCCGCCCGCGCTGCACACCTGCACGCTGTTGCCCGAGCACTGAAGCGCCCCGGGCGTGCACGATCCGCTGCACGCGCCGTTGACGCACGCGGAGTTGGTGCACGCCGTGGTGGCGCCCCACTGCCCGGTGGCCGCGTTGCACGTCTGCACGCCGTTGCCGTTGCACTGCGTCTGGTTCGGGGCGCAGACCCCCGTGCACGCCCCGCCGAGGCACGTCTGGTTGGTGCACCCCGCCGCCGCGCCCCAGCTCCCGGCCGCGCTGCAGGTCTGGACGCCGTTGCCCAGGCACTGCGTCGCGCCCGGCGAGCAGGCGACGCAGGTGCTCTTCAGGCAGGCGGGCGTGGTGCCCGAGCACGTGACCTGCGTCTGCCAGATGCCGGTTGCCGCGCATGACTGGATGAGGTTGCCGAGGCACTCGGTCTGCCCGGGCGCGCACACGCCGGTGCACGTCCCGCCGACGCAAGTCTGGTTGTTGCAGGCCGAGGCGCTCGTCCAGGTCCCGTTCGCGTTGCACGTCTGCGGCGTGTTGTTGCTGCACTGCGTCTGGTTCGGGGCGCACACGCCGGTGCACGAGCCGTTGACGCACGTCTGGTTGGTGCACGCGGCCGGCGTGCCCCACTGCCCCGACGTGCTGCATGTCTCGACGCCGTTGTTCGAGCACTGCGTCGAGCCCTGCGCGCAGACCCCGGTGCACGCGCCGCTGATGCAGGTCGAGTTGGTGCAGCCGACGGCCGTCCCCCAGTGCCCGGTGGAGTCGCACGTCTGCACGCCGTTGCCCGAGCACTGGGTCGACCCCGGAGAGCACGAGCCGCTGCACTGGCCGCCGATGCCGCCGTCCGGGCTGGTGCACACGCCGGTGCACGCCACGGTCGTCCCCCATTGCCCGCTGGCGTTGCACGTCTGCACGCCGTTGCCCTGGCACTGCGTCTGGTTGGGCGCGCAC
>DATBQU010000426.1:0-13410 GCA_036560665.1 Polyangiaceae bacterium
GTGGACCTTCTCGGCCACGTTCACCAGGCCGATCTGGGCGCCGTGGATGTCGCCGCTGTAGTCGAAGACGCCGAGCTGCGCGCCGTTCTGGTCGTCGCTCGAGACGTTGACGACGCCGAGCTGCGCGCCGTCGGAGTGCTCGGCCACGCTGACGGTGCCGATCTGCGCGACGCCGTGGAACTCCCTGGCGTAGGCCATGGCCGCGCCGATCTGGAGCGGCGCCCACATCGCGCCCGACGTGGCGGAGCCCAGGCCGATCTGGGCCAGGCCGGTGAAGCGGTCGGTGGCCGCGTTGAGGACGCCGATCTGCGTCAGGCCGGTGAAGGTGCCGTCGTTCCAGTTGAGGGCGCCGATCTGCGCGGCGCCCGCGAAGCTGCCGTCGCGGCTGTCGTGCGAGAAGGCGCCGCCCGTGCCCACGCGGTTCATCAGGCCGAGCTGCAGGCCCCCGGAGAAGCGCTCGTCGTCGGCCGACAGGACGCCGAGCTGGACCAGTCCCGCGTAGTCGTCGGTGTGCGCGTAAGGCGCGAGCTGCAGGGCGCCCCCGAAGTCGCGCGACGCGGCGTGGCCGAGCGAGAGCTGGGCGATGCCGCGGAAGGTGTCGGCGTCGTCGTGCACGAGCCCGAGCTGCAGCGCGCCGACGAAGTCGCGCTCGACGGTGCCCCAGCCGCCGATCTGGGCCAGGCCGGTGAAGTCGCCGGCGCGGTCGTAGGTGGCGATCTGGGTGACGCCGGCGAAGGACTCGGCGTCGTCGTGGGCGATCGAGAGCTGCGTGAGGCCGACGAAGCGCCCCGCGAGGTTCTTGCTGAGGCCGAGCTGGGCCACCCCGTAGAAGCGCTCGGCGTTGGCCTGACCGAGCGAGAGCTCGGTGATGCCCACGTGCACGCCCGCGTCCTGGCGGACGGTGGCGAAGGTGCCGATGCCGTAGAAGTGATGAACGCGTCCCTGGGCCAGCGAGAAGGTGCCGATCCCGCCGAACGTCGCCAGGCGCGGGCGCACCCCGGCGTAGAGGACGTACCAGTCCTTCGCCGGCGCCGGCGCCTCGGTCGAGAGCGGGACGTCGCGGGGGACCGGGGCCGCCTCCATCGCGCCCGGTTCCGCGGGGGCCACCGGCGGCTCGTCCGCGGAGGCGAGGGAGGACATGAGGAGGAGGAGGGAGGCGGTGGCGAGGCCGAAGGCCTGGTGGTGGCGGCGCATGGTGCAGAGAACGGCCGAGCCACGGGCGCCTTACACGCGAGCCGGCACGGGGAAAAGAGCTGGGAAGGGGGGAGGCCGGTGGGGCGTAGGAACGGTAAGGAGCCGCGATGCGCCCTCACGATTGCCGCCAGTTCCCCGCCTACACCGGTGGCCCGGGTGAGTTCTACGCACGCAGCACGCAGCCGGCGCCGCCGCCTCCGCGCGCGACCGAGGAGCCGGGCCCGCCCGCGCGGCGTCCGCGCCACTTCGTGCGCTGCTTCCCGGCCATCCCGGCGCTGTCCAACCTGGGGTGAAGGCGCGACGCGCCCGATGGTCTAGGCTGGGCGGGCATGAAGGACGTGGAGACGAGCCGCGCGGCCGTCGCCGCCCTGCGCGACGTCATAGCCGCCGCGGTCCGCGACTACCGCGCGCTGGGCGGGCGGGAGGAGGACCTGGCCATCCTCGTCGATGGCGACGCGGGGGGCGGAGAGCCCCGGGTCACGGCGATGACGCGGAGCCAGCTCGAGCTGACGGTGCCGCTGTTCGACCCCACGGTGGCGATCGAGCTGGCGAAGCAGGTGCCCGGTCAGGTGCCCGCGGTGGTCGATCTCAGGTCGCACGCGCGACACATCGTCTGGCTCGCGCTGGGCTCCTGGACGGTGAGCTAGCCCCTAGTTCCGGGTCACGGTGCACCCGGGCTTGCCGCACGACGCGCAGTCGTCGAGGCACTGGTAGACGCTGTCGTAGAGGGCGGTGCCGTTGCGGAAGGCGAGCGACAGATCGGCGTTCTGGCAGATGTTCTTTCCGAAGTCGATGGAGCAGGTCCTGGCGTCGAGCCGGCTGGTGGAGTCGGCGCCGCCGACGTGCAGCGTCACCGGTCCGCCGCCGGTCGCGCTCGTGGCAGGGACGTCGACGGTGAAGCTGTAGCCGGGAATGAGCCCGCACGAGCCGCAGGCACTCGCCGAGCTCGGACAGGTGACGGTCCACGTCCCCGCGGCGCCGCAGGGATCGCGAGGCGGCGCAGGAGGCGGAGCGGCGGACGCGCTCGCGGCGGTGGGTGCCAGCGGTTTGGCCCAGTCGCTGGCGAAGGCGTGCATCACCGGCGCCAGGCCACGGCAGACGCGGCAGCCTCTCGGAAAGCCGCCGGATCCGTCGAGGTACCAGCAACCGGCGGCCTGGGGCTGCTGCTCGCACGCGGTCAGGCACGCGCCCATCGAGCCGCGGTCGCCGAGCGACGTCACGCGGTCGCCCTCGGCGCACTTCGAGAACTGCGTGAAGCCGAGGACCATGCCGCCGCTGGGGCCCGGCGCCGCCCGTGGCGCGCCGCACCTGGCCAGCTGCTGTCGGTCCATCGCCGCCCACTGGGCCTCGAGGATGGCGCCGTCGATGCACTGCTCGTACGCGCCGAGCGGCTCGAGCGTGCGCGCCACGGAGTCCAGCCACTGCATGCAGGCGTCGGGCGACCGCTCGCAGGTGGCGCGAATCTGCCTCACGAAGACGCCGCCGGGGGAGGCGGGAGCGCAGCGTGTGCCGGCTCCGGGCGGCGCGGCGAGCGCCTTGGCCCCCAGGCGATCGAGGGCCGACGCGATCTCGGGCAGGCGTCCGGTGAGCGTCTGGCCACGGGGTGCTTCGAAGGCGTCCTCGTAGCAGTCGTGCCAGTCCTTCTGGCAGCCGGCCAGGCCCCAGCGGATCTTGTTGATGATCTGGCGATACCCCGGCCAGGGGGTGCTGCGGGGTGGAGGAGGCGTGTGCGTCAGCGGAGCGCACGACGGCGGGGGCCCGGCAGGAACGGCGGCGGCCGCCAGGAGACCGACACCGCAGACCGCGACGAGCGATAGCCCGCGCGCGACCAGTCGGCGACGTCCGCGAGCGACCATGCGAGCCGTCACCCTACGTCCGGCGCGGCGGAAAGAAAAACGCTCTACCTTTGTCACCAGCTCGCGCCCTCCTGCGTTGGTCCCTCGTCCACAGGAGGACACGCCCCATGAACCCCACCGCCGCGCCCAGCTTCTCCGACCCCGCCACCGGTGGCCGCCTCGTCGGCGCCGACGCTCGCACCCTGCCGCTGGTCCGCGCCTCGCTGGCCGTCGACGCGGGCGGCGGGCTGGCGCGGACGGTGCTCGAGCAGCGCTTCCGCAACCCGCACGCCGAACCCCTGGCCGTCACCTACTCGCTCCCGCTCCCGGCGGACGCCGCGGTCAGCGGCTTCGCGTTCCGCATCGGCGAGCGTCGCATCGTGGGCGAGGTCGATCGCCGTGGGGCGGCGCGCGAGCGCTACGAGCGCGCCCTGGTCGACGGGCAGACCGCGGCGCTGCTCGAGCAGGAGCGCTCCAGCCTCTTCACGCAGCAGCTCGGCAACGTCCCTCCCGGACAGGAGGTCGTCGCCGAGATCACCATCGACCAGAGGCTGGCGTGGCTCGACGAGGGGGCCTGGGAGTGGCGCTTCCCGACCACGGTGGCGCCTCGCTACCTGGGCGCCTCAGGTCGCGTGCCGGACGCCGCGCGCATCGCCCAGGACGTCGCCGACGCGCCGATGCCGGTGCGGCTGTCCTTCGACGTCCGCGTGCGGGACGGGCTCGACGGTCGCGCCCCCGAGTCGCCGTCCCATGCGCTACGGGCCGAGGGGGATCGCGCGCGGCCCGCCGACCCCGAAGGCGTGCCGCTCGATCGCGACGTGGTGGTGCGCTGGAGGGCCGCGAAGGCGGCGGTCGGGGTGCGCGTCGAGACCGCGCTGGGCCCGAAGCAGGAGATGGTCGCGCTGCTGACCGTGGTGCCGCCCGCGCGGGCTGCCACGGGCGAACGGGTTGCGCGGGATCTGGTCCTGCTGCTCGACGTGAGCGGCTCCATGGCGGGAGAGCCGCTGATGCAGGCCAGGCGCGTCGCCTCCGCGCTGGTGGCGACGCTCGACGAGCGCGACTCGCTCGAGATGATCGCCTTCGCCTCCGCTCCCACACGCTGGCAGAAGGGCTCGGTGCGCGCCACGCCGGAAGCGCGGCGCGACGCCGCTCGGTGGCTCGGCGCCCTGGTGGCCCAGGGTGGAACCGAGATGCGTCACGCCATCGAAGAGGCGCTCGCGCCGCGGCGCGACGACGGCCAGCGTCAGGTGGTGCTGGTGACCGACGGGCAGATCGGCTTCGAGTCCGAGATCGTCGCCACCATCCTGGCTCGCCTGCCGAAGCAGTCCCGCGTCCACGTGGTGGGGGTGGGCTCGGCGCCAAACCGCACCCTCACCGCGCACGCGCCTCGCGCCGGTCGCGGGATCGAGGTGCTGGTGGGGCTGGGCGAGGCCGCCGAGCGGGCCGCTGCGCGCATCGTGGCGCGCACCGATGCCCCGATCGTCGTCGAGCTCGAGCTGAGCGGCGACGCGCTCGTCGACCACGCGCCGCGCCGCCTCCCCGATCTGTTCGCGGGCGCTCCCGCCCTCATCGGCATGCGGGCGCGCGCGGGTGAGCTTGTGGTGCGCGGCCGCACGGCGTCGGGTCCCTGGGAGCAGCGGGTGCGCCTGGTGACCCCCGCGGAGAAGGGCCGCGTCGCCGTGGGATCGTTCTACGCGCGCGAGCGGGTGGAGGACCTGGAGACGGACCTCGCTGCGGGTGGCGAGCCGCGCGCCGTCGAGCGGGGCATCGAGCAGCTCGGCCTCGACTTCGGCCTCGCGACGCGCATGACGTCGTGGGTGGCGGTGAGCGAGCACCGGACGGTGGACCCCGGAGCGCCCCTTCGCCGCGAGCGGATGCCGCACGAGCTCCCCTTCGGTGCGTCGGTCGAGGGGCTGGGGCTGCGCGCCTGCGCGGTCATGCCGGCGTCGGCCGGTCAGGCGACCATGGCCGCGCGCGCTCCGCAGGCGTTCGCGCCGATGCCGGCGGGGATGGCGTCGCCGCCTCCACCTCCCCGTTCCATGGCGCCGCGGGTGATGCGTCCCCCCGCCGAGGCCATGCGTCGCGTCGGAGGGTTCCTCGGAGGCAGGGGCGGCGCGGCAGGCCGGCGACTCCAGGGACGAGTGGTCCTGCGCGATGCCGGCGTCCTCGTCGTCGAGGTCGGCGCGCAAGAGGCGATGACGTGGGCGCCTCCCGTCGAAGTGGAGATCACCTGGGACGACGGCACGACGACGCGCGTCGGCGTGATCGCCGGGCGCTCGACGCGCGCGGGGGCCGTCCCTGCCGGGGCGGGGGTGCGTCTCGCGCTCGACGTCGCCGACGCGCGGGCGATGGCGTCGGTCGCCTTCGACGCCGGTGGCGAGCGCTGGATCGTAGTCTGCTGACAGGCGGGAGTGCGGCAATGCGCGATCTCGACGAGCTGCTCCCTCTGCTCCGTGCCGGCGACGCCGACGCCTTCGGGCGCTGGCTCGCCGGTGCGGAGGCGACGATGAGGGACAGCCTTCGCTCGTTCGCGGTCGTCGTCGATGTCGAGGCGGTGCTCCAGGAGGCGCTGCTTCGGACGTGGCAGATCGCCCCGCGCGTGGAGGCGGACAGCAAGCCCAACGCCTTGCTCCGCGTCGGCATCCGCATCGCGCGCAACCTCGCCATCAGCGAGCGCCGTCGCGCGAGGTCCGTGTCGGCGGACGACGAGGCGATGGATCGCGCCCTCGCCGCCGACGCGCCGCCGGCCGTGGCTCCGGCCGATCCCGCGTTGCGCCGTGCCATCGCCGACTGCGCCGGGGCCCTTCCAGCGCAGCCGGCGCGCGTGCTTCACGCGCGCCTCGAGAGCGCCGGCGTCGAGCCCGACGACGCGCTGGCCGAGCGCCTCGGGATGCGCAAGAACACCTTCCTCCAGAACTTCACCCGCGCGCGCAAGCTCCTGGCCGAGTGCCTCGCCCGTCGCGGGATCGACCTGCGCCTGGAGCTCGCATGACGCCGCCGCGCGACCCGCCGATCGACGCCGTCACCACCGCCTGGCGACCACGGGATGCCGGGGGCATCCGCGCGCATCCTGCATGGTTCGATCTCGATGACGGAGGCCGCCTCGATGCTTACGAGACGACCCGCGCGCTGCGCACCGTCGAGTCCGCGCTCGATCCCGCGGGCCTGTCGACGACAGCCAGGGCGGTGCTGGAGAGGGTCCGGCGCGCGCGCTGAGCCGGCGCATCTCGTCCGGCGGGAACGGCGGTACAATCGGTCATGGCGCGTCTCGCGAACGGCAGCTTCCGGGTCGGGCGGATCCTCGGCGTCGATCTCTACGTGCACTGGTCGTGGGCGGTCGTGGCTGCCATCGAGATAGGGACGCGCAAGAACACCTACTCGGCGCAGGCGTGGATGGTCGCGGAGTACCTGTCGCTCTTCGCGATCATCCTGGCGCACGAGCTCGGCCACGCGCTGGCGTGTCGGTCGGTGGGCGGTAAGGCCGACCGCATCCTGCTGTGGCCGCTCGGCGGCGTGGCGTACGTGCAGCCGCCGCCGCGCCCGGGCGCGCTGCTGTGGAGCATCGCCGCGGGACCGCTGGTGAACGTGGCGCTGGTCCTCTTCCTGAGCCCCATCGCCCTCGTCGCCGGGCTGCAACTCCACGGCGACGCCGGACACTTTGTAGTCGCGCTGTGGGTCATCAACGTGGTGCTCTTGGCGTTCAACCTCCTGCCGGTCTACCCGCTCGACGGCGGCCAGATCCTCCAGGCGCTGCTCTGGTTTCTCATAGGCCGCGCGCGCAGCCTCCTCGTCGTCTCCGTGATCGGGCTGGCGGGGGCGGGGGCGCTGCTCGTCGCGGCCGCGGCGTCACGCTCGATCTGGCTGGGGGTGCTGGCGATCTTCGCCGGCCTGCGGGCCCACAACGGCCTGCGGCAGGCGCGGCTGCTGGCCGATCTCGCGGCGGCCCCGCGCCGTCAGGGCGTCGCCTGCCCGCGCTGCCACGCGGCGCCGCCGGTGGGCACATTCTGGCTGTGCGCCTGCGGCCAGCGCTTCGACACCTTCGCGACGCGGGGCACCTGCGGGCACTGCGGCCGCGTCTACGCGGCGACGTCGTGCACCGAGTGCCACCAGAGCAGCCCGCACGCGGCGTTCTACCCGCCCGTGCCCGAGCCTGCGCCGGCGCCCGCGACCACGGCGGCGACCCAAACGGCGTGAACGGTCCGCGCGCTCGTGTAGGCTTCGCCCCCGCCCATGCCCGCGCCGACCCGAACCCTCGTCCAGAAGCTGGCGGAGGACGTCCGCGAAGGCAGGCTCGACCCGGCAGCGGAGGTGGAGCGCGCCTGGTCCGCCGATGACGCGGAGTCGGTCGCCACCTACGCGCTCTCGGCGGCGGTCGCGGGGCAACCCATGCGCGCCGCGAGCGTGCTCGATGCGGTGACCCTGCTCGACGATCTCACGCTGGGGGCGCTGCTCACGGCCAACGTGTCGGGCGACCGCGTCAAGGCGCTGCTCGACGCGGTCGAGCGCGACGACACCACCGACGAGCGCGACGCGCTGGCGCTCTTCCTGGCCGCCACGCTGCGCAAGCCGAAGCCGGCCCCTCCGCGGCTGCTCTCGCTGCTGCGCACCCACGCTCGCCGCGGGGTGAGCACGGCGTCGGGCGAGCTCCTGGTGGCCGCGGCCGCCGCTGTGGCGGACGACGAGGTGCGGGCGGTGGTCGCGAGGTCGCTCCCCGAGATCCGGCTGCGCCAGGCCCTCGATGCCACGGCGCCGCTGCTGAAGGTGATGGAGCTCCCCGTCCTCGAGGTGCTCCCGGACTACGCGCCGCCCAGCCTCGCCGCGCCGATCACGGTGCGTCGCACCGCCTCCAAGGTGGGCCGCAACGACCCGTGCCCCTGCGGCAGCGGCAAGAAGTACAAGAAGTGCTGCGAGGGCAAGGACGCGGCGGCCGCCGCCGATCCCGAGCTCGCCTGGCGCAAGCAGCTCGAGGCAGCCGCGCCGACGATGACGGCGCAGCAGGTCCAGGATCTGCGCCTGGCCGATCTGGCGTCGCTGGCCTACGAGAGCCTCACCCCGGTCGCTCGCCTGGCCGCGTATCGCGCCCTGCTGAGCCACCGTCGGTGGGACGCTGCCGAACGCGCGCTCGACGCGATGGCGTCGCTGGGTGAAGACGCGGATGGCTACCGCATCGAGCTGGTCGACGAGGCGTTCCGTTCGCGCACGCTCGAGGTGGCGCGCAAGCACGCCGCGCGGCTCACCGAGGCGGGCGTCGTCGATCCCCTGGTGGAGGCGATGACGTCCGTCGCGTCGCCGACGCGCACGTCGCTGTCGCGCCTCGACGCTCTCGCGGAGCAGGGGCTGCGGGAGGCCCCGCTGTTCCTTTTCGACATCGCCGACGCGCTCCTCACCTACTACCCCGCGCTCGGCGTCGTCGCGGCGCGCGGCGCGCTGACCACCGAGCGTCCGGAGGACTCGGCGATGTTCCTGGAGCTGATCGAGGAGGCGCGCGATCGGCTCGGCCTGCCGCCCAACGACCCGGCCGCGGCAGTGTACGACGCCATCGAGGAGCTCGGCCGCGTGGGCGACGGAGCGCCGGCGAGCGAAGAGGTGGTCGAGCGCCTCACGGCCGAGGCGCAGGCTCTGCGCGTGCGCGCCCGCGAGGCGAGCGCCAAGATCGGCGAGCTGGAGTCGCGGCTGCGCGAGAGGCAGCGAGAGCTCACCTTGCCCGAGGTCACGGGTGGCGCTCCGGCCGCGCCGGATGCCGATGCCGAGGAGAAGCGCCGCAAGCTCGCCGAGCGCGTCGCCGAGCTCAAGTCGCTCATCGCCGAGGGAAACGCCGAACGGGCCGAGCTCAGGCGCAAGCTGGCGGAGAGCTCCGAGCGCGCCCGCGGCCCCGCGACGCCTGCCGTGGCGCCCCCGCAGGAGAGCGCGTCCACCGGTGAGCGCGACCCCGACGAAGCGCCGCGCGTCCGCGGCGTCATGGTCCCCCGGTTCGCGCGCGCGGCCGAGGCGTCGCTGCGCGATCTGCCCGCCCGCGTGGTGCGCGACGCGCTGCGCGTGGTGGCCGATCTCTGCAGCGGAGAGGCGAGCGCGCTGCGCGAGGTCAAGCAGCTCGAGCGGATCTCCCCGCCCATGTACTCCGCCCGCATCGGGATCCACTACCGCGTGCTCTTCCGGATGGAGCCGGGGGTGCTCGACGTCGCCGAGGTGGTCGCGCGCGAGGGGCTGCTCGCGGCGGTGCGCAGGTTCTGGCGTTGACCCCGGGCCTCAGAGCTCGACGCTGAAGACGTCGCGCAGTCGCTGGAGCGCCTCCTGCGTGGCCTCGGGCCCGCCGAGGCCGATGCGCACCGACGTCGTCATGCCGTCGCCCCAGGGCCACCACAAGCCGTAGCCGAAGGCGCTCCCGACCGCGGCGCTCGCGAGGATCATCTGCCCGGCCCGGAGGCCGCCGGTCCGCTCGGCGAGCTCGCGGAGAGGCGCCGGCGCTCGCTGGATGGTCGCCGAGGTCCATTCGGTGGAGAGCGCGAGGGCGGTGGCCGTCCGCGCCTTCGGCTCCAGCTCGACGCTGAACGACGAGCTGACGCACGACTGGCGCGAGTCCCAGCTCCAGCCGCGCGAGGGCCACGCCGCCCGAAGCTCCTTCATCGCCCCGAAGAGCGAGCGCCACGAATCCACACCAGGTCCGGTCGCCATCTCGAAGCAGCGTAGACGCTGGGCCTCATTCCCACCATGCCGAGACGTAGGTGGGGTCGTCGGGCTCGTTTCACGGCCTGCGGCCCGGGCGCCGCAGGTGCGCTTCGCCCCCACGCGCGACCCGCCGCTCGGGTTCGTCGATCCGCGTGATCCGCACCCGTGGATCGCGCGGATCGGGGCGTCCGGCCGCCACCTCGAAGGCCTGGGCGACGTCACGGGCGATGTCGATGAGCGAATGGGCGGCCTCGACGCGGATGGCACCCACGTCGCTTCCCCGGATGTTCCCCCGGCGGCAGGCGACCGCGAGGAGGCGGCGGGCGTCCGCTCCTTGCCGGCCGCCCCAGGTGACACGGAAGGTCACCCAAGCGCCGGCTCCTGCGGGGGGCTTCGGCTTGCCGTCCGCGGGCGTCGCCCGGGGAGCCCGCGCCGCGGGGCGGTGCTCGTCGCGTGGCGGCAGGATCACACGCACCTCGCGCGCCTTGGTCGGTCCGTGCAGCCCGGCCTTCTCGATCAGGCGGGCGATCGCGCTCACGGGCGCCCCGCTCTTCACGATGCGCTCGGCGATCGACATCGCGTGGGGGTCGAGGGTCTCGCCGTTCCCCTCGCGCGCGAGCCACGCCACGAGCTTCTCCTCCCGTGCGCGCTGGATGGCGTCCGGGCGAGGGATCGGCTCTACCCGGTGAGCGATCTTGGCGCGCGCCAGGCCGCGGGCGATGGCGGGGTAGTGCGACGGCGCCACGAACAGCACGCTCGTCCCCTGCTTGCCGGCGCGGCCGGTGCGACCGCTCCGGTGGGTGTACGTCTCGACGTCCGTGGGCGGCTCGACCTGGATGACGCGCGCGATGTCGCGGACGTCGATGCCGCGTGCGGCGACGTCCGTCGCGACCAGGGCCTGGACCCCTCCCTGCCGGAACGCCGCCAGGGCCCGATCTCGCTCCGGCTGCTCCATCTCGCCCGAGAGCGTGCGCACCACGAAGCCCGCCTCGGCGAGCTCCCCGGCGATGCGGGCCACGTCGGCTCGCGTGCGCGCGAACACCAGCGACTTGGCGTCCTCGTCCGACAGGAGCAGGTTGACCAGCGCATCGACGCGCTGCCCGGGCTCGACCAGATGGACGACGTGCGCGATGTCGACGTGGGCGTCGCCGAGACGCGTGCCCTGCACGTGCACCGGGTCGCGCTGGAAGCGATCGGCCAGGGACACGACGTCGCGCGAGAAGGTCGCCGAGACCAGGTGGGACCTGCGCTCCACGGGGAGCATCGCCAGGATCGCGTCGAGGTCCTCGCGGAAGCCGAGATCGAGCATCGAGTCGGCCTCGTCGAGCACCACCGCCGCGAGCGCCGTGGCGTCGATCCGCCGGCGCTCGAGGGCGTCGCGGAGCCGCCCCGGAGTGGCCACGACCACCGCTGGGTTCGACGAGAGCGCGCGCTTCTGGTCGAGGTACCCCGCGCCGCCGGTGACGGCAGCCACCCTCACGCGCAAGGGCGCGAACAGCCAGCCCAGCTCGTCCGCGACCTGCTTCGCGAGCTCGCGCGTCGGTGCCAGGATGAGGACCCGTGGCCGCGCGGGGCCGCCGTACTGGGAGGTGAGGTCGTCGAGCAGATCGCGCACGGCGAAGCCGATGGCGATCGTCTTGCCGGACCCGGTCTGCGACGTGATTCGCAGGTCCCTCCCCTCGAGCGCCTCGTCGAGCACCGCCTCCTGCACCGCCGTGAGGGTGTCGTAGCCCTTGCCGGCCAGCGCGGACGCGAGCGCCGGACCGACGAGGTGCGTGAGGTCGGCCACGGTCATCAGGGCGCGCTGCTTAGCATGGGCAGCAGGCGCGGGCCCCCAGGGGCCACAGCTCGAGTGTCGCGTCGTGGCAGGAAGCTACGGCAGCGAGGCGGGCCGCCTCGGGGTGCGCCGCTCACACGCGCGTGACTGACCGCAGCTTGGCGTAGGCCTCGACCGCGTTCATCACGGCGGTTCGGAGGTCGTCCACGTCGAACGGTTTGCGGATCACGCCGATGGCGCCGAGCCGCTTCGCGACCGTGTGCACCGATTCGTCCGCCAGGACGGTCATGAGGATGACCGGGAAATGCAGCTGCGCGCGCCGGAGCGCGTTGAGGACGCCGAGGCCCGAAAGACGCGGCATCATCACGTCGGTGACGACGACGTCGGGACGCACGCGCGGATCGCCGAGCGCCGCTTCGAGATGGCCGAGGAGCTCGGCGCCGTCGCGAGCCTCGAGCACCGCGTAGCCGTCCGATCGCAAGGTATCGGCGACGAGCGAGCGCATGTCCTCGTCGTCATCGGCGACCAGAACGGTCATCGGTGTAACGGCTGTGTCCGAGCGTCGAGACATGGCGTGGCGCTGGGTGCACGGAGCACGCCAGATCCGGCCCTCCGAGGCCTCTTTCGCGTTCCATCCGCGGTCCCTTCCCGGTGTGGCGAAATGCCACGTCACATCCGTATTGGGATAGGTCAGACGACGTGCGCGCTGTGCGTACCGAAATCTCACTTTCGGGTCGCACGATCGACGAAAGTTGCGCCATCCTGCCTACTGTGGGAACCCACGCAGCACCCCAGAACCGTGCTCGCGCCCAGGTGCTCATCGTCGACGACGACGAGAGCATGTGCGACCTGCTCGGCGCCGAGCTCACTGCGCGCGGGTTCGAGGCCGCCCTCGAGACGGATCCCGAGCGGGCGCTCGCGTCCCTCCACGCGCGCGCCGTCGACGTCGTCATCACCGATCTGAAGATGAGGCAGATGGATGGCCTCGAGCTCTGCGAGCGCATCGTCGCTGCCCGCCCTGATCTCCCGGTGGTCCTCCTCACCGCGCACGCCGACCTGACGGCCGCGGTCGCGGCGCTTCGCGTCCGCGCCTACGACTTCCAGACGAAGCCTCCGGACATCGACGCCCTGGCAGCGGTCCTCGACCGCGCGGTTCGCCAGGGGCGGCTCGCGCAGGAGGTCCGCCTCCTCGACGAGGGCACCCCGGCCACCCCCGAGGAGCACTTCGAGGGGATCATCGGCGCGAGCCCCCCCATGCGCGAGCTGGTGCAGCTCGTCGGACGGGTCGCCGAGGTGGACGCGGCGGTGCTCATCCGCGGCGAGAGCGGCACGGGAAAGGAGCTCGTCGCCCGCGCACTGCACGAGCGGAGCCGTCGGCGCACCGGCGCCTTCGTGGCTCTGAACTGCGCCGCCATCCCGGAGAGCCTGCTCGAGTCCGAGCTGTTCGGTCACGTGAAGGGAGCGTTCACCGACGCGCGAGCCGACCGCGCGGGCCTCTTCGAGCGCGCGCGCGGAGGCACCATCTTCCTCGACGAGATCGCGGAGCTCCACCTGACACTTCAACCGAAGCTGCTCCGGGCGCTGCAGGAGCGCGCGATTCGTCCCATCGGTTCCGACCGGGAGGTCGAGGTCGACGTGCGGCTGATCACGGCGACCAACACCGACCTGTCGAGCGCGGTGGAGAAGAGGCAGTTTCGCGCGGATCTCTTCTATCGACTCAACGTCATCGAGATCGTCGTTCCGCCGCTCCGGGAGCGCGGCCGCGACATTCTCCTCCTGGCCCAGCACTTCCTCGAGCAGAGCGCCCGCGCGATGGCGCGGGACGTGGTCGGGCTGACTGCGTCGTGTGCCGCCAAGCTCACCGCCTACTCCTGGCCCGGGAACGTGCGCGAGCTGGCCAACGTGATCGAGCGTGCCGTCGCGCTGACGCGTTCGTCG
>DATBQU010000427.1:0-5141 GCA_036560665.1 Polyangiaceae bacterium
ACTTGCACCTTGGGAGGAGCGCCGCCGCTCCTCCCAAACCCACCACCGGGAAGGGCTCGCACGCGAGGGCAAGGGTACCACGTCAGAGAACGCGGAGGGCCACCCCGCCGCACGCCGAAGTGGGTCGTCTACCGCACCACGATCCCGAATGGCACCGCGCACAGGGCCCGCTCGTGGTCGAGCAGGGGCATCACGCTGTCCACGAACGGTCCCAGGTCGGCCGCGAGGCGGCCCAGGGCGACTCGCTCGGCCGCAGAGGTCACGCTCTTCGCGGCGCTGTCGGGGGACCCGTCGTCAGTGAGCACCTCGAGCAGCCCCGAGGGCTCCCCGGCGACCGCGACCCTCGCGTCGGGGGCCAGCCCCGCCATCGACCGGGCCCGTGCGATCGCCTCCTCGAGCCCGCCGATCTCGTCGACGAGCCCGCGGGTCAGCCCGTCGCGCCCGCAGAAGATGCGCCCCTGGGCCGAGGCCTCGACGCGCTCGACCGGCATGCGGCGGCCCTCGGCGACGCGGTCCAGGAACAGCTTGTAGATCCCCTCCATCGTCGTGCGCAGGCGCGCGCGGGTGGCCTCGTCCCACGGCGACAGCAGCGACTCGTAGGTCGCCCGCGCGGCGGCGCCCGGGTCGCCCGGGTTGGCCGCGAAGGTCTCGGCGTGCACGCCGAGGCGCTCGAGCGCGCGGTCCGCCGACACCTTGCCGCCGACCACGCCGATGGAGCCGACGATGCTCGTCTCGTCGGCGAAGATGACCGATCCGGTCGAGGCCATGTAGTACCCGCCGCTCGCGGCCATGCCGCCCACGCTGACGACCAGCGGCTTGTCGGCGCGGATCTTCATGAGCTCGTGCCAGAGCAGATCGCTCGCCAGGGCGCTGCCGCCCGGCGAGTCGATGCGCAGCACCACAGCCTTGACGTCGTCGTCCTGCGCCAGTCGATTGAGCGTTCGCGACAGCTTGCGCTCGACGATGCCGCCGCCGCCGAACGGACCGCCGCCGCCCTCCATCGAGATGGCCCCGTCGGCGCGCACCAGCGCGACCGGCGCCGACTCGAGCGATTCGCCGACCACCGCGCGCAGCACGTCGGACAGATCGTCCCCGCCGCCGCCGGTGCCACCTCCGAAGCGGACCTCGCCGCGCTTGGCGCCGGTCTGCTCCTCGATGGCGTCGCGTGCGTCGTCGAAGTAGCCCACCTCGTCGATGAGGCCGAGCGCCTTGGCATCGCGCGCGTCGTACGGTCCGTCCTCGGGCGTCGCGGCGGCGAGCCCGGGGCGCGCGTGCAAGATGCCCTGGAGCCAGCCGGCTCGCATGCCCACGAGCGTCGACTGCAGCGACTCGCGCGCCTCGGGGCTCGGCCCGTCGCGCGTGAAGGGCTCCTCGGCGCCCTTGTACTTGCCGATCTGGAGGAAATCGACCTCGAGGCCGAGCTGCTCGGCCAGCAGCTTGTGGAAGTAGATGTTCTGCAGAGCCAGTCCGATCGCGTCGACGCTGCCGGCAGGCGAGAGCCACACGCGCTTGCACGCGCGCGCCGCGAGATACAGCGTTCCGTTGGACAGATCGTCGGCGTGGCACCACACGGGCATCTCGGCGCCGAGCTGCTCGAGCAGGGCGCCCGCCTCGGTGGCGCGAGCGAGGCCGATGCGCGCCGTCCCCAGCCGGACGAGCACCCCGAGCGTCTTCTTGGCGTGGTGCAGCCGCTCGACCTCGCGCACCAGCGCGTCGAACGAGCCGCCCTTCGACGACAGGCCGAGCACGCCCGTCGATGGGATCTCGGGCAGCGAGTCGGACAGATCGAGCACCGCCACGGCGGGACCGCTGCGCGACTCCTCGTGCGTCGCGCCGCCCGACGCACCGGTGCGGGCGCGGCCCTCGCAGCCGAGCAGCGCCGCCAGCAGCAGCAGCAGAGACGTTCTCATTCAGATGCCGTCGCTGGGGGCGGGCGCGGCATTCTTGACGGCCGTGGAGCTCGCGGTCGGCATGCCTGTGGGGGCTGTCGCAGGGGCGGGCGCGGAGGCTGCGTCGAGGCGCGACTTCACGTAGCCGGGGTAGGTGCCCTCGGGGAACCGGTCCGAGATGTCCTTGTAGGCGCGCAGGGCGCTTGCGTGATCGCCCGAGGCCCACTGCGTATCGGCGACGCCGAGCAGGGCCGGCAGGTACGACGGGTTGACCGCGAGCGCTCGCCGGTAGGCCGACAGTGCCCCCGCGGTGTCGCCCGTTGCGCGCGACACGTCGCCGAGGCCCGCGAGCGCCTCGGAGTCGCCCGGGTTGCGCGAGACCAGGGCCCCGTAGATGGTGCGCGCGCGCTCCCAGTCGCCCTTGCGGATCGCCGCTTGCGCCGCCTTCATCGCGCTCGTCGTCTCGCCGGGCACGGCCGGTTCGTCGCTCCCGCCGCCCCCTGCCCCGCCCGCCCCCGGCGGCGCGCCCGGCGCGGCGGGCTGGCTGGGCAGCGCGCTCACGGCGACGACGGGGACGCTCGACGCGACGCCGGCGTCGAGCGCGCTGCCCTTGACTGGCATCTTGTCGAGGAACGCGTGAAGGTTGTGCAGCAGCGGGTACGGGCGCGTCATCGCATCGAGCTTCGTGAGCTCGACCTTCGCCGCCGCCACGTCGCCCGACTGCGCCAGCGCATAGACGAGCGCCGCCCGCGCGCGGCCCGCGTTGCCCTCGCCTGCGGCCGCGAGGCGCAGACGATCGACGAGCGTCGTCCAGAGCGGATCGGGCTCGGCCAGATCGAGCGCGGCGAGCACGTACGCGGTCTCCGGCTGGGAGGCCTGGGCGATGATCTTCGAGACGTCGCGCCTCGCCGTGTCGCGCTCGCCGGCCAGGCGCAGCGAATCGATCCGGGTGCGCACCGCTCCCGCGTCGTCCGGCGCCACCGCCACCGCGGCGTCGGCCGCCTTGCGCGCGAGCGAGACCCGGTCGTCGAGGTCCGCCTTCGTCGTGCGCGCCTCGTCCTTGGCGTCCGCGGGCAGCAGTCGCGACTTGAGCCACGGCACGTCGGCCTTTGCGCAGGCCACCCGCGCCTCGTCGACCAGCACGTGCGGATCGCGCTCGGCGATGCCGCTGGCCTTGTCGAACGCCTGCTGCGCTCCGTCCAGGTTGCCGTCGGCCAGGGCGCGCTCGCCGTCGGTGACGAAACCCTGCGCCCGCGGGTCGAGCTGCGCGGTCGCCGCCGCCGGGTGAGGAAGGAAGTACGGCTTGGCGACGACCCACCCGACGACGCCCACGGCGAGCATGAGGACGAACGCCACGATCCAGCCGCCCACGCGTCTGCGTTTCGGGACGGCGTAGAGGTCGTCTCGCGAAGACATGGGGCGGCGCATCTCGCCGAGGTCTTCGTCACCGTATGAGCGCCGCACCGGCACGGTCGGCGGCGGCAAGGGCGACGACATCTCCCCGTAGGCTGGCGAAGGCGCCGGAGGCTGATGGGGCTGGGGCGCAGCCGGGGGCGCCGAGTGGACGCGCACGGGGGGCGGCGGCGGTGTCGGGTTCGGGCGCCGCAGCGTGATCGGGTCCTCCGATCCGCGCGACATCGGGACCTGCGAGTACGCGTGGACCACCTGGGCCGGCTGCACCACCACGGGTGCCGCCGGGGTGGGTATCGGCGTCATCGGAGGCGCAGGAGGAGGCGCCGCCCCGGCGGCCAGGGGCGGGCGCAACGTGTCGATCTTGCGCCTCACCGGAGGAAGCGGGGGCGGCGGCTCGGGAGCCGTCCCCCAGGACGCGGTGCGCTTGGGGAACATGTCGGGCCCGTCGACGTGGGGCACGCCCGGCGAAGGCGGCAGGCGCTGGGGCGGCGGCGCGCCGGGGATGCCGGGCGGGGGGCGACTCGAGGCCCGGCCTTCGAAGAACGGCTCGAGCTCGGCAATCGTGTGCAGCGTCCGGGGCGGCGCCTGCCCGCGGCGCAGGACGTCCGCACGACCGACCTGCTTGGCGAGGATGGCCCGCTGCAGCTCGCGGAGCGTCAGGAATGTCAGCTCCTGGCCGGTGGACGTCCGCACGACCCAGCGATCGGCGCCGGGCTCGCTGGCCTCCTGCTTGCGCACCTTGAACTGGTGGCCGCAGTTGGTGCACCGCACCGTCGTTCCGCGCCCGCTGACGAGCGCGTCATCGAAGTCATACTCGGTCTTGCACCGCTCGCACTGAACGTCCATCCGCACCCACTCGCGCCCGAAGGCGTCGCCCGGAGCACCGCTTGACGAAACCGCCCCGCGCGGCGAGCGCCGCCGTGGAAGGACCCGAACGTTAACACGGGGGTTCCGACGATGTCGATTCGCCCGGGCCGAGGCGCCGGGGCGGGGCCGCGCCTGGCAGGCTGAAGGGACGGGGCACCACGCCCCAGGCCGTAACCGGGTGGGGAGTGCGTACGCGTGAACCTTCGTGCACATAGCGCGGCGAGGGCCCACAATCTTCCGGGTGGACCCTGACTCGTCAGGGGGCACGTGCGTTGCTACAGTTTGGGCGCGTCAGTCGGGCGCCGCGGGCAGCCTCGAGGAGTGGAAAACCCATGAAGCGTCTCTTGCTCGGCATCACCTTGATCGGAACCGCAGCAGTCCTCGGCGGCTGTCCCATCTATCCTGCGCAGCGCGAGTACCAGGTGTGCGACGGCATCGAGTGCTACTCCTGCCCCGACGACACCCTGTCCACCGCGTGCACCGGCTGGCCGTGCCAGGTCGATAACGACTGCCCGTCGGGATACGCTTGCGACCCCAACCAGCAGGTGTGCCTGGTGGCGACCGGCTACAACTACGACGGCGGCAGCACCAACGACTGCAGCGTCAACGGCTGCCCGTCGGGCCAGATCTGCAAGCTGTCCAGCGGCGTGGCGCAGTGCGTGACCATCGGCTCCGGCGACGACGGCGGCTCGGGCGTCGACTCCAGCGCGGGCGATACGGGGGTGGCTGGCGACACCGGCACGGGCGCCGACTCGGCCGGCGGCGACGCGTCCGAGGGCGGCACCATCACTGCGTGCAACGACGACTCGACGTGCGGCGGCGGCGGCGCCAAGTGCGTCAATGGCCAGTGCGCCGCGCAGGCCAAGCTCTGTTCGGACGGATCGCAGTGCAATGTCGCGGGCTCGGCCTGCGTCGACGGCATCTGCGAGGCGCGCTGCTCCTCGAGCGTCCCCTGCCCCACGGGCAGCTCGT
>DATBQU010000428.1:0-10688 GCA_036560665.1 Polyangiaceae bacterium
AGACGGCGAGGACGCCGGCGCACCCGACGACGCCGAAGCGGGCGGCGCCGCCGCCGTCGTGCCCGAGGCGCCTTCCTCGATCTGGCAGACCACCGTCCTCACCGCGACGGTGGCGCCCTCCGGCACGACGATCTTCGCCACGCGCCCGCTGGCCGGCGCCGGCAGATCGCTGTCCGCCTTGTCGGTGGCGATGGACACCAGGGGCTGGTCCTTCTTGACGACATCCCCCTCGCGCACGAGCCACTTCGAGATCGTCCCCTCGGTGACGCTCTCACCGAGCTGAGGAAGGGTCACGTCCACGAGCATGGCTGCGAGAGGCTATAGCGTCGGCGCTCGGGACCGCAATCGAGGCGAGGCGCACGACTCGGCCAGCTGCCTCAGCCGCCTGCGCTCGCGATCGTCGAGCGCGGGCAGCAGGGCGGCGACGGCGGCGTCTCGCGCGTCCTCGTCGGCCCGGGGCGACGCGGCGATGGACCAGAGATGGTCGCGAGGCACCATCGCCGAGCGGTAGCCCTCGCCGCCCGGCGCCAGCGCCAGGCTGGCGGCGACCTCGACCTCGGGCGCCTCGGACCAGGCGCGGCGCCGCGCGACGAGGTCGTCCAGGATGGCGTCGCGTGCGGCGTCGCGCTGCGAGAATGGGTGGCCGCGGGCGGAGGTCACCAGGTCGACGACGGCGCCCGACCGCAGCACGAGCCGTAGACCGCGGTCGTAGGCCCGGACGTCCGCGACCCTTCCGTACGGCACGAAGACGCGGCGGGGCAGGAGGACACCGTCGTCGCCCACCACGATCCGCTCGGGGACGACGGCGACGAGGGTCGCCGCGACCAGCGCCGCCATCCCGGGCAGCGTCCACCAGCCCCACCCGGCGGCGATCAGCAGGACGCCGAGGGCCACGATGGCCACCCGCACCGTCATCACGGCCGCGTCCGCGCGCGGGCGCCGGCCGGCGCTCAGCACGGTGTGCGTCCGTGCGGAGGTCATTCGCGGCGGCGGAGGTTGGCGACGAAGTAGCCGTCGGTCCCGTGCACGTGGGGCAGGAGGCGGAAGCTGGTGGCGTCGGCGCAGAGCGCCCGCGCCGCGGGCGAGTCGAAGGGGGCGGGCTCGAGCTCCGGCCGGGCGCGGGCGAGCGCCTCGATCACCTGCTCCGCCTCCTCCCGCAGGACGCTGCACACGACGTAGACCAGCGCGCCGCCCGGTCGCACGTGCTCCGCGGCGCGGGAGGCGATGGCGAGCTGCGTCGCCGTCTTGGCGGCCAGGTCCGTCGGCTCGCGCCGCAGCCCGATCTCCGGACGGCGCCGCAGGGTGCCCACGCCCGTGCACGGCGCGTCGACCAGGACCCGGTCGTAGACGCCGCTCACGTCGCCCGAGCCGACGCTCCAGTCCACGGCGAACGTGGCGTGGGCGTGCAGGCCCAGGCGGACGAGCTCCTCGCCCAGGCGCTCCAGCTTGGACGGGCTGCTGTCGCACGCGTCGACCGAGCCGCTCGCCCCCACGTCGCGCGCCAGGATCGCGGTCTTGTTGCCCCGTCCCGCGCACGCGTCGAGGACCCGCTCGCCCTCGCGGGCGCCCACCGCGAGGGCGGCGAGCTGGGAGCCCTCCTCCTGCACCGCCCACGCCCCGTCGCTCCAGCCCGGGAGGCTCTGCGGCTTGCCGGCGCCGCGCGCGAGGATGGCCCTCGGCGAGATCCTTCCCGGCTCGAAGGTCGCCTGCGGAGCCGCCGCGTGCAGCCGCGCCAGCCACTCGTCGCGCTGCGGGGCCTGCTCGACGCGCAGGGCGATGGGAGGCGGCTCGGTGCCACACCGGAGGAAGGCGCGCGCCCCCTCCGCCGACAGCGCGCGCTCCAGGGCCTCGCGCAGCCACGCCGGCGTCGAGGCGACGATGGCCTCCTCGCGCGCCTCCGGGCCGGGCTTCTGCGCCTGCTCCGCCACCTTGCGCAGCACGGCGTTGGCGAAGGCCGCCATCCTGGGTCCCCGCGACGCCCGGATGGCCTCCACCGCCTCGCTCACCGCCGCGAAGGCCGGTACGCGGGTGAAGAAGAGCTGGTAGGCCGCGACGACCAGGTGCGCGCGGACGCGCGCGTCGATGGAGTGCAGCCCACGCGGCGCGAACTGCGCGATCCGTTCGAGCAGCCACGGCTCGACGCGCAGGCTTCCGTAGACGAGCTCCGTCGCCAGCGCGCGATCACGCGCGTCGAGCTGCACCGCGCGCCCGAGCTCCGCCTCGAGCGCTGCCGAGGCGAACGCCTTCTCCTTCTGCACTCGCGCCAGGACCAGCGCCGCGAGGTCGCGGGCGCCCGGCACCCGACGGGGCTCGCTCATGACCACAGCTCGCGCACCTGGGTCACGATGACGTCCCAACGGCGCTCGACGTCGTTCTTGAACGCCACCAGCATGAGGAGCATGAGCATCACCATGCCCACCAGGCTGGCCACCTCGCGGATGCGAAGCGGCAGCGGGCGCCGGCGGGCCGCCTCGAAGAGGAAGAACAGCAGGTGCCCGCCGTCGAGCACCGGGATGGGCAGCAGGTTGATGAGGCCGAGGTTCACCGAGATGATGGCCATGGCCCACACGAAGTAGGCCGGGCCCCGCGCCCCGGCCTGGCCCGCGATGTCGTACATGGTGATGGGGCCGCTGACGCTCGAGAGCGACACGCGCCCCTGGACGAGGCGGAGCATCCCCACGCTGATGAACTTGATGACGCTGCCGGTCTCCTCGATGCCGCGGCGGAGCGCGTAGGGAAGGGGGTGCGGGTTGGGGACCAGGCGGTCCGGCGCGTCGGGCAACCAGTGGTCGGTGCGGAAGACGTAGCGCTCGTAGTGCTGCCCGAACTCGTCGTCCCACTGCTCTTCGCGCAGCTGGAAGCGGCCGCCCATCGGCGTGCCGTCGCGCGTCCAGTGCAGCTCGTGCTCCCGGTCGGCGCCGGCGACCAGCTCGCCCTCCATCGTCCGCCAGAGCTTCTGGGGGGTGGCGTCGAGGGTGGTGATGCGATCGCCCGGCCGCAGCCCGGCCCGCCACTCCGCCGAGGCCTCCGGGACGAAGGCCACGTACATGTCCGCGCTCTCGATGCCCGTGCGCTCCAGCACGTCCGCGGCGCGCCCGGTCTCGTCGGCCGGCGCGCTGCTCCCCGGCGCCCGCGGCAGCGGGGTCAGCGTCGCCGCCCCCGGCTCGAGGACGCCGAGGTCGCACAGGCCCCCCAGCGCGTGCGGAACGTCGACCGGACGCAGGTAGCTCACCACCACCTGATCGCCGCGGTTCTGGGCCAGCGCGTCGACCAGGTCGACGAAGCGCTCGATCCGGCGTCCGTTGACGGCGGTCACCTGGTCGAACGTGCGCAGCCCCGCGCCGGCAGGCGAGTCGTGCCGCGAGACGCCGATCACCGCGGCCGGGAAGCGGGGGTCGATCCCGATCCGCCCGGTGTGCTCCACGATGTCGAGCTCGCGCACCTCGGCCTCGTCGGCGGGGGTCACCGTCACCTCGATGACCTTGCCGTCCCGCTGCACGGCGAGCTTCACCGGCTTGCCGGCGCGCCGCGCGATCACGCGCTGCACCTCCGGGAAGCTCGTCACCGCGTCGCCCTCGACGCTGACGATCTGGTCGCCGGCCTCGAGCTTCCCCTCGGCCGGCTTGCCCGGCTCGACCACGCCGACCATCGGCGGCAGGAACTCGGTGTCCTCGAGGAACACCGAGGTGTAGAGGGCGATGGGGAAGAGGAGGTTCATCGCCGGCCCGGCCAGGACGATGACGACGCGCTTCCAGAGCGCCTGCGCCTCGAACGTCCGCCCCCTCTCCTCGGGCAGGATGGGCTCGGTGCGCTTGCTCTCCTCCAGCATCTTCACGAAGCCGCCGAAGGGGAGCAGCCCCAGGCAGTACTCCGTCTCCTTGCCGCGGATGCGAACCACCTTCGGCCCGAAGCCGATGGAGAAGGTCAGCACCTTGACGCCGAAGATCTTCGCGAACGCGAAGTGACCGGACTCGTGGATGAAGATCAGCGAGCTGACGAGCAGGACGAAGTACAGCAGGTCCACGGCGACGTCCTTGCGTAGCACATGCTACGGGGCGCACTTCGTGTGGTTTTGCGCGAGGTTCTTGTCGGCCGCGACGTTGAAGTTGGTGGTCGAGACGCACGCCACCGGCTGTCCGTCTTCCTGGTAGGTGAGCGTGGCGGCCTGCGGCGTCCAGGTGACGAGCGGCGCCACGTCGAACGTCGGCATCGCCGCGGCCACGCCCGGATCGGTGAGGTCGCCCGAGCTCTTCAGGTCCGCCAGCACGTCGAGCCCCACCGGCTGCAGCCGGATGCGCATGGTCACCTTGTCCGGCATCTGCGGCAGGACCGCGTTCAGCGCCCGCGGGAAGCGCTGGAAGATGTGCGTCTGGTAGTAGCGGGGATCGGTGGTGTCGAACGTCACCTGCACCGGCAGCTCGTTGCCCTCCGTCGTGGCCGCCTGCCAGAACATGTTCACCGGGTTGGACTGCGCATCGAACATGCAATCGCGCAGGAGCCAGAGGTCCGGGTCGCCCTGCACCGAGACGACCGGCGTCCCATCGGGAACCACGCCGCTCCGGTAGATGACGTTCGCTCCCTGGTAGGCGATGACCTCGGCCCACGCGCGGCGGTCCTGCGACGCGCCGCTGGGCCAGAAGTGCCCCGCCGCGACGTTGTCGACCAGCACGCGCACGCCGCCCTGCTGCGTCACGCACAGCGCCGTCTGCAGCGTCTTCTGGAGAAAGAGCTGCACGGCCTTGAGCTCGCCCGCCGCGTTGGGAAAGCCCGGGGTGAGCGCCACGTCCACCGCCGGGAAATCGTGCCCGTGGTAGTAGCGGGGCATCGCGCCTGGGTACTGCGCGATGGGGAGCAGGCCGGTGCTCTGGGCCATGTGGCACTGCCCGCAGGTGTCGCCCCCGGCGGGGCTGGCGAAGACCGAGGTCTGCCACTCGGCGAAGGTGCGCTCGATCGCCGCGCCGGCCGGCGACACGATGTCGTGGCAGCCCCCGCAGAGGCTCGCGCTGTCGGCGCGGTCGCGGTCGTGCAGCGTGGTGTAGGACGACGCGTGCGCGGTGTTCGCCACCGCGTCGGAGTATTCGCCGCGCATCGCCAGGTCGTCCGAGAGCGTCACCGCGGCGTCGTGGGCGCCGTCCACCGAGGCGATGCTGTGACAGAAGAAGCAGGTCACGCCCTTGAGCTTCGGCGGCAGCTGCTCGGGGTGCTGGCCGTCCGTGGTTCCCTCGTGGACGGCCATGGGCGCGTGGCACTTCACGCAGAACGTCCCGAGCTTTCCGCCCGTCTCGCGCTGGCCGCGCGCGTTCATCGCCAGGAAGACCGGGTCGTCCGAGGCGTAGGCGTGCATGCTGCCCGCCCAGTCGCGGTAGTGGTTGGCGTGGCATTGCTGGCAGGTTTGCGGGTCGAGCAGGGTGTCGCGGTCGAGGGTGGTGGGCGCGGGCGCCCCGCCGTCGCTCTGGCCGCAGCCGAGGGGCAGGCAGGCGATCAGCGTGGCGACGGCGAGCGGGACGAGCGCCCAGGCGCTCCTCATCGCCGGCCCCGGGCCCCCGGCGCCCCGCGCCTGCGTCGGAGGGCGATCGCCGCGATGGCTCCGGCCGAGAGGAGCACCGCCGCGCTTCCTCCCCCGACCGCAGAGCATCCGCTGTTGGACCTGGGCGGAGGCGGTGGGACCGGCGGTCCGCCGTCGTCGCCGGCGCCGCCCCCGTCGATGCCGCCGTCGTCGGTCGCGCAGCCGCCGAGGTTGTAGCAGAGGCTCTGGTACGGAGCGCCGTTGCACACGGCGGCCGCCGCGTCCGCCGCGCACGCGACCGTACCGTCGATGCCGTTGAGGTGGAGCTTCGCCGTGAAGCTCTGGCCGTCGTTCTGCGAAACCCCCGCGATGAACCCGCTCGGCTCGTCGGAGCATGCCCACAGCTCCGAGCCGCGCGCGGCGAGGCACTGCACGCGGACGGTCGACGTCTGCGTGAAGGCCAGCGAGGCGCTGGTCGCCATCAGCAGGCCGTCCTCCTTGCTCCCGACGTAGACCTTGGAGCCGTCCGGCGAGAGGGCGAAGCCGAGCATCTGCCCCTTGAGGGTCACCGGGATCTGGTAGGTCTTGCCGGCGTCGCCGGTCACGAAGAGGCGCGACAGCCCCTCGCTCCGGAGGTACACGCGATCGGCGTTCGTCGGGTCGACGGCGGCGATGTAGACGGCGGACTCGTTGGCGGGGTCGAGCGGCGACGGGCGCTCGGTCCAGTGCCCGCCGGCGTCGGTCGACACGAACAGGGACGCCGTGCGCGTGGCGCCGATGCCCCGGAAGGCGGAGACGTAGAGACGCTGCGGATCGCTCTTCGCCACCTCGACCGTGGTCACGATGGCGGCCGGATCGATGGGCGCGCCGGAGGGAGCGAAGGTCGTCCCGTCGTCGGTGCTGGCGAACACCTGCTGGCCGTAGCCCGCGCCGCCGTCGGCCCCGCCGTCGGCCGAGAAGGTCGAGGTGATCGCCAGGGCGGTGTGCGGCGCGTCGGGCCGGACGACGACGTCCTTGACCAGCTGGTTGCCCAGTCCGCCGCCGGCGAAGGCCCAGTTGCAGCCCACGTCCGGGGAGACGTCGAGGCCGTGCGAGATGCCCGCGATCATGGTGTTGTTCGCGGTCAAGCCGAGCGACGGGTCCTCGTTCGAGGTGGGCGGCAGGCCGAGGACGTCCTCGCACAGCCAGGTCCAGGTCGTGCCGTCGTCGTGGGAGATGAGGATCCCGAAGGTCGTCCGCAGGACGACGAGGTTCGGGTCGCTCGGCGAGAAGACGAGCTGGTTGGAGGCGGGGAAGCGACCGTTGGCGGCGGCCGGCGACGATACGGCGAGGACGAGCGCGGCCGTGGCCACGGCAAGCAAGGCGATGCGCACGGCCCAAGCCTAGCGCGCGCGTTGGGCCACGACGAGCCACTCCACCTCGTCGAGCGGCTCGACCCGGGCGCGCCATGCCCCGCCCAACGCCCCGATCCACCGCTCGGCGGAGAGGACGCGTGCCTCGATCGAGGCCCCCGTCACCGTGTCCTCGTAGCGGCAGGTGTCCGACCCCGTCCGTCGCACGCTTCGATCCCCCTCGTCGGTGAGCGACGCGAGCCGCTCGAGCCACCCCGGCGACGGCGCCTCCGCCACGAGCACGCCGCCCGGGCGGACGACGCGGGCGAGCTCCAGCGCCAGCTTCGCCAGGGCCCCCTCGTCCGGGGGATGGGCCAGTGTCCCGTGCAGCGCGAGCGCGGCGTCGTACGAGGCGTCGTCGAAGGGCAGCGGACCCCAGAAGTCGGCCTGCACCAGCGGCACGGGGCGGGCGCGCCGCGCGCAGCGCTCGAGCATCGCGGGAGACACGTCGACGCCGGTGGGCGAGTAGCCGCCGTCGAGCAAGGCGGTCAGCTCGCGGCCGGTCCCCACGCCGAGGTCGAGCACCCGCGCCGGGGAGGGGGGCAGCTCCCGAAGGACGCGCGTCATGCGGCGCCGGGACACGTCGGCCGGCAGGGCGTAGGCGCGCTCGTAGCGCCCGGCGATCGCGTCGAAGAACCGCGCCGCGGCGTCGTCGCTCATCGCCGGACGAGGTCGCAGTAGGCCAGGTACATCGCCTCGTGCATGCCCGCCAGCGCGATGGCGATGCCCATCAGGCGCGCCCGGTCCTCGGCGCTCCACGCCTTCTTCGGGATGCGCCGGGCGCCCCGACGGTGGGCGGCGCCGAGGAGCGAGCCGAGGTGTCGCGCGAGCGGCTCCAGGTCTTCGCCGGGCAGGCGTGCGAGATCGAGCTTGTCCTCCTGCGGCGCCAGGCGCCGCACGAACATCGACGAGCCGCGCAGGCGGGTGGTGCCGATCATGCGCGGCGGCGGGGCCAGGCAGGCCCGGAGCGCCGTCACCACCCGCTCGGCCGGCTCCAGGCGCGGCGGCCGTACGATGCACGCCGCCGACGGCGTGTCCTCCTCCTTCATGTCGAAGATCCAGGCGCCGTCGACCCCGCCCTTGCCGCGCACCAGGAGCGCGACGCGGAGGCAGCCGAGGCTCCCGGTCCCGGCGATGCGGAAGGCGGCGTCCTGGACCTCCAGCGCCTCCTTGGGGGGGCGCTCGGCGTCGGGCAAGCGCTTGGCGTACTTCGCGAAGGCGCGCTCGGCCTTGGCGCGGAGCTTGGGCGACAGCTCCCGGTAGCGGGGGCCGCGCACGAAGCGGCGCGCTCCGTGGACGACGCGGGTCCTCGCGTCGAGGAGCTCCTTCCGCGTGCGGGCGCGAACCTTGTCGACCAGCGAGTTCACCGCGTGGGAGCTGGGCGCGACCTTCTTGCCGCGGAAGGCCGCTCCGACGTAGGCGTCGATGAGCCCGTCGCAGAGCGCGAGGGCGCGCGCGCCGTCGGCGCCGATCTCGCGACCGCCGAGGAGCAGGCTGGTGACCAGGCGCAGCACGTCGAACCGCCAGGGGCCGACGAAGGCGTCGTCGAAATCGTTCAGACCGAAGACGATGCGCTCGCTGTCGCGGGTCGCCTTGGTCTCCTCGAGGGTGAGCGCGCCGGCCCGGTAGGCGCCGAAGTTCTCGAGGTGGCAGTCGCCGCACAGCCAGCCGTCACCGGCGGGGCCGTCGGCGAGCGCGGGGTGTCGTTCGAGCACCTCGTAGAAGAGCGGGGCCGCGCCGCGCAGGAGCGCGAGCGGCGAGGCGCTCATCCGCGCGGCCTTGTGGTCGTGCAGGTGCGGGAAGCGGGCGGTCCTTTCGCGGTCGATGTCGAGCTGGCGTCGCGCGAGGCGGACCGGGTCGAGGGCGAGCATGGGACGCCGAGGATAGCGCGACGACGGCGACGGTTCTTCGGCTAGAACGTCCCGGTGCTCGTCGTCGCCCGCACCCTCGAGGAGGGCCGCCTCCGGGGCCCCGTGGCCAGAGCTCTCTCGGGCGTATGGTCGTTCGCGGCCGAACGGACTGTCGTCCGCCCGCTGCCCTTGCCGCCCCGCGTCCAGGTGGTCGCCGTCGGAGGAGCCACGCTCGGCGGGTCCGGCAAGACGCCGCTGGCGATCGCCTGCGCCCGCGAGCTGGCGCTGCGCGGGGCGCGCGTCGCGCTGGTGGGGCACGCCTACCGGGCGAGGCCGGGCTGGCCGCGCCTGGTGGAGGCGGGCGACGCGCGGGCCCAGGTGGGCGACGAAGCGCTGCTCGCCGCGCGGTCGCTGCAGGGGTGCGGCGCGCGCGTGGTGGTCGCGCCGCGCCGCGCGCAGGCGGTGGCGCTCGCGGCGACCCTGGCGGACGTGCTCGTACTCGATGGGGTCCTTCAGACCGCCCCGGTGCGGGCGTCCCTCTCGCTGCTCGCGGTCGACGCCGTCGCGCCATGGGGCTCCGGCTCGGTCCCGCCCTGCGGGGATCTGCGCGCCGACGTCGGGGCGCTCCTCGGCGCCTGCGATGCCGTGGTGCCGGTGGGCGAGCGGGGCGATCTGCACGACCTTGCCACCGGGGCGCACCACGACTCGCGGGGCGTATGGCTCGAGGGTGCGCTGCTTTCCTGGGAGGCCGTTCGCGGCTCGCGACTCGGCCTCGCCAGCGCCCTCGCCCGTCCCGAGCGGGTCCTGCGATTCCTCGCCCGGCGCGGCGTGCACCCGGTGGTGGTGGTGAGGGCCGCAGATCACGGTCGCATGAGCGCGCGCGCTCTCGCCGCCCACGACGAGCGCCTCGACCTCTGGCTCGCGACGCCCAAGTGCGCGCTCCACCTGCCCGGCCCCGTGCGAGCCCCCCTCGCCACCGTCGATCACGCCCTCGTTCTGTCCGCTGTCATCCGCGCCCGGCTGGCGGTTCTGGCTGCGCGCGCGGCGCTCCTTGACCCGCGAGGGCGCCAGCAATAACCTCAAATGTCACGAACAATTGGGGAAAACGCCCCCGGCTGCCGTGACGATGAGGCCGCACGCGTGAGCGAGTCCGAGGAGAAAACTCGAGTCACAGCCATCGTGCAGAAACCCCTCGGCGGCGCCGAAGGCGCTCCGAAGGGAAACGACTGCCTGGTGGTCATCTACACCAAGGAGCCGACGCTCCTCGGGAGGCGCTTCGTCCTCGACAGCAGCCCCATCCGCATCGGCCGGGGGGCCGAGAACCACATCGTCCTCGAGGGCGACAGCGTCTCGCGGCGGCACGCGCACTTCGAACAGCGGAGCGGCGCGTGGTGGTGCGTCGATGACGGGTCGACCAACGGCTCGTACGTCAACGACGAGCAGATCATGCGGGAGGCGCGCCTAGGCAACGGCGATCGCATCAAGATCGGCCCCACCATCTTCAAGTTCCTGAGCGGGCAGGACGTGGAGGCGCAGTACCACGAAGAGATCTACCGCATGACCATCATCGATGGTCTCACGCAGGTACACGTGAAGCGGTACCTCCTCGAGGCGCTCGACAAGGAGCTGATGCGCGCGCGCCGCCACGCGCGCGACCTCTCCTTCCTGATGCTCGACATCGACCACTTCAAGAAGATCAACGACGTCCACGGGCACCTGGCGGGCGACTACGTCCTCAAGGAGGTCGCGCGCCACCTGCAGCAGCGCATCCGCCGGGACGAGGTGCTCGCGCGCTACGGTGGCGAGGAGTTCTCGATCATCTTGCCCGAGACGAACCTCGAGGGCGCCAGCGCGCTGGCCGAGGGGCTGCGCGAGAAGATCGAGCAGAGCCGCTTCGTGTTCCAGAGCGAGGTCATTCGGGTCACCATCTCGATCGGCGGC
>DATBQU010000429.1:0-8525 GCA_036560665.1 Polyangiaceae bacterium
TCCAGAGCGTGACCCGGCCGGTCCAGCGCAGGACCCGGGCGGTCCAGCGTGCGACCCGGCCGGTCCAGAGCGTGACCCGGCCGGTCCAGAGCGTGACCCGGCCGGTCCAGAGCGTGACCCGGCCGGTCCAGAGCGTGACCCGGCCGGTCCAGCACGTGACCCGGCCGGTCCAGCGCGGGACCCGGCCGGTCCAGTGCGTGACCTGGCCGGTCCAGCGCGTGACCCGGCCGGTCCAGCGTGCGACCCGGCCGGTCCAGTCGCGCGCTCGCGTGAACGTGGACGTGAACGTGGACGTGTCCGTCGCCGTGCGCGTGCGCGTTAACGTGGACGACCTACCGGCCCGTCTCTCGGCTACGCGCACGCGCACGCGCACGGCCACGAGCACGTCCACGTCCACGTTCACGTTCACGTCCACGAGGACGCTCATGGCTACGGGCCGTTGCGGGGGGCTGGGAGCCGCCCTCGAGAATTGAACTCGAGACCTACGGTTTACGAAACCGTTGCTCTACCGCTGAGCTAGGGCGGCCAACTGAAACGGCGCCGGAACATACGCGGTCGCGCCGCCGAGTCAAGCGGCTGCGGTGGCGCCGGCGGTGCTCGACCCGCGGGCGGCGTCGGCGATCCGCGTCGCCGCCAGGCGGCTCATGCCCATGATGGAGTGCTGCGGGTTCACCCCGAGGTTCGTGGGGAAGACGCTGGAGTCGACCACGTAGAGGCCGCGCGCCTCGTGCGCCTGGAAGTCGGGACCCACCACGCTGGTCTTCGGGTCGACGCCCATGCGGGCCGCGCCGAAGAGGTGCGTCGTGATGAAGCTCCACAGGCGCGGGTCGGTCGGCACCTCCTCGATGAGGCGGACCTGGTCGATGGACGTGATGACGCTCGGCAGCCCGTAGATCCCGGGCCACACCTCGCGCGCCCCCGCCTCGAACATCATGCGGGCCAGCATGGCCGTGCCCTTTCGCGCGCGCTCGACGTCGGCGCGGGTGAAGGTCAGCTTCACCTTGTCGCCCCCGCCCCAGGCCGAGCCCACCGTGCCCTCGGCCTCCGCGCGGACGACCACCGCCCACACCGCGAGGTTGGAGAAGGTCCCGAAGCGGCGCATCAGCTCGTGGCCGATGCCGGGGATGCGCACGGCGGCGAGCTCCGGCGGCATGGCGATGGTCTCGAGCTTGATGCGCTCGGTCCGGCGCAGCGCGATGCACTCGGCGCCCTGCGTCGCGCCGAAGCCCATCTCCACGGGCGAGTCGAAGATGCCGCCCAGGCCGTAGCCGGGGTGACACTGGAAGTGCCGGCCGATGGCGCGGGCGCGCAGGCCGCTGCGCCGCAGGACGTTGGGAGTCTGGACGGTGCTCGCGGCCACGAGCACGCCGCGGCGCGCGTGGAGCTTCACCGTGCTCTTGTGCTTCCGCGAGCCGTCCGGCGGGCCGCTGGCGTGGGCCAGGACGCCGGTGGCGCGCCCGGCCTCCACCACCACGCGCTCGACGCGACAGGCGCAGAAGATGCGCGCGCCGAGGGCGAGCGCCCAGGGGACGTAGCTCACGTTCATCCCCTGCTTGGCGCCGCTGGGGCAGCCGGTCACGCAGCGCCCGGAGCCGCGGCAGTTGCGCTCGTAGCGGTGCATCTTGCGCGCGGGCAGCCCCTCGGCGCTCGCCTCGTCGAGAAAGAGGCGGTTGTTCTCGCCGAGCACGTCGTCGTTCACGGCGTGGACGTTGAGCTCGCGCTCGAGCGCGTCGAAGTGCGGCTCGAGGGCGCGGGCGTTGATGGCGGCGCCGAGGCCGAAGCGCTCGTCCCACTCGGCCAGCACGTCTTCCGGGGTGCGGTGGGCGATGGCGGAGTTCATGACCGTGCTGCCGCCGACGCAGCGGCCCTGGATGAGCGGGACGTACGAGCGCCCCTCGATGACCTGCGTCCCCGCGTCGCGGTACATGCGGCGGAACGCCTCGTAGACGCGCTCGCCGAACTCGCGCGTGTGCACCCACGGCCCCTCCTCGACCATGGCGACCGACCAGCCGGCCTTGGCCAGCGTGTGCGCGGCGACCGCGCCCGCGGCGCCCGAGCCGACGACGACGTAGTCGAACGCCTCGTCGACGTCGTGCGCGAGCGTCTCGCCGTCGACCACCGAGCCCTCGGGCAGGGCCTCGTCCGGGAAGGGGCCGTCGTGTTCGGGGTGATGGTGGTGATGGTCGTGGTCGTGGGACATCGGCGGTCGGGCTCCTCGGTGAAGCTAGGCGGCGTGCACGCGCTTGACGCGCAAGGGGACGAGCGAGGGACGGCGCGGGGGGGGCAGGTTCATGCGCGCGCGCACGGACACGTCGCCGGCGTAGAGCAGCGCCCCCATCGTCTTGAGGATGAGCACCAGCGAGCGGACGGCGTACGACCTGCTCGCGACCAGGCGGTTCACCACCGTCTCGCGGTCCGGCAGCCTCAGGCCGGTGATGGTCGCCAGGCGACCGAGCAGGAACAGCGGCGCGAGGGCCACCAGCCAGATGGCGAGGCGAAGCCCGAGCGCCGCCTTGAACGGCACCGCGCCCATCACCTCCTGGAGGAAGGCGCCGACGCCCAGCTTGCCGATGTCGGCCAGCCCCTCGTCGCTCGAGCCGGGGAAGATGACGCCCATCTCGGCCTCGGCCCAGCGCGTCTCGAACCGTGTCAGCTTCATCGCTTCCTCGCCTTCCTGGAGATGCTGGGGACGATCACCGGCTCGATGACGGCGGGGGCCGGCGGCGGGTGGCGCCGGGCCCACGCGTTGTCGAGCGCCTCGAGGGCCTGGCGCGAGACGGTGCGCGCGGTGGCGCTGTCGCGCGACTTGATGAGCGCTATGACCGGCTCGTAGAGCGTGGCCGACGCGGCCGTGTCGTCGTAGAGCGTGGTCACGAGCTGCGGGTGCTCGTCCGGCCAGCGGGCGAACGTGTTGAGGAACAGCTCGAGCCCGACGTTGCGCGCCGCCTTGCAGACCGAGCGCATGAAGGCCAGGTCCGCCCGCGCGAAGGCGAGCGGATCGTCGACGTGCTCGCGGAGCACCTGCGCGCAGGTGGCGATGGCGTCGATGTCCTCCTCGGTGTGGCGCTCGGCGGCGAGGGCCACCGCCTCGGAGGCGAGGATGCGCCGCAGCTCGAGCGAGCTGCGCACGAGCTCGTGCCACGCCGGGTCGGCCAGCTTCAGGCCCTTGACCAGCGTGCCGAGCATCTCGAGCCCCGCGCGCTCCTTCCAGGACGCGACGATGGTGCCCGCGCCGTGGCGGGTGGTGATGAGCCCGAGCGCTTCGAGGCGCGCCAGCGACGCGCGCAGCGTCAGGCGGTTGACCCCGAGGGCCAGGGACAGCTCGCGCTCGGAGGGCAGGCGCGTGCCCGGGCGGAGGCGCCCGGCGAGGATCTCGCCGCGCAGCCGGTCGGCCACGGCGTCGACGACGCTCTGCCGGGCGACGGGGGCGAGCGTGGCCAGGGTCTGCAGGTCGGGGGCGAAGCTTGCGGAGGGGGGCGATTGGTCGTCGGTCATCCGATCCTCTATTGGTTGAACCAGTTGACATGCAGAGCTGTCCTGCGCAAGCCCGTTCGCAGCCAATTCAGCTACGCGCACCGGCAGGGGCCCGGGAGAGACGTCTCGGGCTCATGATTTCAACGACTTGGACCAGGTGCCCAGGCCGCTTCACGTCTGGTAACGTCGCGGCACCGCGATGATCGACCTGCGAAGCGACACGGTGACGAGGCCCACCGCGGCCATGCGCGAGGCGATGGCGCGCGCGGAGGTGGGCGACGACGTCTTCAGCGACGATCCCACCGTGCGCGCGCTGGAAGAGGAGGTGGCGCGCCTGACGGGGAAGGAAGCCGCCCTCTTCGTGAGCAGCGGCACCATGGGCAACCAGCTCGCGATCGCGACGCAGACGCGCCCCGCGGACGACGTCATCGTGGGCGAGGGCGCGCACCCGGTGTACAGCGAGGCCGGGGCCGGCGCGGCCCTCAGCGGCGTGCAGTACAGCGTGGCCGGGCGGGGCGGCTTCTTCACGGCCGACGAGATGGAGGCGGTGATGCATCCGCGGTCGTACTCCACGCCGCGGACGTCGCTGGTCGCCCTCGAGAACACGCACAACCGCGCCGGCGGGCGGGTGTGGCCGCAGGAGCAGGCGCGCGCGGTGGCGGAGCGGGCGCGCGGGCTGGGGCTGGCGACGCACCTCGACGGGGCGCGCATCTGGAACGTGAGCGCCCTGCGCGGCCTGGACGTGGCGACGCTGTGCGCGCCGTTCGACACCACGAGCGTGTGCTTCTCGAAGGGTCTGGGGGCGCCGGTGGGCAGCGCCTTCTGCGGTACGCGCAAGCTGGTGGAGGAGGCGCGCCGCCTGCGCAAGCGCTGGGGCGGGGCGATGCGGCAGTCGGGCATCCTGGCGGCCGGCGCGCTGCACGCGCTGGCGCACCATCGTGCCCGGCTCGTGGAGGACCACGCCAACGCGCGCGCGCTGGCCGAGAAGCTCGCCCGCCTGCCGGGGGTTCGCGTCGACGTGGCCACGGTGGAGACCAACCTCGTCAACGTCGACCTCGACGTCGCCCCCGACGCCGTCGCCCGCGCCGCGCGGGATCTGGGCCTCCTCATCAACCCCTCCGGCCCGAGACGCCTCCGCGCCGTCACCCACCTCGATTTCTCCCGCGCCGACATCGACCCCGCCGTCGACCTCCTCGCCCGAGCCCTCGAAGCCGCGACACGATGAAGAGATCCCTGTCTCCCCGCCTCCCTGTGATCTTCTCCCTCCTGACCGCGTGCGCCCCCTCGCACGGGGCGGCCTACGACCGCGCCTTCGCCGAGGCTGCCCGCGCCGAGAGCGCCGGGCGTCTCGCGGAGGCCGTGGCCGACTTCGACCGCGCCGCCGCTTCGGCCATCCGGCAGCGCGATCGCGACCAGGCGCGCTGGGGCGCCGCCCAGGTGATGGAGCGCTCGGGTCCGATGGCGGCGGCGCTGGCGCGCCTGGAAGCCATCGCCGCGGACGGGACCAGCGAGCATCAACCGGAGGCGGCCTACCGGGCCGCCGTGCTGCGCATCGACCACGGCGACACCGACCGAGGCTGGGCCGACCTCGAGCGCGTACCGCGGCGGTTCCCGTCGAGCGGGGTCGGTCACGTCGCCGTGCGCCGCCTGGTCGCGCACGCCGACGAGAAGGGGCCGGAGGGCGCGTTCGCCGAGCTGCACGCGCTCGCGCACGATCTGGCCGGGACGGAGCTGGAAGAGCTGGTCGCCTTCTCCACCGCCCAGCACCTCGAGGCCCGGGGCGACGACGACGCCGCGCGCGGCGCCTACGTCCACATCGCCGATCGCTGGCCCTACCCGTACGGCGCGTTCTTCGACGACGCCCTCTGGCGCGCCAGCCTGCTCGACGAGAAGCTCGGCCGCTACCAGGTCGCGGTGGACGAGCTCGAGCGCATGGTCGCGCAGCGCGAGACCACCACCCTGGTCGGCAGCTACGAGCGCGCGAAGTACGTGCCGGCGATGCTCCGCATCGGGGAGCTCTACCGCGACCGGCTGCACGACCACGCCCGGGCGCGCGACGCGTTCCACCGCCTCTATGCCGGATTCGCCCACTCCACCCGGCGCGACGACGCGCTGTGGCTCGAGGCCGACCTGTGGCGGCAGGACGGCGACGCCGGCAAGGCGTGCGACCGCCTGGCCACGCTGGTGCAGGACTTCCCGGACAGCCGCTACGTCCCGTGCGCGACGGGCCAGTGCGCCGGCCTGGAGCGGCCCGCCGGGAGCGGGGCGCCCAAGGAGTGCCGGCCGTACATCACGCGCGAGGGCTGGGAGCCGAAGGCGGAGTGAGCGTCACTCCGGCGCTTCTTCCTCTTTTTCCTCGTCCTCGTCGTCCTCGTCCTCGTCCTCGTCGAGGTCCTCGTCCTCTTCGAAGTCTTCGTCCTCGAAGTCGGTGGTCTCTTCTTCTTCCTCTTCGGCGCCGGCGGCGGCCGCGCCGCGCTTCTCGAACTTCACGTCGACCCCCACGTCCCCCAGCTGGGTGTCGATGAGCTCGAGCAGCTCGTCGGCGTCGTCGCCCGACCACTCGTCGAGCAGGTCGGTCAGGAACTCGAAGAAGTCGCCGTTGTCGAGGCGGCGCTCGATCTCCTCGACCTGCTCCTCCGTGAACGCCTCGAGGATGTCCTCGCGCAGCGTCTCGATGTCGCCTTCCTCGATCGCGTCCTGCGCGGACAGGCGGATCTGCTTTACGGCCCGTTTGTCGAGGTAGAGCTCCATCGCTGGGCCACCCGAGTATGCGAACCGCCCTCGGCCTGTCAACGCCCGCGTGCGAGGCGCGAGGTGTATGCTCTCGGACGTGGGTCACCGGGCCGTGGCGATCCTGGCGTTGACGGGCGCGACCGCGCTGTCGCCGAGCGTCTCGCGGGCCGACGACGCCAGCGTCGCCGCGGCCATCGGAGAGTCGGTGGTCACGCCCCCTCCGACCCAGCACGCGTACCTCCAGTACGGCGTCGCGCTCGCGGCCGAGGCCGTGGCGTCTCCCGGACCCATCTGCAACGAGGCCACCAACTGCATCCTCGGCTCGGGCGGCGGTCTCGTCGTGCGCGTCGGCTGGCGGCCGAGCGAGGAGATCTACATCGGCGGCGCCTACGAGATGTCCAAGCAGGATCCCAACCAGCTCTACCGTCTGGGGATCCTCCAGCAGGCGCGCGCGGAGGGCCGCCGCTACTTCCCCACCGGACACGAGACGGCTCCATTCGCGCTGGTCGGCGCCGGCATCAGCGGGTACGGCAACGAGTGGCAGATCGACACCTTCGGCCCCAGCCTGAGCCTGGGGGCCGGCCTGGAGGTCGAGCTGGGGGGCGGACCCGTGCTCGAGGTCACCCTCGCGTACCGGCCGATGTATTTTCACACCTGGGTCGACTCGAGCACCATCTCGCACGACTCGGGCGTGGCGCACTTCGTCGGGCTCGAGGTCGCACTCGAGGCTCGGGACGCGCTGTAGAAGATGTCGCTGTCACCCGATCGGCGCCATTGACTCTCGGCCGCGCGCCGTTGTCCCATCGCACTGCGTGATTTGCACCACGTGCGGCCGGGACAACCCGAGCCATCTGACCTTCTGCCAGGAGTGCGGTCAGCGGCTCGCTCCGCGCGTCGCGCCTCCGACGCCGCCCGTCGGCCTGTCGTCGCCGACGGGCCCGGGCGGAGGTGCGTCTCCGCTGGCGGCAACGGCGCTCGCCCCCACGCCGCCCCTTCCCCCTCCCCCGCCCGCACCCCCACCCCCGATGGCAGCGACCGCGCCGGTCCCTCCTGCTTCGATACGGCAGCGACCGGCCGCCCCGCAGGTGAGCTTCGCGCCGCGCGCCGACCCGCCGCTCGAGCCCGCGCCGACGATGGCCTGCCCCCTGTGCGGCAGCAGCAACCAGCGCGGGCTGAGGTTCTGCGTGACGTGCGGGCACCTGCTGGCGCCGTCGTCGGCACCGCCGGCGGGGCGCGGCCCGACGGGGACCGTGGACCTGAACCGCACCGTCCCCGGCGAGACGCCCAAGTTCGACTCGGCGCCTCCTCCTGCGCTCGCGCGACCGGCGGCTCCGGCTCCGGCGCCGGGCGCCGGCGCGCCGATCGCGCCGGGCCGCGTGGTCGAGCTCGGGGGCAGCGCCCCCGCCGCGATGCAGCGGCTCTGTCCTCGCTGTCGCGGCGCCTCGGACCATGGCGCGCAGTTCTGTCGCTTCTGTGGCGGGTCGCTGGCGGACGCGCCGGCCGTCGCCCTCCAGCCGTCGCCCAACCCCATCGCGGCGGCTCCCCCGCCCCCGCCGATCGCCGTCACCCCGGCTCCACCGCCGGTGCCGGCGCACGCTCCAGCCGCCCCGGCGCCGCAGGTCCCCGCGCCGGCGGTGCCTGCAGGGGCTGCGGTGGCTGCCGTCGCCGCCTCCGTCTCCCGAGGTCGCCTGGTGCTCATCGCGCGCGACGGCGGCGAGGGGCCGAGCTACCCGCTGGGCGACTCGACCGACATCGGTCGCACCGAGGGCAACATCGTCATCGCCGAAGACCGCTACATCTCTCCGAGGCACGCGCGCGTCGCGGTCCGCGGCGGCGCGTATTACGTCCGCGATCTGGAGAGCACGAACGGCCTCTTCATACGCATCCCGTTCCCTCGATCGGGATCGGCCGAAGGCGACCAAGACAGGCTGCAAGACCACGGAAACATGACTGACTCCGAACAGGTCCTGGCCGATCAAGACTTGTTCCTGGTAGGACAACAGGTGCTAAGGTTTGAGGTCGTGAAGCATGCGGAGGAGGGGTTCGGCGTCGCCTCCGAGAACGGGACGCTCCTTTTCGGAACACCAGCCGCACCGCGTTACGCTCGTTTGAGCCAGCGGACGGTCGAGGGGGTCGTGCGCGACGTCTTCCACATTCGCAAGGCAGAGA
Source organism: Polyangiaceae bacterium (assembly GCA_036560665.1). Classification (GTDB taxonomy): domain Bacteria; phylum Myxococcota_A; class Polyangia; order Polyangiales; family Polyangiaceae; genus Palsa-1150. The sequence goes on from DATBQU010000429.1 coordinate 8,377, forward strand.
CCGTCATCGGGCGCGAGTCGGGAGACATCGTGTTCACGGACGACCCCTTCCTCTCCCGCCGTCACGCCGTCTTGCGGGTGCACTCCGTGGCCTCCACCAGCGCGCCCCGCCGCTTCACGCTCGCGGATCTCGGCTCGTCGAACGGGACG
>DATBQU010000430.1:0-7449 GCA_036560665.1 Polyangiaceae bacterium
CGCCCGCTGCCTCCAGACGGCCCACCCGGGGCGCGGCGGGGACGCAGCCTCGGCCGGGACTGCGGCCGGGACTTCGGTGGGATCCTGCGCGGTCACGCGACGGACGGTAAGCGGAAGCCGCCGGTCCCTCAAGCCGGGGAAAACCGCAGAGACGCAGAGAACGCAGAGGGGGAAGAGAAGAAGGGCAAGGCCTCTTGCTCTCGCGTCCTCTGCGTCGCTGCGGCAAGTCTCCTCTTGGCGTCCTGGCGCCCTGGCGGTTATGCGTCTCGGCCCCTCATGCCTCGTCCGTACGAAGATGCGCCGCGACTGCCGGAGGGCGAGCGCGTGGACGTGCGCGCGCTGGCGCAGGGCGAGTGGGTCGAGCTCGAGGTGGGGCCGGGGCGGGGGTGGTTCCTGGTCGAGCGGGCGGAGGCCGAGCCGCGGGCGGCGCTGGTGGGGCTGGAGATCCGTCGCAAGTGGGCGGCCATCGTGGACGGGCGGCTGGCCAAACGGGGCCTCGCGCCCCGGGCGCGCGTCTTCGCGGAGAACGCGCAGCTGGCGCTGCCGCGCCTCGGGCCGGACGGATCGGTGCGGCGCGTGTTCCTGCACTTCCCCGATCCGTGGTGGAAGAAGCGGCACGCCAAGCGCCTGGTGATGAAGGACGGCTTCCTCTCCCAGGTGGCGCGCCTCCTGGCGCCGGACGGCGAGCTGTTCGTGCAGACCGACGTCGAGGAGCGTGCGGCGGAGTACGAGGGGCTCGTGGCGCTCGATCCGCGGTTCGTTCCCGACGGGGACGCCGCCGGCTCGCCGCGCCTGGTGGACCACGCGTACGCGGCGCGCAGCCCGCGCGAGCGTCGCGCCATCGCGGACGGGCTGCCGGTGCACCGCATGCGGTGGCGACGGGGGGCGTGACGGGGCCCCTCGATGCCGGGGCGTGAATGGACGGCCCAGGTGGCGTGATCGGGCTGTCCGGGGTCGCGGCCCGGGCCCCGCGTGATCTGCGCGGCCAGGGCCGGTGGCACCGCGGTTGCTCCTCAGGGGCCGCGAGGTCCCCATGCGCGCGCGCCTCCGACCCGTCCTCGCCGTGGCTCTGCCGCTCCTCTTCTCGGGCCGCGTAGCCGCCGCCGCCGACCCGCCCGCGCCCGCCGCGGACGCCGCGCCGCCCTCGGACCCGCCCGCCGCGCCGGTCCGCTGGTACGGGTGGCAGACGCTGGCGGTGGACGCCGGAGCCGCGCTCTTCTTCGCCGGTGCTCGCGCGACGGAGGGGGGCGTCGGCAGCGCGCTCTTCGTCCCGGGCTTCCTCCTCTACATCGGGGGCGCCCCGGCCGTGCACGGCTTCCACCACCGCGACGGCGCCCTCGTGGCCGACCTCGCGCTGCGCATCGCGCTGCCGATCGCCGGGGCGTTCCTGGGCGCCGCCGGCGCCCGGTGCGACGAGGCGACGGACCTGCCCGGGCTGTGTCGTGAGGCGGCGGGCGCCCGCGGTGCGATGGGCGGCATGACGATGGCGGCCGCCATCGACGCGCTCGGCCTCTCCTGGGAGCGTCGCACCGTCCCCGCGACTGCCCGGGGGCCGGCGTGGTCACCCACCGTGGCCCTCGGTCCGCACGGCATGAGCGCGGGCATCGGCGGCGCCTTCTGAGGCTGGCGCCTCGGGCCGTCTTCGAGGCGCGCTCGAGACCTTCGGTCTCGCGCCCGTGAAGACGCCCGCCAAGTCGGCGGCAACGAAGGCGAAGGCCGCGCAGAAGGCCACCGCCACGCACAAGGCCCTGGGGCCGACCAGCCCCAAGCAGCGCAAGGCAGCCAAGGGGCAGCTGCCCGCGACGCCGGTGAAGCCGCCGGTGGCGTGACGTCGTGACGCCGGGGGACGACGTCGCTTCGCGGCACGCCCGTCACTGCGGGATGGTGAACGTGAAGCGCGTCGTCCCGTCGGCATCGACGCGGACGGTGGCCGACTGCGTGCGGCCGCCTTCGGGGGTGCAGGTGACGCTGTGCGGGCCGGCGGAGAGGGTCACGCCGGCCACGGGCGTCGGCCCGCGCGACTGCCCGTCGACGACCACCGCGCACCAGCCGCCGCGCGCGCCCACGTTGAGCTTGCCGGTGCCCGACGCCACGGCCGGCGCGGGAGGCGGCGGCGACGGCTGTGCCGCCGCGCCTCTCGACGATCCCATCTTGTGGTCGGGCGGCCTCGCCGCCGCCGCGGGCGGAGTCGCCGGCGCCCCGTCCGAGCGCAGCATCACGACGCTGACGGCGCTGCTCGGGTCCTGCTCGGTCAGCGTCAGCGACTGCGTCGCGTCCTGGAAGCCGTCCCGGGACAGGCGGATCTCGTAGGGCGTGCCCAGCGCCAGCTTTCCGAGCGTGGCCGGCGTCGTCTCCGGGCGCTGCTCGCCATTCAGGAAGATGGTCGCGCCCGCCGGCTCGCTGGCGATGGCCACCGCCCCGCGCCCGGGGGGCGGCTCCGCGACCAGCGCCGCCGTCGCCTCGGCGGGGACGTGGCGCCGCATCCACCACAGCGTCCCCGCGACACCCAGCACCGCCAGCAGCACCCCGCCGCCGAGCCACGCCCCGCGGGTCCGGCGCGCGCGCACGGCGGTCAGCGTCCGCGACGCGGCGCCGGTGGTCATCACGCTGGTGCGCCCGGGCGACTCGACGTTGCTCACCGAGTCCGGCCCCTGCTCGAGCGCGATGATGTCCGCCAGCTGCTTGCCCTGGAGGAGCGCCTCCTTCTGGCTCGCCAGCTTGTCCTCGAAGAGCCCCTTCATGAACTCCGACAGCGCGATGGGGCTCACCTTCAGGCGCTCGCGCCGCACGAACTCCTCGAGCGCGCCCTGCATCTCGCGCGCGCTCTGCCAGCGCTGCTCGCGGTCCTTGGCGAGCGCCCGCATCACGATGACCTCGAGCTCGCGCGGGTAGGCGGCGCGCACCTGCGACGGCAGGGGATACTCGCGGTCGCAGATGAGCTTGAGCGTGTCGAACTCGCTCGTCCCCTTGAAGAGGCGCTTTCCGGTGGTCAGCTCGAAGAGCATGACGCCCGCGGCGAAGATGTCGCTGCGCCAGTCGACCGGCTCGCCCTTGGCCTGCTCGGGCGACATGTACGGGATCTTGCCCTTGAGGCGTCCGCTCTTGGTGTTCTCGCCCAGCTTGGTGTCGCTCTTGGCGATCCCGAAGTCGACGACCTTCACGTCGCCGGTGAAGGTGACCACCGTGTTCTGCGGGGAGATGTCGCGGTGCACGATGTTGAGGGCGGTGCCGTCGAGGTCGCGCCGCTCGTGCGCGTAGGCCAGGCCCGAGCACATGCCGAGGACGATGGAAAGCGCGTGCTCCAGGGGGAACTCGACGACGTCCTTCTTCTTCATCTGGCGGACGATGGAGCGAAGGTCCTCGCCGTGGACGTGCTCCATGGCGATGAAGTACGTGCCGTCGACGGAGCCGACGTCGAAGATCTGCACGATGTTGGGGTGCGAGAGCGTGGCGGCGATGCGCGCCTCGTGCAGCAGCATCTCGATGAAGGCGCGGTCCTGGTTCATCGCCGGCAGGATGCGCTTGATGACCAGCAGCTTCTCGAAGCCGGCGACGCTCTTCTGGATGGCGAGGAAGAGCTCGGCCATCCCGCCGGTGGCGAGCTTGCGGATGAGCGTGTACTTGCCGAACCGGCAAGGCAGGCCCTCCATCGAGCCTTCGTCGGCGCCGCCCTCGGCCACGTCGCCTCAACCGTAGCCCTCGGCCCATAGCGGGTCAATCGCACCCGGGGTAATAGCGGGAGAGGCCGCGCATGCCTCCGCGTCTTCTCAAGGGTCCGTACCTCGTCCCCGGCGACACGCGCATGGACGTGCGATTCGAGCTCGATTCCGCCGCCCCGGCGACGGTGGAGCTCGCTCGCGCGGGCGAGCCCCGCGCGCCGCTCGTGGTGGAGGACCGGGCGGCGACGGCGATGCACGTCGTGCGCGTCGGGGGCCTCGAGGCGGCGGCGTCGTACACCTACGGCGTGCGCGTCGCGGGCGCGATCGTCGGCCGGGGCCGCTTCACCACGCCGCCCGCGCCGGACTCGTCCGCGCCGCTCACGTTCCTCGTCTACGGCGACGATCGCTCCGACCAGACGACGCACGCCGCGGTGGTGCGCTCGCTCGCGCTCACGCCGTCGGACGTGCTGATCAACACGGGCGACGTGGTGGCCGACGGCGGCAACGCGGGCGACTGGCAGTCGTTCTTCGAGGTGGAGGCGCCGCTCCTGCGCGAGCGGCCGCTGCTGCTCGCCATCGGAAACCACGAGCTCTACGACGACTCGGCGGGGGCCAACTTCGCGCGCTACTTCGGCTTCGACGACGCGAGCGGGACGCTGCAGCCGTACGGCACGGTGCGTCTCGGCAACGTGCGCTTCTTCTTCCTCAACGGGATGCACGACTGGGACTCGGGGCCCGAGCGGTCGTGGCTGACGGCGGAGCTGACGCACGCGGACACCGAGCCGGGGCTGGTGTGGCGCGTGGCGGTGGTGCACCACGGGCCCTGGTCGTCGGGGCCGCACGGGGCGAACGCCAAGCTCGTCGACGCGCACGTCCCCGAGCTCCTCGTGGCGCACAAGGTCGACCTGCTGCTGTCGGGGCACGACCACATCTACGAGCGGGGCGACGGGGGGCCGCTCAAGTACATCATCTCGGGGGGGGGCGGGGCGCCGCTCTACCGCATCTCGCCGCCCATGCTGGCGACGCGCAAGGCGGAGTCGACGTACCACTTCGTCGAGGTGACGACCGGGCCGGCGGGGATCAAGACCGTGGCCCATCGCCTGGACGGAACCATCCTCGAGCGCTGCGGCTTCGCCAAGGGGACGGCGTGGGACTGCGACGCGCTGCCCGGCACCAGCCCGCCGGCCGCCGGAGCGCCCTCGTCGACGGCGCCCTCGGACGGGCCGCCGTCGGCGCCGCGCTGCGGGTGCGAGGTGCCGGGGGCCCGGGCGGCGTCGGCCCTGGTGCCGGTGGCCCTGCTGGCGCTGGGCGCGCTCGCCGCGCTGGCCCTGGCGCGGCGGCGGAGTCGTCGGGGTTGATCGTGGGCGGTGCGGGCCGCTACGCTCGTGCTCGATGCGTGCCCTCGCGCTCGGACTGCTGCTCGCCTCCGCGCTGTCCTCCGGCGCCTGCGCCACCTACGAGGACGATCTCGGCCGCGCCGAGAAGGCGTTCGAGGCGAGCGAGAACGAACGGGCGCTCGCCATCTTCCGCGTGCTCGAGGTGGACACCGGACGGCTGTCGGAGACCGACCGCGCCCACTACGCGTACCTGCGCGGGATGACGGACTACCGCATGGGCTACAAGGCCGAGGCGCGGCACTGGCTGTCGGTGGCGACGGCCCTCGAGCAGAAGACCCCCGGGTCGCTGCCGGCCGACTGGGCGAAGCGGATGAACGACGCGGTCAAGGAGCTGAACGAGTCGGTCTACACCGGGGGCATCGAGTCGCTGACCAACGACGCCGTGGCCAGGGCCAAGGCGGGCGACGACGACACCTCGTCCGACTCGGACTCGAGCGGCTCCGACGCTCCGAAGAAGAGCAAGCCGAAGCCGGACAAGTCCGACGACCAGTGACCCCGTTCGCGGGGGGCGGCCGTCAGATGCGGCCGCGCAGCGCGTACAGCTCGTCCTTCGTCGCGAGCCGCTGTCTCTTGAGCTCCCGGGCCCGGTCTTGCTCTTCGGGGGTCATGTGGATGCCCCGGCGGTCGAGCTTGTGGATGGCCTGATCGAGAGAGTGATGACGGAGCTCCAGCTCGCGGACGTCGACGTGCTTCATCGGACCGAGACCTCCTGCTGCTGCGGCAGGAAGGGGGCTGCGAGGCCGTTCCCCCCCGCCAGATTCGACCCTAGCCCCGGCGGTTCGCCGGTCAACGGACGCGCCCGTTCAGGTGAGGGGGGGCGCTCCATCGTGATCGTAGCGCGCAGCCCGGCGGCGCCATTCCCCGGAACACCAGGCCCCGCTGGTTACTCTATCCAGGAGCGATGGACCGCCTCCGGACGACCCTGCTGGCCGCGGCGCTGGGCGCGCTCTTGCCGGCCTGCGCCGGACCGGGCCGGCAGGCGCCGCCCCTCGCGGCGCCGACGCGCATCGACCTCCAGACGCACATCGTCACGCCCTCGGAGGTGACGACCGAGCAGGAGCTGGCGACGCGCGGGGAGCGGGCGCTGATGGAGCAGCGCTGGCAGGACGCGGTGGATGCCTACCGCACCCTGCTGGCCGCCGAGCCCGACGGCCAGCACGCCGCGGAGTACGCGTTCGATCTGGGGCTGGCGCTCGAGGGGCTGCAGCAGCGGGCGGCGGCGCGCGACGCGTTCCTCGATCTGGCGCGGCGCTTCCCGGAGGGACCGAAGGCGCGCGCGGCGCTGGTCCGGGCGGCGAGCCTCGACGCCTACCTGGAGGACTGGACGGCGCTGGCGGCGATCGGCGACGTGCTGATGGCGCGCGGCGATCTCGACGACCTCGACCGCATCGTGGCCCTCGGGGCGCGGGGCCTCGCGCGCGTCGAGCTCGGCGACGACTCGGCGGGGTCGAAGGACGTCCTCGACGGGCTCGAGCTGGCCGACGGGCTGCATTACGGGGCGCGCGACGTGCTGCCGGTCGCCGTTGCCGAGCTGCGCTTCGCGCTGGGCGAGGTGCGGCGCGTGCGGTCGGAGCGGATCCGGTTCGACCCGCTGCCGCCCGACTACCTCGACAAGCTCGAGGAGCGCTGCGGCGGGCTGCTCGAGGCGCAGTCGGCCTACGCCATGGCGGTGCGGTCGATCGACCCGCACTGGGCGGCGATGGCGGGCTACCGGGTGGGCGAGATGTACCGCATGCTGCACCGCGATCTGATGCAGATCCCGCCGCCGGCGACGTCGAAGACGCCGAAACAGAAGCAGATCTTCTACGCCTTCATGCACATCCGCTACCGCGTGCTGCTCGAGAAGGGGCTGCGCGAGATCGACCAGACCATCGCGCTCGGCGAGCGGACGAGCGACTCGTCGCAGTGGATCCAGCGTGCCCGCCAGGCGCAAGACGAGATGGAGACAGCGCTGGCCGACGAGAAGGCGCAGATCGAGAAGATGCCCTTCACCGAGGACGAGGTGAAGACCGCGCTGGACCTGCTGAAGAAGAAGACGGCCCCGAAGACGCCGCCGGCGCCTGCGCCCGCCCCCGCACCGAAGAAGTAGCGCCCGCGCGGCCCACGGGGGTGTCGCTTGACATACCCCACGCATCGCGCTAGCTGACCGCTCCTTCTGGGTCGCCCCGCACAGTAGACGTGTATTCGCGCGGCGCCTCAACTCGCTGACTTCACTTGCAATTGATAGAGCCTCACCAGCCTGGGCTAGTCCTTGCTTGCGCAGGGACGGCCGGGGACGTACTCTTCGCGCCCCCAAAAGCGGCGGCATGCCGTCGCCAGGGCTGGCGTAGCTCAATGGCAGAGCACCTGTTTTGTAAACAGGTGGTTAGGGGTTCAAGTCCCCTCGCTAGCTC
>DATBQU010000431.1:0-9140 GCA_036560665.1 Polyangiaceae bacterium
CAGATGGACCTCATCGAGATCCATCCGCAGTTCAACCTCTACAACATGCGCTGGCCCATCCGCACGGCGGCGACGCACGACCCGCCGGCGAAGTTCGTGTTCCGCGACGAGGCGCAGGCGCGCGTCGGCATCGCCACCGACTCCATGGTGAGCCACGGCTGCATCATCTCGGGCGGGCGCATCCACCGCAGCGTGCTCGGCGTCGGCTGCCGCGTGAACTCCTTCAGCGAGGTCGAGGAGAGCGTGCTCTTCGAGCGCGTGCGCGTGGGGCGGCACGCGAAGATCAGGCGCGCCATCATCGACAAGGACGTGGAGATCCCGTCGGGCACGGTGATCGGGTTCGACCGCGACGCCGACCGCCAGCGCTTCTTCGTGACCGACAACGGGATCGTGGTCATCCCCAAGCGCGCGAAGCTCGACGGTCTGGTCGAGTAGGTCCCATGGGGCGGACGGTGATCGTCGGCGACGTGCACGGGTGCACGGGCGAGCTCGAGGAGCTGCTGGAGCGGGTGCGCTTCGTGGAGGGCGGCGACCGTCTGGTGCTGGTGGGCGACCTCGTCGTGCGCGGTCCCGATCCGCACGGCGTCCTGGCGCTGGTGCGCCGGCTGAAGGCGCGGGTCACCCGCGGCAACCACGAGGACAAGCTGCTCGCCTGGCGGCGGCGGCACAAGCCGCTCGGCCCCGATCACGAGCGCGTGGCGGCGAAGCTCTCGGACGCGGAGTGGCGCGTGCTCGAGGCCATGCCGCTGTGGCTCGATCTGCCGACGCACGGCGCGCGGGTGGTCCACGCCGGCGTGGTGCCGGGGCTGGCGATCGAGGAGACGCCGCCGGAGGCGCTGCTGAAGATGCGGACGGTGGACGCCCGCGGCCGGTGGAGCGACGAGCCGGACGCGGGACCGCTGTGGGGGACGCTGTATGCGGGCCCGCCGCACGTGGTGTTCGGGCACAACGCGCGGGAAGAGGCGCAGCTCCACGCGTGGGCGACGGGGCTCGACACGGGGTGCGTGTACGGCGGGCGGCTGACGGCCATGGTGCTCGAGGAGGGTGAGCCCGTACCGCGCGGCGCGGCGGCGAAGAAGCTGCTGACGAGCGTGCCGGCCACACGCAGGTACTACGGGGGCAAAGGGGCGCCGCTGTCCCGATGACGACGCGCGTGGTGCTCACCGAAGCGCAGCGCGAGGAGGTGGTCCGCGGACGCTTCGTGCGGGTGGCCCACGGCGAGGGCAGCGCGCTGGTCGGTCGGGCGGGCGGGGCGTGGCGGGCGTACGAGAACGTCTGTCGTCACCGGGCGCTTCCGCTCGACCTGGGCGCGCCCTCCGCGATGAGCGACGACGGGCGCTACCTGCTCTGCCACCAGCACGGCGCGCTGTATCGCCCGGGGGACGGGCTCTGCGTGTCGGGGCCGTGCGCGGGCGAGGCGTTGACGGCGGTGGCGATCGTGGAGACCGACGACGGGTCGCTGCTGGTCGGGTAGTCGACCGAGGGAGACTAGAACGTCCATCCCACCGTGCCGTCGAGGAGCGGGCGAACGCCCACCAGCGGCGACGCGGCGGTCGCGTCGCCCGCGGCCAGGCGCTCGACCATGGCGCCCAGCCCGGTCCGCACCGTGAGCCCGAGGCGCAACGTCCACTCCCAGCCGATGCTGCCTCCCACGCCGGCCACGTCGGCCGAGGCGGCGGCGCCGGTGGCTCGTGCCCAGGCCAGGCGCGGATGGAGGTAGAGGCCGTGGAAGGCGATCCCCTGCGGGAAGATGGGCAGCCCGAGCGAACCTCCGTAGGCGGTGGTGCCCCCCAGCGACATGGCCTCCCCTTCGACCCCGAGGGCGACGCTCGGGCCGAGCACCACGTCCCCCTCGACGGCGAACGTGCCGAGGACGACCGCCAGGGGGTCGACCAGCACGGCGAGCGTCCGTGGTCCGTCCTCGTCGAAGGCGTCGATGTGGTCGGTCTCGACGTCGTGCGGTCCCTCGGCACCGGCGGCCGGCGCAGTCCCCGCCAGCAGCGCCAGGGGCAGGGCCAGGGAGGCGATTGCCGTCTTCATGCCCCCCCATCGGACGTCCGCCCGAAAAGTTGCGTCTGACGCTACCCTGCGGAGACCGATGGAGCCCCGTACCGCACGCGTGCTCGCGCCCCTGGCGATAGCCGCTGCGGTCCACGCGCTGTCGCTGCCCGCCCTGGCCCAGCCCCGCCCGAGCGGCGCCCAGCCCTCCAAGGACCTCATCCAGCGCGGGCAGGATCTCTTCGAGGAGCAGCGCTACGAGGAGTCGGTGGCCACGCTGTCGGGCGCGCTGGTCAAGCCGACCAACACGCGCGCGCAGAAGATCGAGATCCTGCGGCTGCTGGCGCTCGACCACATCACGCTGGGTCCGACGCACAAGGAAGAGGCGGAGGCCTCCGTGCGCGGCCTGCTCGCCCTGCAGCCGGACTACGAGCTGCCGAGAAGCGAGTCGCCGCGCTTCCGCGACTTCTTCGCGGCGGTGCGGGTGAAGTGGGAGGCGGAGGGGCGGCCGGGGCTGGTGACCGAGCAGAACGCGCCGAAGGCGGTCACCATCAAGCACAGCTCGCCGTCCCAGGCGGACGCCGGAACCGAGGTCACGCTCACCGCGACGCTGGACGATCCCGACCACCGCGCCGCGGGGGTCGAGCTCTTCTACCGCACCGGGTCGAGCGGGAAGTTCAGCGAGGTGACGACGCAGTTCGACGCGGCCGCGCGCTCGGTGCGGGCCACCCTCCCTCCGGACGTGGTGAAGCCGCCGTTCGTCGCGTACTACCTGCTGGCCAGGGACGGCAGCGGCCTGCCGGTGGCGTCCAACGGCGACGCGGACGCGCCGCTGCGCATCCCGGTGCCGGAGCCGTCGAAGGGCTGGGTGCTCCCGGTGGCCATCGGGGGCGGCGTGCTGGGTGCGGCGGGCATCGTCCTCGGGAGCCTGGCGCTGGCCGGCGCCTTCAAGGGCAACGGCAACAAGCCGCAGTCGACCGTCAACATCGGCGTGATGACCTTCCGCTGAGGCGCCGATGAGCGAGCCGCGTTATCCGTACGTCGCGGTCGACGTCGCCGAGGACGAGGCCGACGAGGCGGGTGCGCTGCTCTTCGAGCTCGGCGCCGGTGGGGTCGAGCAGCGCGACGCGACGACGCTGAAGCGCGGGGCAGCGGGCAAGGTCACGCTGGTGGCGAGCTTCGAGCGCGACGTCGACGCCCATGCGGCCGCAGGCGAGCTGCCCGCGGGGTGGTCGCCGCGGGTGGAGGAGGTCGTCGGCGACGCGTGGCGCGACGAGTGGAAGAAGCACTTCGAGCCGTTCCGCGTGTGCCCGGGGGTGGTGGTGTGCCCGCCGTGGCGCACGGTCGAGGCCGGCCCGGGCGAGAAGGTGGTGGTGCTCGAGCCGGGACGCGCCTTCGGGACGGGGCTGCACGAGACGACCAGCCTGGTCGCGGAGGTCCTGGCGTCCACTCGCCTCGAGGGGCTCACCGTGCTCGACGTCGGCTGCGGCAGCGGCATCCTCGCGCTGGTCGCGCTCGAGCTCGGGGCTGCACGGGCGCGCGCCATCGACGTCGACCCCGACGCGGTGGCCGTCACGAGGGAGAACGCGGAGCGCAACGGCCTCGGCCAGCGCGTCGACGCCGACGAGGCACCGGTGGAGGCGCTGCGCGAGAGCTATCCCCTCGTCCTCGCCAACATCGAGTCGAGGACGCTGCTCACGCTCGCTCCGGCGCTCGCCGCGCGGGTGGCCCCGGGTGGACGACTGGTGCTGAGCGGCATCCTCGCCGACGACGTGGCGCCGTCGCAGATCGAGGACGTGCGCCGGGCCTACGCGGCCCTGGAGGAGGAAGAGGTCCGGCGGCGAGGCGAATGGATCGCCGTGGTGATGCGGAGGCCGCGTTGACCCGCGCCCCCATCCCCGATCTCGCGGCCGGCGAGCGTCGCCTGGAGGGCGCCATCGCTCACTACCTGGCGCGGGTCCTGCGCCTGCGCGCGGGCGACGCGTTCGTGGCGTTCGATCCGGCCACGGCGCGCGAGTCCGACGCCGTCACCGTGTGGACCGACCACGACACGATCACCGTGCGCTTCGGTGCGCTGCGCGAAGGAACGGCGCGAGCGGCGCGCAGCATCGCGTGGGTCCAGGGCCTCGCCAAGGGCGACAAGTGCGACGCCGTCGTTCGCGACGCGACGGAGCTCGGCGCCACGCACCTCGTGGTCGCGGTGACGAAGCGCAGCGTGGTCAGGCTCGACGCCGCCCGCATCGCGGAACGCCAGGCGCGCTGGGCGCGGATCGCGCAGGAGGCTGCCCGGCAGAGCGGCCGCAGCGACGCCCCCCGGGTGGATGCGCCATGCCCGTGGAAGGATGCGCTCGCGCGGGTCCCGGGCGACGCTGCCCGCTTCTGCCTCTGGGAGCGCGCGACCGAGCCGCTCGCGCCGGCCCTCTTCGACGCCCTCGCGCGCGACGCTCCGCTCGCCTTCGCGTGCGGCCCCGAGGGCGGGCTCGACGAACGCGAGGTCGAGGAGGCGAGGGAGCGCGGCTGGACGGTCGTGTCCCTCGGCCCGCTGGCGCTGCGCACCGAGACGGTCGCCGCCGCCGTGCTGGGCGCGGTGCGCGTGTGGAGCGGGCTCTAGCCGAACCGCTTCGTCAGCGTCGTCTGGAGCTCGAGCATCGACGCGAAGAGCTGCTCGAGGTCCTGCGGCAAGTTGCGTAGCGGCTCGATCGGGCTCGTGAAGTCGATGGGCAACGCGCGCGCCCCCTCGCGGAGCGCCTCGGGCGGCGCCACGAACCGGTCGACCGATTCGCGGTATCCCGCCTTCACGGCCGCCCAGTCCTGGCCCGCTTCGTCGCGAAGGCCGTTGGTCACCGTCGCCAGGAGTCCCACCACGCGGGCACACCAGGCATAGCTGCCCCGAACATGCATCTCGAGCGCGGCGCCTCGCCCCAGCAGCGGGGCCATGCGGTCGTCCGCGGCGTCGCAATAGAGCTCGTACAGGGCGTCGCGCACGGCCTCGGCGTTCGCGGTCAGCCGCCGGATGGTTTCGCCGTGGGCGCCTGCCTCCGGCATCGCGTCGACCAGCTGCTCCAGGCACAGCAGCTCGGCCGCCAGGGCCATGTGTGCGTCCAGCCACCACTCGAGCCCCACGACGGCGGCCTCGCTCTGGAAGGGGGGCGGAGGCAGCGTCGAGGGGGCGGAAGACCCTGGCCCGGTGGTGTCGGAGCGCTGCAGCGGGGACTTGAAGCGCGTGTGCGACGCGGTCCTCGACGGCACCTGACCAACCGTCTGAGACTTCGGCTTGCTGGCTGCCATGGGCGCGGGGCCTCGTGTCCCCCCATGATACGTCCGACGACCCGGGATGTTCGCCCAGGCTGAACATATCCTGCGATCCTCGAACGCAAAAGCAAGGGCCGTACCCCCCGTCGGCCTCGCTCTAATCCAGCACTTGGACGCCGCGCAGGCTCGCAATGTTTGCAAGGGCGTGCCGAAAGGTGCCGGATCGCGCCCGGCCACGGGAGACCGGCGGTATGCTCGGCACGCCGCGCCGTGCTCGAACGAATCGCCCTGCACCAGACGAGGCTGCACACGCCGGGGCTGGGCCTGGACGCGAAGGGCGTCGCCCTCGGAGCGAAGGGGCTGGTGCTGCTGCCCTCGATCGATCGTCTGGTGGCGCTGCTCTCGGTCTACACGCGCGAGCGGTCGCTCGAGGACCTGATGCCGAGCCTGGCGATGCACGTCCTCAAGTCGAAGCTCGGGACGCGCGAGATCACCATCGAGTTCGCCGCCGAGTCGAGCGACCGCATGGACCGCCTGGCAGAGACCGCGCGCCTGGTTGGCGGCTTCACCTTCACCGGGACGTCACGCCACTTCGTCCAGTACCGCGACGCGGGCGCGCCGTTCGGTTACGACGCCACCGAGCTGCTGGCGACCGACGCCACGCTGGCGCTCTACCACGAGCGCTTCTCGCAGACGTACGACCTCGAGCGACGCATCGATCTGAGGCCGCTGCTGCTGCGCCTGATGCCGCACGTGGATCCGTCGACGAAGCTCGAGCCGGGGCTGCGCATCCTGGTGGCCGAGCAGGGGCTCGGTCCGGCGCTGGTGCACTACCTCGTGCGCTCGCGCGTGGACGGCGAGGTGGGCGTGGCCGAGTGGCCGCCCGAGAGCGCGTTCGACGACGCCCCGGTTCGCCGCTGGATCCTCCGGGTCCCGGAGCTGCCCGATCGCATGCGCGCGCTGATGCATTCGACGCCTGGGATCACCTGCTTCGTCCCCGCCGGTCCAGGGGCCGCCGTCGAGGCGGGCTACCGGCACCCGGTCGAGCTGCGCGCGTGCCCGGTCTTCGACGCAGCGGGCCTCGTTCTGGTGCGGGGGCGCGGTGACGAGCCGTGGGCGATCGAGCGCCTGCCACCGATGGGGGCGCTGACCGCGTTCGCCCGCGTGGAGATGCGCACCGAGGGGCGCGACGCGGCGGTCGCGACGGGCACGGCGCAGGCGAGGGTGGTGCGCGTCCCGCTGCGAGTGACGCCTTCGGGCGGCCCATGGCGCAACGTGACGGCGACGTGGATCGAGCCGGCCCAGGTGCCGCTGCTCCGCCGCCTGGCGTACGCGCTGCCGCACTCGACCATCGCGCAGGCCCGCGTGGCCGTGACCACTCGCGGCGCCTTCTTGCGCTCGCGGGCCGGCATCGAGGCCATCCCGCTGGGCACGTTCTTCGTGGAGGTGCACCCCAATCTCTACGTCCCCGCGGGGTACGAGGTCACGCCGGCCGTGGCTCCCGAGGTGCTCGCGCGCGCGCTGGGGGCACCGGCCACGCAGGTGCTCTTCATCGGCACCGACGCGCGCGCCATGGCCGTCGAGGAGAGCGCGTTCGCACCGCTGGAGACGGCGCTGCTGGAGGCCCCGCCCTGGGAGCCGCTCGTGGCCGAGGCGATCGAGCGCGCGCTCGACGAGGTGCCGATCGACCTCAAGGTCACGTCGATCGGGATGCTGCCGTTGCGCGGCGTGGAACCGCCGGCGAAGGCGGAGGGGTGAGCGGGCTGGTGGCGGCGCACCTCGGCACGATCGCGGAGCGGCTCTTCACGGGAGTGATGGCGCCGCTCGTGCTCGGCGGTGCCGTTCGCCCTGGGCACGCCATCGGCGCACGCGCCGCCCTCGCCCTGGGAGACGGGGAGCGCCGGCCGGTGGACGTGGACCTGGCGGCGCGCGTCGAGGTCGGACGCGTACGACGCGCGCGCGTCCTCGCACCGATCGACACGCTCGAGCCGGCGAGCGCGGACGAGTGGGCGCTGGCGGCGGCGCTGCACGACGTGCTCCACGCGGCCAACCCGGAGTTCGACGCCGCCCTGCGGCGGGGCGCGGCGACACGCATCCTGGCGCTGGCCGTCGAGACCATCGACCGCGTCCGTCCGCCCTCGCACGTCCGTGCCGCGCTGTCGCGCCACTCATGGTTCGCGCGGTTGCTCGAAGTGGCCAGGACGGACACGGCGGTGTCGTGGTGGATCGGATCGCGAACCTACCTGGGGGTGGACCCTCCCCATCGCCTGCAGGCGTGGCCGGAGCTACGGCGGGTGAGCGTGGTGGCGACGCCACGGCCCCTGCTCGAGCTGACGCCGCTGGCAGTCGACCGCGCGCAGCTGTCCGACGCGGTGGCGCGCCTGCTCACGCGCACGCCGCTCACCGATCTGTCCACGTGCGCGCGTCAGGCGCCGGACTTCGGCTGGAGCGAGGCCACGCTCGCGCTGGTGGGGACACGCGCGGGACGCACGCTGGCGCTTCGTGCCCTCGAGCGGCTGCCGGCGGCGGAGGTGGACGCCGTGCTGGGCCGGGCGACGCGCGAGCTTCTCGCGAGCAGGCGCGGCTGGGAAGGACCGGCGGTGGCGGTGCTCGCCGAACGGGCGCTCGGCGAGGCCGAGAGGAACACCGCGCAGGCGCAAGGCGCGCGACCGGAGGCCGCGTTCGCGCGGGGACTCGGCGCTGCGGCCGCGGCGCGGATGCTCGAGGCGCCGGAGGCTCCCTGGTCGGAGGACGAGCGTCGCCGCCTGCTGGCGGCGCTCGAGCCGGCGACGCGGTCGGCGGCCGCTCAGGAGGCGCGGGCGATGCTCGCGGAGAGCGCCTGAGGCGCGCGATCGCCGTCACGGTGACGGTGGCGCTGCTCACGGTCCCCGCCCGCGCTCGCGCCGACGACGTGCCGCGCTGCGACCAGCGACTGCACGCGATCGCTTCCACCCTCGACGAGAACGCGCGTCGCGCCCGTGTCTGGTACTGGACCTGGATGGCGGCAGGGACGGCGCTCCTGGCGGGGCAGACCGTGCTCGCCGCGGTCACCACCGGCGACCAGCAGCGGGAGTTCATCGTGGGCGCAGGCGCCAGCACCTTCATCCCGGGTCTGCTGCTCCTCCATCCCCCGGCCGTCATCGACGACGCGCGCGTCCTCGACGCGCGCCTCGCCGCGACCACCGTCCAGGGCCGCGTCGGGGATCCCTGCGAGGCGCTGTGGCGCGCGCGCGACCTCCTCGCTCGCGACGCCGACGATCAGGCGCTGGCCACGGGCTGGTTCGCGCACACCTTCGTCATCGGAGGCAACATCGCCCTCGGCCTGCTGCTCGGCCTCGGCTGGGGAGACTGGTTCGGCGCGGTCAAGCAGGCCGTCGGCGGCAGCCTGGTGGGTGAGCTGCAGATCCTCACGCTGCCGACGGGCGCTCTGAAGGCCCGCAGCCTCGCGGTCGGCTGGGTGTTCTGACGGTGGTCAGCCGCCGCAGTCGGGCTTCTTGACCGTGAAGGCCGCGGGCGACGGGGCCGCCTCGACCACGTCCATCTTCTGCAAGGCCATGACACCGCCGATGGGCTCGCTGACCATGTCGGATACCACGGTCTTCGCGACGTTGTACGCGCCGGTGATCTTGACCTTGGCGCCTACTGCCGGCAGCGGGTTGGGCACGACGACGTTCAGGATGTCGTCGTTGACCGGCTCCTTCGGCTGCTCGCCCGGCTTGAGCTTGTTGTAGACCTTCATCGCGTCGCAGATGACGGCGTAGTTGCGCGCCCACCCGACGATGCGGATCTTGGGCCCCTTGGTGTTGCCCTTGTCGTCGGCGATCCAGAAGCTGGGCACTTCCATGGCGCAGTTGGCCGGATCGGCCTTGCCGGTCTTGTGGATGGAGCAC
>DATBQU010000432.1:0-4500 GCA_036560665.1 Polyangiaceae bacterium
GACGTCATCCTCGTCGGCGAGATGCGCGACTCGGAGACCGCCGGTATCGCCATGCAGGCCGCGCTCACCGGGCACCTGGTGCTCTCCACGCTGCACACCTCGGACACGGTGGAGACCATCGTGCGCCTCGTCGATCTCGGGGTCGAGCCGTGGATCGTCGCCAACGCGCTCTCCGCCGTGCTGGCGCAGCGCCTGGTGCGCATCGCCTGCCCCCACTGCAAGCGCCCGGCGAAGCTCGAGCGCGACCTCTGGGACGGCGACGAGCTGATGCTCCCCGCCGGAAGCGACGTGGTGCGCACCAAGGGCTGCGACAAGTGCATGCGCACCGGGTACCGGGGGAGGACCGGGATCTTCGAGGTGGTGGAGCTCGACGACGACCTGCGCGACCTGGTCAAGGCCAAGGCCCCGGCGCGCGCCTACCGCGAGATCTACGTGCGCCGGAGGATCCCCAGCCTGCGCCGCGCGGGCCTCCTCAAGATCCAGGCCGGCGTGACGACGGTCGACGAGGTGCTACGGGTAACGTGATGAAAGCCATCGCCCTCCTGCTCGTGCTGGTCGTGGCGGGCGCGGCGGCTTGCGGCAGCAGCGAGCCCGCCCCCAAGACACCCCCCTCCCCCGCCCAGTCCGGCGCCACGGCGCCCCAGGGCGGCGACGACGCCGGCCGTTCGCTGACCAAGCGCGAGTGCGACTCGCTCGCGGAGTGGATCGTCGACGTCTGCCAGAACCGCTCGAACGAGCGCTCGGCCCGCGTCGACGGCTGGTGCGGCGAGATGATCCGCGGCGCCGGCGACGGCGCCTGGGCGGCCGACGACTGCGTGAAGCACTTCAAGTACATGGACGCCGCCTGCATGCGAAGCTCGACGGTCGTCCATGACCTCATGGCCTGCGACAGCACCGTCGACCGTTCCCGCTAGGGCGCTGCGGGGACGATCAGCCGGAGCGCGCGCGGCACCACCTCGATGCTGGCGTGGTCCGTCGCCGGCAACTCCTCGCCGTCGATCTGCGCCGCCGGCGCGGCCCCGCCGCTCGGCCACGCCAGGCGCAGCGACAGCCGCGAGGCGCGGAACGGGCGCGAGTGCTCGACGCCGATGGCGTTGAGCATCTCCTCGGTGACGGGGTTGCCGTCGAGGTCGACGATCGCCTTGGACGTCCAGTCGAGCTTGCCGCGGAAGGGGACGACCTCGAAGAACCCGTCGTCGTGGCGGCTGCTGCGGTCGAAGACCCACGCGCCGCCGTAGATGCGCGTGCCCTTCACGATGAGGTCGGTGAGCCCCTCCAGCACGACGCGCTTGCCGTCGACCTCGACGTCGGCGGTGAACGCGTCGTCGACCGCGTAGGACTCGAGAAACACACGCAGCAGCGCGCCGGCGTACACGAGGTGGTCGCGGTACAGCGCCTTGAGCGCCGGCGCGTGCGCGTCGACCAGGGCGCGATCCTCGTTTCTCGCCCGCAGGACCCGCGCGCTGATCCCCCAGCCCGCCGAGTCGAAGAACCACGCCGTGCGCTCGGGCGTGGTCAGCCGCCCGGCGTCGAGCCGCGTCTCCCGGCCGGCGACGACCACCTCGAGGTTGCGCTCCAAAGCCGCCTCGCCCGCCTCCAGGCCGAAGCTGCGCCCCTGGTCGTTCGCCGTCCCCGTGGGCAGCATCCCCATCGCGACGTCCGGCGCCCGCCCGCTGTCGAGCACCCCGGCGGCGACCTCGCGGAACGTCCCGTCGCCGCCCATGGCGACGACGCAGGCGTAGGCCCCCGAGCGCAGCGCGTCCGCCACCGCCGGCACGGTGCCGCCGCGAGGGAGCGTGGCGAGGACGTCGCAGGTCACCCCGGTGGCGGCGAGCCCCGCGACCGCGCGATCGATGCGCTCGGCGTTCTTTCCGCTCTGCGCCGTGGGGTTGCCGACGAGGAGGTGCGTCGCCATGTTCACCCTCGCGCGCGGAACGCCTGCACCAGCTGCTCCGTGGCGGTGTACGGATCCGACTGGCGCGCCTCGACCGCCCGCACCGCCTCGTCGACACGCTCTCCGAGGTCGTGCACCGCCGCCTCGATGAGCGCCTCGCGCAGCGTCTCGCGGACCTCCTCCGCGAGCCGCGCCCTGCGCCCCGCCTGTCCGGCCTCCGTCCCCTGCACCCACGCGCGATGCTTCTCCAGCGCCGCGACGAGCTCGGCGACGCCCTCTCCGCGCGTCGCCACGCACTTCACGATGGGCGGTGTCCACCGCGCGGCCGTCGGATCGCTCGGCGCGGGCTGCAGGTGACCGTCCGCGGCCGAGTGCGTGGCGTGACCCCGCGTCTTCGAGAGGGCGCGGATGGTCTCGTTGCCGAGGGCGATCATCAGCTCGAGGTCGCGCACGGTGGCGTCGGCCCCCTCGCGGTCGGCCTTGTTGACGGCGAAGACGTCGGCGCACTCGAGGATCCCGGCCTTGATGGCCTGCACCTCGTCGCCCATGCCGGGGGCCATGACCACCAGCGTCGAGTGCGCCGTCCGCGTGATCTCCAGCTCGTCCTGGCCCACGCCCACCGTCTCCACCAGCACCACGCCGTAGCCGCAGGCGTCGAGCACGCGCACCACGTCCCGCGCGCTGCGCGACAGGCCGCCGAGGTGCCCGCGCGTGGCCAGCGACCGGATGAACACGCCCTCGTCGGTCGCGTGGCGCGACATGCGGATGCGGTCGCCCAGGATGGCGCCGCCCGTGTACGGGCTGGTCGGATCGACGGCCACCACGCCGACGCGCTGCCCCTGGGCGCGATACGCCTCGATGAGCCGGTCGACGAGGGTCGACTTCCCCGCCCCCGGGTTCCCGGTGACGCCCAGGATCCACGCCTTGCCCGTGTGCGGCCACAGCGCCTTGAGCAGCTCTCCACGACCTGCCGCGCGGTCGTCCACGATCCGCATGGCGCGCGCGACGGCGCGGATCTCGCCGGCAAGCACGCGCGGGACGAGCTCGGAGACGTTCACTGGAGCGCGCCTAGCTTCTTCTGGATGGCGGCGCGGTCGATGGGGCCGTCGCCCGCCAGGGCCTTCTGGTAGGCGTCACGCGCGGTCTGCTTCTCCCCCTGCGCGGCCAGAGCGTCGCCGAGGGCCGCCCAGGCCGGGCCCCACTTGGGGAACTCCTGCGCGGCCTTCAGCCCGAACGCGCGCGCGCTCGTGTCGCGGCCCGCGGCATGGCAGGCCTCGGCGGCGTGCACCAGCGGAGTGGGATCGGCGTGATCGAGCCCCCAGGCGGCCTGGTAGGCCTCGAGCGCCAGGTCGATCTCCCCCTTCCTCGCGTTGCCGTCCGCGATGAGAAGCCTGGCGGGCGCCGAGTTGGCCATGATCTTGAGCGCGGCCTCGCCGGATCGGATGGCGTCGTCGGGTCGGCCTTCGGCCAGCGCCACCCTGCCGTTGAGGATGTGGGGCCCCACGCTGTTCGGGTCCCCGTGCCACGCCGCCTCCGCGGACCTCCGCGCGTCGGCCACGCGACCCGCGCCCAGCTGCTGGCTCCCGAGCGCCAGCCAGGCCTCGGCGAACGACGGTCGCTCGCGCGTGGCCCGCTCGAGCAGAGTCATGCTCTCCGCGCTGGGCGCGAGCGCGACTCCGAGCTCGAACAGCGCATCCGGCCCGTAAGGGTCGAGCCTGAGCGCGCTGCGCAGCTCCGCGACGCCGTCGTCCTTGCGACCGTTTCTGGCCAGCAGCCGTCCGAGCCCCAGGTGCGCGTCCACGCCGTCCGCCCGCCACCCGATCGCCGCGCGATAGGCGGCCTCGCTCTTGCCCACGTCGAGCGCGAACTCGTCCGCGCGCCCCTCGGCCACCTTGGCCTCGTAGCACCGCGGATCTTTCGCCAGCGCCGCGGCGGTCTCCCCCAGAGCCTCCGTCGACCGCTGCCACAGCAGGTGCCCGTCGGCGACGCACGCGTGCCCCTCCGCGCTCGCCCCCGGGAGCTTCCCGAGGACGCTGCACGCGGTCATGGTCTGGGGCTGGTCGCGACGGTCCATCTGCACCCGCGCCACCTCCCAGTGCAGCTGCACGAGGACGTCGGGCCTCGGCGCGGACACGGCGATGCCTCGCCGGAGCTCGGTCAGCGCGTCGAGCGCGTGTCCGGCCCGTCGCAGGGCGCGCCCCAGCGCCAGGGCCGCGGAGGGGTCGGCCGCGTTCGACCTGGCGGCCGCCCGCAGAGCATCGAGCTGCGACTCCTGCGCGCTCGCAGAGCGGGTGTTGCCGGAGAGCGCCAGCGCCCATGACAGAACCATGACGACTGCGAAGGAGACGACTCTCATGGGGTCCAAGTTGCGTAATTCGCGACGCACTTCACGTAGCACATCCGTCTCTTTTGCTCGTGCCGCGGCTGACCCCAGTTGAACACAAGGCCGGCCTGTGGTCAGGTTCAGCCTCGTTTGCGGCCGTCTTGCACGCGTGCGCGCGAAAGAAGAACAAGAGGAACACCCGTGACCCAGCTGACTGATCTCGTTGTCTTCAACGACAAGAAACTCCAGGCCCGCTACGCGTCGGGCAAGATCCCGATGACGA
>DATBQU010000433.1:0-5453 GCA_036560665.1 Polyangiaceae bacterium
AGTCGTCGAGACAACTGCCTGGTCGCGCGGGCAGACGTCCTGGTGTTCCCGAAGTACCAGGCAATGATCCTCGAAGAACCGTCTCTGGGATCGATGTCGGCGTCACGATGTTCGATGGCGCTTCGCATGTTGCTCGAGGACGAGGACGGCGTCGTCGCGAGACAGCGCGTCGTCATGACCGACGAGGCGGCGATCTCGACGGAGATCGACGTCGACTCGATGAAACACCCGGTGTTTCGTCCGAAGCGGGTCGTTCAGGCGGATCTCTAGCAGGCTGCGGAAAAGCGCCTCGCGGGGATCGACATCTGGCGCATGGAACTCATCTTGCCGCGCACGATGCGAGGCGAGGACAAGAAGCAGTCGTCGATGCTGGTGCTGATGTCGCCGGAGACGCGGGTGCCGCAGACGCACCCGCTGCGGGCGATCAAGAGGCTGGCCGACGCGACCCTGGCGACACTGTCGCGCCTCCTCACCCCGCCCGCTTCTGGCGCAGCAGGGAGACCAGCAACACTCCCCACGAAGTCGGCTTCGTCAGCAGCCTGCTAGACCGCGCGCGCCTCGCGGATCCCCGCTGCAAGGCCCCTGGCCAGGGCGACGAACTTCGCGAAGGCGACGAGCGCCACGACCAGCACGACGAGCGCGACGACGATGACCGCGTCGCCCATGGCGCTGGCCAGGGGCTGGAGGGCGATGGCGAGGGCGCCGGTGACGACGAGCAGGAGCGACACGCCCGTGGCGTCCTTCCGCAGCTGCCGCAGGTCGAGGTGCCGCGCGATGTTCCGCATCGCGCGCAGCAGGGCCAGCATGGCCACGATCCCGGCCAGCTCCCCCATGGCGCCCACCCACGGCAGCTCGGCGGCGGCGTCCATGGCGCGCGAGACCGAGCTGTCCCAGAAGTCCGTGGCGCTCGCGCCGGCCACGACGTCCATGAGCAGCGACAGGGCCCACACGTCGAGCAGCATCGCCGCGGCCTGGGCCACGATGGTGAGGACCGCCGGCGCCGCCGCGCCCGACGCCGCGGGGGCGCGCGCCACGCGGACGACCGAGGCCAGGACGACGACGCCGAGGACGAAGCCCACCAGCCCGCCGAGCAGCATGGCGCCCCGCGCCGCGTCCCAGGACTTGGACGCGGCGGCGACGACGAAGAGGACCATGGCGCCGACGGCGAGCGTCACGCGGGCGATGGCCAGCCCGGGCAGGATGGCGATGGCGCTCGCCACCGGCGCCCACGAGGGATCGCCGCCCGCCTCGGCGGCGACGGCCGTGTCCTCCGAGCGAGCCAGGGCGGCTCGGCTGACGAGCATCACCGCCAGCGCCAGCGCGAGCGAGCCCATCGACAGGGAGCGCGCGCCCCACAGCATCGCCTGGCCTCCGTGCCGCATCGCCTCGGGCGCCAGGAGCGACGCGGCGTTGAGCGCGGTGCGTATCGCGGCCAGGGCGATGGCGGGCGTCGCCAGCGCCGCGCTCGTGCCCCGCGCTCCCGGGGGCGGAAGGCGCGCCGCCACGAGCACGACGAGGACGAGGCCGCCCTGGAAGGCGACGCCCTCCGACAGCGACACGAGCCGGGGCAGGAGCGAGTCGCCCGTCCACGACGGGTGCACCAGCCCGAGCACCCCCAGCACCACGCGGAAGGCGGCGAGGCCGAACGCGGTCCAGAGCATGGCGCGCGCCCCGCCCCCGAGGCGCGCCCGCGACACGAGCCACAGCGCCGCCAGCGTCGCCCCCTCGGCGCCGAGGACCACCACGCGGTCACCCCGGATGAAGAGATCGACGAGGCGCTCGCGCGCCTTCCAGTCCTCGCTCGAGGCGTCGAACAGCCACGACCACGCGGCCATCCACGCGAGCTCGAGGACGACGTTGGCGGCGAAGACCCCGGCCAGCAAGGCGAGCCCGGAGCGTGCTGCCTGCGGTGCGCGCGTCGTCCCCGCCATGCCGTGTCCATCCTACGTTGCCGCCGGGCGGACTCACCCCTAGCCTCGGCGAGGCATGAAGAAGAAGAGCCACTGGGTGGGTGCGATGCTGGCGCTGCCGCTGGTCGGCGCGGCCGTCACCAGCTGCGAGGCGCTGGGGCCGCTGGGCGGGCCGCTCGAGGCGGCGGCGTGCCCCGAGCTGCGCGGCGGCGCGATGGGCGCGAGCTTCACCGCCGACGCGAAGGCCAACGGGACCATCCGCGCCTTCGTGCAGGCGTCGTCGGATCTGCGCGACGTCTCGGCGGCGATGGAGGCGCAGGTGGCGGACGCCTGCATGCGCATGGGCCTCGATCTGGGCATCCCGCCGGCCCAGATGGCGCCGCAGCAGGGCGCCGGCGGGAGGGCGCAGGGCGCGTGCGCGCCGGTGTCGGCGCGTATCGATCAGATCCTCCGCGCCGCGGGCAACGCCACCCTGGCGGTGAGCTACACGCCGCCCGAGTGCCGCTTCGCCGCCGACGCGTACGCGCAGTGCGCGGCCCAGTGCAACGTCAGCGTCGATCCCGGTCAGATCGTGGCGCGCTGCCAGCCCGGTCAGCTGAGCGGGTACTGCCAGGGGACGTGCACCGGCTCGTGCGACGGCGTCTGCAACGGCAACTGCCAGGGCACGTGCTCGTCGCGCAACGCGCAGGGCCAGTGCGCGGGAAACTGCAACGGGACCTGCCAGGGCCAGTGCTCGGCGACGTGCCACGCGCAGTGCCAGGGGCAGTGGCAGGCGCCGCGCTGCAACGTCGACGCGCGCGCCCCGAGCGCCGACGCGAAGTGCGACGCGAGCTGCAAGGCGCACGCGGAGATAACCGCCACCTGCTCGCCCGCGCGCGTGGCGGTGCAGGCCACGGCGCAGGCGCAGTACCTGGCGGCGCTGGTGGCGACGCTCCAGGCCAACATGCCGGCGCTCATCACCGCGGAGATCGGCTACGGCAAGCGGCTGGCGGCGGACATCGACGCGCTGGTGACGGTGGCGGGCGGCCTGTCGCAGGTCATCGGCGACGCGGGGGCGCACGCGATGGCGTGCGTCGGGGCGGCCGGCTCGGAGATCGTCCAGGCCCAGGCGTCCATCCGCGTGAGCGTGAGCGTGAGCGCCAGCGTCACCGGCAGGGTGGGGGCGACCTAGGCGCCCGGCCTCGACGCGCGGATCGCCTTCTCCTCCAGCCCGAGCTTTCCGATCTCCTCCAGGCACCGTTCGGCGACCCGCTTGTAGGTGCGCGGGCTCTCCGGCGCGTCGAGCATGCTCCCGAACTCGATGGGCTTGCCGAAGACGATGTGAATGGGCGTCCCCCGGCGCATGACGCCGTCGCGGACCTGCTGCACGAAGTCGTTGAGCAGGCCGTTGACGAAGACGGGGATGACCGGCACGCGCGCCTTGCGGATGATGCGCCCCACGCCGCTCTGCGCCGGCAGGAAGGTGTAAGGGTCGTCGTCCTTCTTGCGCGTGCCCTCGGGGTGGACGCCCACGAAGAAGCCGCCGCGCCGCAGCAGCGCCGCCACCTCGTCGAGGCTGGCCAGGTTGAGCGCCGCGCGCCTGCGCTCGCGGAAGATGGGCGGGTACATGGCGAAGAAGCTCATGGCGCCGTTCACCAGCGGTCCCAGGGGGTGGTCGTAGAAGAACGTCGACCGCACCGGGAAGAGGATGCGGTGGGGCAGGCCGTGGGCCACGAGCTCGGCGGTCGTGATGTAGAGATCGAAGAACGAGCGGTGGTTGGCGACGAAGACGACGCTGCCCTGCGGGTCCCACGGCGGTAGCCGGTCGAGGCTGTGCACGTGCCGCAGGCTGGAGGTGACGGCGCGGATCCACCACTGGCCCACGCTGCGCTGGAGCACGCGGATGGCGCGGTCGAGCGCGCCGGGGCGCAGGCTCGCGCGGATCATCCGGATCTGGGCGCGCTCGAGGCGCGTCAGGTTCGACTCGCCCATCTCGAGCAGATCGAAGTCCTGATCGACGGGATCGCGGTCGGGCGGGGGGGGCACGGAGCGGGCGGACCGAAGCAACTGAGTGCCCGTTACCACGAATGTCCTCGTGCTATCTGCACGAGGACTGACACGCGTGTCAGTGAGACATGACGCATTTCGGCAATTCTGCTGGGCGCGCACGCTCGCAGGACCGTTGACAGTGGCGTCAGAATTGGACGAAGAAGCGGGGCTGTGCCCGCAAGCTTCTTCGACGTCGACGGCACGCTCGTCCGCACGAACCTGCTGCACCCGACCGTCTTCTATCTCGCCAACCAGCCCAACCCGCTGCGCAGCCTCGGCGCGCTCGCCCGCGCCGCCGTGGGCGGGCCGCGCATGGCCCTGGCGGAGATGCTCGATCGACGCCGCTTCAACGAGCTGCTGTTCGCGGCGTACGAGGGCGTCTCGCAGGATCGCCTCCTGCTGCTGGCCGACGAGGCGTTCGACTCCGTGCTCAAGCGCGCCATCTACCCCGGCGCGCGCGATCTGGTGCAGCGCTGCCGCGGCCAGGGGCACGAGGTCATCCTCGTCTCGGGCGCGCTCGACTTCCTGATGGAACGGCTGGCGAGGTTCCTGGGCGCGACGGGGCACATCTCGAACCGCCTGGAGATCAAGGACGGTTACGCGACGGGCAAGCTGCTGCGTCCCATCGTGGCCGGCCCCGAGAAGGCGCGCCTGGTGCGCGAGTGGGCCAAGGCGCACGGCGACGACCTGGGCGAGTGCTTCGCCTACTCAGACAGCTACTCCGACGTGCCGATGCTGTCGGTCGTCGGCCACCCCTGCGTCGTCAACCCCGACCTCCGGCTGGCGAAGCTGGCGCGCACCTACGCCTGGCCGGTCATCCACCTGGGCAAGCGGCCCGCCATCCAAGAACTGCTGGAGCGCATTCCATGAGCATCATCTCGTTCCCGCCCTCTTCGGAAGACGGCCTCGTCCCGCGCGCGCGCACGCGCGGGAGCCACCCGCTGGTGGTCACGCTCGACAGGAAGAGCGCGCCGCGCGCGGTCTTCAGCGGCGACCGCCTGATCGAGGTCGATCTGCCGGCGGGGACGCGCTGCATCTACCCGCGCCCGCCGATGGAGTCGCTGAAGGACGTCGACGCGGCCATCCGCTACGCGCTCAACCACCCCGAGGGGTGCGACCCGCTGCACGCGAAGCTGCGCCCGGGGATGAAGGTGGTCATCGCCATCGACGACATCTCTCTGCCGCTGCCGCCGATGCGCCGGCCCGACGTGCGCGAGCGCGTGCTCACGGTGGTGCTGGAGATGCTGGCCGATCACGGCGTGGAGGACGTGGAGATCATCGTCGCCACCAGCATCCACCGCCGGATGACGGGCGACGAGATCCGTCACGTGGTGGGCGACCGCATCTTCAAGGCCTACTGGCCCGACCGCCTCTACAACCACGACGCCGAGGACCCCAAGGGGATGACGCTGGTCGGGACCACCGACCACGGCGAGGTGGTGGAGCTGAACCGCCGGGCGGTGCAGAGCGATCTCCTCGTGTACGTGAACCTGAACCTGGTCCCCATGGACGGCG
>DATBQU010000434.1:0-11022 GCA_036560665.1 Polyangiaceae bacterium
AGCACCCAGTCGCGCGTCGCCCCGTACTTGAAGACGCGCGGGCCGCCCGCGTTCTCGGCGACGTTGCCGCCGATCATGCAGCTCGCCAGCGAGTTCGGATCCGGCGCGTAGAAGAGGCCCTCGCGCTCCACCGCCGCGTGCAGCTCGCCCGTCACGACGCCCGGCTCCACGACGGCCACGAGGTTGCCCCGGTCGATCTCCTTGATGCGCGCGAGGGCGTGCGTCGCGAGGACGATGCCCCCCGCGACGGGCACCGCTCCGCCCGTGCGCCCGGTGCCGCCCGCGCGCGGCGTGACCGGCACGTCGCACGCCTCGGCGACCGCGAGCGTCGTCGCGACGTCCTCCGCCGAGGCGGCGATGACCACGGCGTCCGGCGGTCGCCCCGCGACGTCGCTGTCGTCCATCGCGTAGGCGGCGCAGGCGTCGGCGCCCGTGAGCACCTTCGACGGCCCGAGGCGCCGCTCCAGCTCCGCCTTCGCGCGATCGATCGACGCGCGGGAGGGGAGCGGCACGTCGGGCGCGGGGACCAGCACAGTCGCAGCCTAGCGCCCCTCCGCGCCCAGGCTAGGCTGGGGTGCACGAGCGATGTTCGTCCCCTTCCTCTTCGAGCTCCGCAAGCGCAAGGTCAAGGTCGGCCTCCAGGAGGCGATGGCCCTCACGCGCGCCCTCTCGATGGGCCTCCACGACAGCTCGCTCGACGGCTTCTACCACGTGGCCCGCGCGCTCTGCGTGCACACCGAGGCCGATCTCGACGCGTTCGACGAGGCGTTTCTCTCCTGCTTCCGCGGCATCGAGGGCAAGTCGCTCGAGCTCGTGAAGGACCTGGAGGAGTGGCTGCGCGATCCGAAGATGCGCAAGGAGCTTTCGCCCGAGGAGCTGGCGGCGCTCGACAAGCTCGACCTCGAGGAGCTGCGGCGCCTCTTCGAGCAGCGCCTGCGCGAGCAGAAGGAGCGGCACGACGGCGGCAACCGGTGGATCGGCACCGGCGGCACCAGCCCCTTCGGCGCCCACGGCGCGCACCCGTCGGGGGTGCGGGTGGGGCCCAAGGGCGGCGGGCGCAGCGCGATGGCGGTGGCGGACGCGCGCGTCTACCGGCCGTACCGGTCCGACCTGGTGCTCGACGTGCGCCAGATCGAGGTGGCGCTGCGCAAGCTCCGCGCCTTCTCGCGCGAGGGCTCGGAGGTCGAGCTCGACATCGACGAGACCATCGACAGGACGGCGAAGAACGCGGGCGAGCTCGAGATCGTGATGCGCGCGCCGCGCAAGTCGAACATCCGCGTGCTGCTGCTGATGGACGTGGGCGGCTCGATGGACCCGCACGCCGAGCTGGTGAGCCAGCTCTTCTCGGCGGCCAAGCGCGCCTCGAACTTCCGCGAGCTCAGGACGTACTATTTCCACAACTGCATCTACGGCAAGGTCTACGAGACCGAGAGCTTCCGCGATCCGGTGCGCGTGCGCGACATGCTGCTGCACTGCACGCGCGAGTGGAAGCTGGTGATGGTGGGCGACGCGGCGATGCACCCGGCGGAGCTGCTCGGCGGCGGCGACTGGTACGCGACGCGCGACGAGATCGGCGGCGAGTCCATGCACGGCGTGCGCTGGATGCAGATGCTGTCGGACCACTTCGACAAGAGCGCGTGGCTCAACCCCGACCCCCCCAACTACTGGAAGGGCGGCACCGCCGAGATGCTGGGCGGCATGTTCTCGATGTACCACCTGACGCTGGAGGGCCTGGTCGAGGCCATGGGCCACCTGTCGAAGGGGCCCGCGCGGCGGAGGTGAGAGGAACCGCCAGGACGCCGAGGCCGCCCGATCGTCGCGCGCTCACACCCACTGCGCGTGCATGGCGACCGTGCCGTGGGGGCGCGCGGTCGCCTCTTCTTGCACGTACACCTTGTGGCAGAAGAGCGAGAGGACGCTGGAGGTGAGGCCGCGCAGGGCGTTGCGGTAGTAGTGGCTCTCGGCGAGGGCGCAGCGCGCGACGACGAGCTGCGCGTCCTTGGGCCCTCGCCGCGTGACCTGCACTCCGCCTCCGACGTAGGCGCGATCCCAGAAGCGCTGGAGCTGCGGCAGGACGGTCCACGGGGTCACGCCCGCGCCGTTGGCCATGCGCAGCACGGTGCCGAGGAGCGTCCCCTGCACGCGCGTGAACGTGGCGCCGCCGAGCCGGGCCACGGCGTCGCTCGAGAGGTGCAGCGAGTCGCAGGCGGCGTAGTAGGCGAGCGCCGCGTCGAGCGGGAGCCAGACGGCGGCGACGGCCTCGACCAGCGTCCGGCGGTGCTCCGGCGCGAGCGCCGCGCTCCACGCGTCGTAGTGGCCGGCGTCGCGCAGCGCGGCCATCGAGCCCAGGATGACGGTGCTGCGAACCGCCCGCGTGGCGACGGCGTTCGGCGGGAACGCGAGGACGACGTCGGCCATGTCCGGGCTTCAGCGTAGCGCGATCGGGTCGCGACCGTTCGCGGAGGGTCGCTCGCGGTGACGTGCGAGGGCGCGCGAGTGGGCGCGGGCACGCGTAGATTCACGGGCCACCGCGCGCGGCACGCGTGTTGCTGAGAGGGACCGCACAGCGCCCACAGCCTCGCCTTCTTCGGAGAATCCGCCATGGACCATGCTCTCCCAGGTCACCGGGTGTCCTCGCGGGTCATGGTGCCGCTGCTCCTCGTCGCCGCGGCCTTCGTGGCGTGCGGCAGCCAGGGAGGGGCGAGCGACTTCGGCGGCGGATCGGGCTCGGGAAGCGGCGGCGGCAGCGGCGGCAGCAGCAGCGGCGGAAGCGGCGGCGGCTCGTCGGGCGCGCTCGGCGACGACGGCGGCGGGCCGGACTGCAGCGCCGGGTCGGCCGACGTGCAGGGCTGCAAGTGCAGCGCGGGCGAGACGCACGCCTGCTACACCGGGCCCGCCGGCACGCGCGGCGTGAGCCCCTGCCACGACGGGACGCAGACCTGCACCGCCAGCGGCGAGTTCGGCGCGTTCGGACCGTGCACGGGCGAGGGCCTCCCGCCGTCGCCCGGCGCGTGCGGCGGCGCCCCGCCCGACGGCGGCAGCTGCGTCCCGGCCACCTGCCCCCGCGTCAACGCGCAGTGCGGCACCATCCCGGACGGCTGCGGCGGGACGGTCGACTGCGGGCAGTGCAAGGGCGGCGAGACGTGCGGGACGACCAGCAACGGCGAGCCCAACGTGTGCCTGCCGTCGCTGTGCGAGGGCAACACCGTCAACACCGAGCCCGAGATCCTGGTCGGCTACGAGCCGGGCAAGGGCCAGACGGTGGGGCAGAACGGGCAGATCAAGGTGTGGGTGAACGACGAGTGCCCGCCCTTCATCGCCAACAACGAGCAGATCGACTCCGCGACCGGCGACGTCACCTCGCCCGGCGACGTCAACGCCAAGGCGTCCGACGGCTACCTCTACGAGCCGGCGCTCTACATCGCGCCGATGACGGCCGAGAACGGCGGCACGCCGCACTTCCCGCAGCACGTGAAGGGCAGCTACGACAACAACACCAGCTGCCTGTGCGGCTTCCTGTGCCCGGCGCCCACGCCCGCGCCCGCCATCGATCCGCCGCCGTCGGGCAGCCAGACGCCCGAGCCGTACACCGCCGAGTTCATCTGGGACGTGAGCCAGCTCTTCCTGCCGCCCGGCTCCTACACCGGCGAGTTCGTCATCCACGACGGCGACGTCGATCGCGGCATCGGGTGCGTCGAGATCGTCATCCAGTAGCGCGTGGCCCTACTCGAAGGTGACCTCGATCTCCTCGAGGTCGCCCGTCGGCTGCTCGAGGCGCGCGGGGATGGCCTTGAAGAGGCGGACGATCTCGTCGCCCCACTGGCGCCCGCCCGCCGGGTGCGGGCCCACCGCGCGCGCGATGCCCTCGAGCTCCGCCTTGCGGGCGTCGTCGATCTCGAGCATGTCGGCCAGGCGGTAGAGCATGCCCTCTTCCTTGGCGCTCACGTCCTCGTCGACGCCGCACATCCACACCGCGGCGACGTAGGCGAAGGCGCGGTCGCGCGGCGAGAGGCGCTCGGCCTTGACCGACTCGATGGTGGACGGCTTGTCCAGCATCGACTCGAGCTTCTCGCGGTGCTCCTTGGTGAGGTTGAGCACCTGCGCCGCGCCGCGCACGCTGGCCTTCTCGCGGTCGTCGAGGCGGGCGTCGGCCCAGGCGAAGGCGACCAGGACGGCGAGCGCCTCGACGCACGCCTGCGGGGTGATGGTGAGTCGTCGCACGGTCAGTCCTCCCTCGCGGCCCTAGAGCCGCACGTCGATGTAGACGCTGTGCCTCAGCTCGTCGAGCCACTGCTTGCGCGCGCGCTCGAGCCCGTCGATCATCGCGCGCTGCATCATGTCGTTCTTCACGTCCTCGTAGGTGGGGACCTTCGCGGCGCCGAGCGGCATGACGATGACGATGACCTCGTCCTGCCCGATGCGGACGGGGATGGGGTCGGACACCGAGCCGGGCTTGAGGGTGCGCACCGCGTCCTGGATGGGGGCCAGCAGCGTGGCGAAGGCCTGGGCGCCGTGCGAGCCGCAGGTCTGGCGCGTGCCGACGTCGTCGCTGTACTGCGCGACCAGCTGGCAGAAGTCCGCCCCCGCGCGCGCCTTGTTGGCGAGATCCTGCGCCAGGTCCATGCGCGCCTGGACCTGCAGCTGCGTCGACCCCGGCAGCACGCGCAGCGCGAGGATGCGCACGTCGACCGGCTGCTGGTCCTTGAGGTCGCTCACCCAGTGGGCGTAGGTCGAGCGCGCGTCCTGCTCGGTGACGCGCACGCGCGGGCGCACGCGCAGCTCGATGAGCTTGCCCTCCAGGATCTGGCGGCGGATCTCCTCGCGGAAGTCCTGGTCGCTGAGGCCGCGGCGGTGCACCTCGGACAGCACGTCCTGCGCCGTGACCGGGCGGCCCTGCTGCGCCTGCGCCTGGGCGGCGATGTTGGCGATGCCGCGGTCGATCTCGGGGGGCGTCACCGAGATGTGCGCGCGGTCGGCCTGCTGCTCCTCGAGGCGGTCGTCGATCATCCGCTCGAGCAGCTCGCGGTACATCTCCTGCTCCTGCACGCTGACCACGTTGGGGTCGTGCGTCTGCATGCGGATCTGCACGCGCGAGGCGGCGGCGCGGTGGAGCAGCTCGGTCCACAGCACGGGGCGCTCGCCGATGACGGCGACGACGCGCTCGACGATGGTGGCGTGCGCCGGCGCCGGGGCGACCAGGGGCAGCCCGCCCGCCACGACGGCGGCGACGACGAGGTCGCGGAGCTTCACGGCCCGCATTTCTACCAGAGCTTCGCGCCTAGCGCTTGCTGTACTGGAAGCGCTTGCGGGCGCCCGGCTGGCCGTACTTCTTGCGCTCCTTCTTGCGCGCGTCGCGCGTGAGGAAGCCGGCGCGCTTGATGACGCTGCGCTTCTCCGGGTCGAGCGTCACCAGGGCGCGCGCGATGCCGTGCCGCATGGCCTCGGCCTGGGCGGCCTTGCCGCCGCCGGTGCAGGTGGCCCACACGTCGAACTGGTCCTGCGCCTCGAGCAGCTCGAACGCCTGGCGGAGCACCATGCGCGAGGTCTCGCGCTCGAAGTAGTCGTCGCAGGGCAGGCCGTTGACCACGATGGTCCCGGTGCCGGCCTTGAGCCAGATGCGGGCGATGGCGGTCTTGCGCTTGCCCGTCGCGTACGTGCGGTTGTCGGTGGCCATGGTCTTCTACTTGCTCGTTTTCGTGGCGCTCGTGGCGCGGGCGGCCGTGCGGATGGGCAGGGCCTGGGGCTTCTGGGCGGCGTGCGGGTGGTCCGGCGTGATGTAGAGCTTGAGCTTGGTCAGCATCTGGCGGCCGAGCACGCCCTTGGGGAGCATGCCGCGGACGGCCTTCTCGACCGGGAACGTCCCGTCGCGGGCCAAGAGGTGCCGGTAGCTCTCCTGGGCGAAGCCGCCCGGGATGCCGGAGTGGTGGTAGTAGAACTTCTTGTCGAGCTTGTTGCCGGTGAGGAGCACCTTGTCGGCGTTGACCACGATGACGAAGTCGCCGGTGTCCTCGTGGGGCGTGTAGGTCGGCTTGTGCTTGCCGCGCAGCACGCTGGCCACCTCGCTCGCCAGCCGCCCCAGGGGCTTGCCGGTCGCGTCGACGACCCACCAGGCGCGCGACGCCGTGGCCTGCGCCTTGGTCATCACGAACGATGTCTGGGGGGCCTGCTTGCGGGGCTGCGACGCCGTGGAGGGCATGACGAAAAGACCTTTATCTTCAGGGGCGAGGGGCGCGGGAAACTACGCGGCGAGGGGCACTCTGTCAAGGCGGCGCTGCCACGGGCTCCACCTCATCCCAGCGAGGCTCGTCTTCCGGGGCGGGACGGCCCACCAGGCGCTCGTGGGGCCGGAAGGCCGCCTTGTAGCGGAGGGAGGCGCACCCGGCCACGCAGTAACCGAGGTAGACGTGGCGGCGGCCGCCGGCCCGGGCGTCGGCCAGGAGGCCGAGGACGTTGGCCGTCCCCGGCGACAGGCGGGCGTAGGCGGGATCGTAGAAGAAGAACGCCGCGGACAGGGCGCGCGGGGTCTCGTCGAAGAGGCCCACGCCCACCAGCTTCCCGGCCTCGTCGTCGTAGAAGGCCGCCTCGCGGGCGCAGGGGTGGGGGAACCCGAACTCGAGCGCGTACCGGTCCTGGGTCTGGGCGTTGGGCTCCCAGCCGCGGACGGCCTCGCGCGACGCGTGCCACTGCGCGTAGAGGGCGAGGCGCGCGGCGTCGACCTGCGGCGGGCCGACCACGCGGCGGAGCGACGCGCAGGCGCGGGCGGCGCGGCGCTGGCTCTTGGTCGGCGTGAAGCGCTCGGTCAGGACGCGCAGGCTGACGCACTCGGAGCAGGCGGCGCAGGCGGGGCGGAAGTAGATGGGGCCGAAGCGCCGCCAGGCCCGCTCGAGCAGGGCGTCCGTCTCCGCGGGGGTCACGTCGAGCATCACGCGCACCTCGAGGCTGGCGCGCTCCGCGGGCAGGTACGCGCACGCGTGCGGTTTCTCGACGACGCGCTCGAGCAGGTGCATCGGCCCCGAGATGGAGTAGTACACTCTCGCGCGACCGCGCGCGATCGCGCGCGACGGAGGGCGTCCGATGAATGCCACGAAGATCGCGGTGCTTTCTCTCTCGCTCGCGGTCGGCGCGTGCGGCGGGCGGGTCGAGGGCTCGAACGACGGCGGGACCAGCAGCAGCAGCAGCGGGAGCAGCGGCGGCTCGAGCGGCGGCAGCAGCAGCGGCGGCAGCGGCGGATCGAGCGGCTCGAGCGGCGGCAGCAGCGGGAGTAGCGGCGGCTCCAGCGGGTCGAGCGGCGGGAGCGGCGGGAGCAGCGGGGGCTCCAGCGGCTCCAGCGGGGGCGGCAGCGGCGGCTCGAGCGGCGGCCCCGTGACCTGCGACCAGGGGGGCAGCGGCGGCTCCGGCTCGAGCAGCGGCGGCGGCTGCTCGGTGAGCCAGTTCTCGCAGTGCTCGAACGGCGACTCCTACGAGGTCGACTGCTCGTGTCCGCAGTCGGTGTGCCTGTGCCTCAAGAACGGCGTGACGGTGGGCAAGGCCTTCTTCGCCGGCTGTCCCTCGTGCGGGTCGACGGCGCCGGCCTGGTCCCAGTGCGGTTTCCCGAAGTAGGTCCCGTGCTACGGTGCCGCCGCCGGTGAGCACGCCCGCCTCGGACAGCCGCGTCACGTACAGCGTCGTCGTCCCCGTCTACAACGAGGAGGGCAACGTCGAGGCGCTGGCCGCCCGGGTGCTGGCGGCGATGGAGAAGCTCGGCGCGTCCTTCGAGCTGCTCTTCGTCGACGACGGGTCGCGCGACCGCACCCCCGAGCTCCTGCGCAAGGTGGCCGCCGGCGACGCGCGCGTGCGGGTGGTGCGCTTCACCCGCAACTACGGGCAGGAGGCGGCGGTCGAGGCGCTGTACCTCGAGGCGCGAGGCCGCTGGCTCATCCAGATGGACGGCGACATGCAGCACCCGCCGGAGGAGATCGGCAAGCTCGTCGCCCGCAAGGACGAGGGGTACGACGTGGTCTACGGCGTGCGGCAGGGCCGCCGGGACTCGCTCTTCCGCGTGGCGGCGTCGCGCACGATGCAGTGGGGGATGCGCTCGATGATGCAGATCGAGCTGCCCGAGGACGTCTCCACGTTCCGGCTGATGAGCGCGCCGATCGCGCGCCTGGTCGCCGCGCTGCCGGAGCGGCGCAAGTTCTTCAGCGCGATCATCGTCTGGAGCGGGGCGCGCATCGGGACGGTGAAGGTGCGCCACGAGGCGCGGCACGCGGGGGCCACGCACTACAACTTCACCAAGCTCCTCAACCACACCTTCGACCTCATCGTGGGGTTCTCCAGCAAGCCGCTGCGCTACATCGGCACGCTCGGCTTCGTGTTCGCGCTGGTCGGGCTGGGGCTCGGCGTGTGGGTCATCGCGCGCAAGCTCCTGTGGGATTACGGGATGATGGGGTGGCCGTCGCTCTTCGCGGCGGTGGTCATCCTGGGCGGGATGCAGCTCATCGCGACCAGCGTGATCGGCGAGTACATCGCGCGGATCTACGTGCAGGCGCAGGCGCGGCCGCTCTACAACATCGCCGAGCGCCTGAACTTCGAGGAGCGACAGGGGGCCGACGAGCTGGAGAGGGCGTCGCTCGCGCCGGCGCCGGCGCCCGCGCCCGCGCCCGCGCCCGCGCCCGCGCCCACGCCCGCGACCGCGCCCGCGACCGCGACCGCGCCCGCGACCGGACCCGCGCACGCGCGCGAGCCAGGGAAGGGGCTGGCGAAGGGGACGGCGCTGTGAGCGTCGTCGTCGTGGGGTGCGGGTTCCCGCAGCTCTCGCTGGTGCGCGCGGCGAAGCGGCGGGGCCTGCGCGTGGTGGGGGCCGACATGAACCCCGGGGCGGTCGCGGTGAAGCTGTGCGACGAGTTCCACGAGGTGTCGACGGGCGACGTGGAGGGGCTGTGCGCGCTGGTGGCGCGGGTGGGGGCGAAGGCGGTGACGACGACGGGGAGCGAGGTGTCGCTCAAGGCGACGGCGCAGGTCGCGGCGCGCCTCGGCCTGCCCTTCTACGCCGGGCCCGACACCGTGCGGCGCTGCCAGGACAAGGACGCGATGCGCGCCGGGTACGCCGCGGCGGGGCTCGCCGTGCCGCCGTTCGCGCGCTGCGAGTCGCTCGAGGAGGCGCGCGCCTTCGCCGGCACGCGCGGCTTCCCCCTGGTGGTGAAGCCCGCGCGCGGATGGGGGCAGCGCGGCGTCGCGCGCGTGGAGGACGAGGGCGAGCTGGCGCGGGCGTTCGAGGAGGCGCGCGCGCACTCGGCCGGCGCCGGGTTGCCGCTCGTCGTCGTCGAGGCGTGGCTGGAGGGGCGCGAGTACTCGGTCAACGGCTGGATCGAGGACGGGCGCCTGGTGAGCTACTGCGTCACCGAGCGCCTCACCGTCCCCGGGCGACGGCCGCT
Organism: Polyangiaceae bacterium; assembly: GCA_036560665.1. Taxonomy (GTDB): domain Bacteria; phylum Myxococcota_A; class Polyangia; order Polyangiales; family Polyangiaceae; genus Palsa-1150. Next base: position 9,414 of record DATBQU010000434.1, read on the forward strand.
CGGCGTCATGATCGCCGAGGTGTATCCCGCGGGCCTCTCGGCGCAGGACGAGGCGCGCGTGGTGGACGAGGCGCGGCGCGGCGCGGCGGCGCTCGGGCACGTCCGCGGCCCGTGCTACTCGCAGGTGGCGCTCGGGGCCGCCGGGTGCTTCCTCTTCGAGACGGCGGCGCGCCTGGGGGGCGGCTTCGACGCCGACGTCACCCGGCTCGCCAGCGGCGTCGATCTCTACGACCGCGTGCTCGGCGTGGCGCTGGGCGACGTCGCGCTCGAGCGGCAGGGCGTCGTGGCGCCCGCCCACGGGGGCGCGATCGCCAAGTTCCTGGTGGCCCGGCCCGGGCCCGTCCGCGCGGTGCGCGGGCTCGACGAGGCGCGGGCGCTCGACGGCGTCGACGACGCGGAGGTGTTCGTCCCCGTCGGCGGGCGCGTCCTGCCGCTCACCGACAGCGCCAAGCGCGCGGCGTACGTGCTGTCGCACGGGGCGACGCGCGACGAGGCGACGGCGCGGGCGGACGCCGCGCTGGCGCGCATCCGCATCGACACGGAGGAGGGCCCTTGACGGCGACGAGCAACGGCACCGGTTCTTCCAGCGTGTGGCAGCTCTTCAAGGAGCGGCGCACCCGCGACGCGATCTACGGCGTGTCCTCGTACTGGGACTCGCGCGCCTCGGCGCGGCGGGGCATGGCGCGCTCGCTCTGGCCGTCGAACACGTTCAACGCGCTGTGGGACGAGCGCCAGCGCGCCCTGCTGGTGCGCGCGCTGGGCGACGTCACCGGCCGCCGCATGGTCGACGTGGGCTGCGGCACCGGTCGGGTCACGCGCTGGCTGGCCGAGCAGCGTGGCGCGCGGCAGGTGGTGGGCGTCGACTTCTCGCCGGCGACCGTCGAGGCGGCGCGCCACGAGTCGAGCGCCCTGGTGTCCTCCGGGCTGGTGCGCTTCGAGCAGGGGGACGTGGTGGCCGGCCTCGACCGGGTCGGCGCCAGCGCCTTCGACGACGCGATCGTGCTCGGCTGTCTGTCGGTGGCCTGCCGCGACCGCCCATCGCTCGAGCGCGCCATGACCAGCGTGGCGCGTCTGGTGCGCAAGGGCGGGCGGGTCCTGCTGCTCGAGCCCATCCATCGCTCGCCCCTGCTGCGGCGCGTCCTCGACCTCGGCCTCGAGGAGTGGATCGGCTGCGCCAACCGGGCGGGCCTGGCGCTGGTGCAGGGCGATCGCATGGGCTTCGTGCCGGTGCGCCTCGTCTTCAGCGTGCGCGACCTGCCGCGGCCCCTGGTCGCCCCCATCTTCGGGGCGGGAGAGCGGCTGCTCGACGCTGCGCCCTGGCTCGCCCCGCTGGCGGACTACAAGCTGCTGCTCTTCACCCGCACCAGCTAGAGCCGGCGCGTGACGATCGCCACCGGCGCCCTCCTCTTCTTCGCCGCGGTGATCGGCGGCGCGCTCAACTCCGTCGCCGGCGGGGGCAGCTTCGTCGCCTTTCCGGCCCTCCTCTTCGCGGGGGTGCCGCCCATCCCCGCCAACGCCACCAACACCATCGCGCTGTGGCCCGGCAGCGTCGCCAGCGCCGTCGCCTACCGGCGCGAGCTGAAGGACGTACGGCGCGAGCTCTATCCCC
>DATBQU010000435.1:0-17677 GCA_036560665.1 Polyangiaceae bacterium
CGCAGCGCGGGTCGCCCCTGCCAGCTCTCCGGGATCGCTATGGCGATGGCGAGGCCCAGCACGAGCACGAGGTTCGTCCAGGGACTGAGGGAGGCCGTGCTGACGACGGCCAGCACGCCAAGCGCCGCCAGCGCGTCGGTCATCACGCGGTGCACGAGCCCGAACCTCATTCCGCCGCCTCCGGAGCGTGGACATCCGCCTGCGGGGCCGGCTCGACGAGCGCGAGATAGCGAAGCAGGGGATCGGCCCCGACGCTGCGGTCGGCCCGTGCAAGGCCGCCGGCGGTGGTCACCACCGAGACGCGGTCACCGCGCTTGAGGTGGGCCACCGCCCGCGAGGCCACGTCGCGGATGCGACGCTCGAAGGCGACGTTCCATTCGTCCCGTGCCGCGTCCTGCCGCACCACGTCGAGGGTGATGGTCACGTCGGGCCGGGTCTCGCGCGCCCGCTCGCGCATGACCATCTGGCCCACCGCGGCCGTCTTGCGCCAGTGCACGTCGCGGGGATCCTCGCCGTCCCGCATCAGCTTGAGTCCGAGGAACTCCTCGCCGTGTCCGCGTCCGACCACGTGATCGGCGCCGGGCGAGCGTCCGGCTGGCGGAGGTGGGAGCTGCACGGGGTCGACAGCCGGATAGATGACGAGCTCCCCCTCCGCGGGGACCTCGCGCGACTTCTCGAACAACCCGAACGGGAACCGTGTGGCGATCCGGAAGCCGACGTGGACGTCTCGCCCGCGCCGGGTCGGGGTTCGGCGGTAGGCCGCCACCTGGGCCGACTTCGGGCTGATCTTCAGGAAGAAACACCGCTTGTCGGCCGGCTGCCCGGCCCGCAGGTCTTCCACTTCGATGGCGTAAGAGGGCACCCGCGCTTTGTGGTTGAACACCTCGATCTCGACGAGGTGGGCGCGCCCTACTTGCGCACGCAGCGGCAGCCGGCGGACGACGGTGAGATCCCGGAGTGACAGCTCGCTCATGATCCCGCTGACGACGATGAGCGCGAGCAGCATCCCGAGCAGCAGATAGAGGAGGTTGTTCGCCGTGTTGATCGCAGCGAACCCGACCCCCAGCGTGATGCCGACGAAGAACTTGCCCTCGCGAGTGAACTTCAGCCGGCGGGGCGGACGCATGCGGCGTCGCCAGGCGTCGAGCCAGCGCGCGAGCGTCGGGGGGGAGGGAGACGACGGCGGGCCCTGCATGCGGCCGCCGGCCTCAGAGGGGGACGGGGATGCGGGCGATGATCTCGCGCACCGCGGACTCGGCCTCGTCGCGCGTCGGGACGAAGCCGTCCGCATGCGTGGCCAGGCGCACGCGGTGAGAGACGACCGGCACCGCGAGATCGTGGATATCGTCGGCGATGCAGTAATGCCGCCCGCGGAGCAGCGCGCGGGCGCGTGCCGCGTGCCCGAGCGCCATGGCGGCGCGCGTGGAGGCCCCGAGCGAGAGCAGCGGCGAGGTGCGCGTGGCGACGACGAGCGCGTGCAGGTAGTTGGCGAGGGCGCCGTCGATCGTGACACGCTCGACCTCTCGCTGCAGCGCCACGAGCCGTGCGGGATCGAGGACGCAGGGGACGTCGCGCGCGGTGTCCGTGTGCCCGTCGAGCACCAGGCGCATCTCGACAGGCGGCGGCGGATAGCCGATGCGGACGCGCAGCAGGAAACGGTCGAGCTGGGACTCGGGGAGCGGAAAGGTCCCGGCGAAATCTTGCGGGTTCTGTGTGGCGATGACGAAGAACGGCTCCGGCAGCGGAATGGTCTGTCCGTCGAGCGAGACCTGACCTTCGTTCATCGCCTCGAGCAGCGCTGACTGGGTGCGTGGACTGGCGCGGTTGATCTCGTCGGCCAGGAGGATGTTGGAGAAGATGGGTCCCTGGCGCAGGACGAACTCGCCCTGCCGCTGGTCGTAGACGCTGACGCCGAGAACATCGCTCGGGAGAAGGTCGCTGGTGAACTGAACGCGGCGCAGGTCTCCGCCAACCGCCCGGGCGAGGGCCCGGGCGAGCGTGGTCTTGCCGACGCCCGGAACGTCCTCGATGAGGAGGTGCCCGCGTGCGAGGAGCGCGACGAGCGCGAGCTCGACGGCCTCGGGCTTCCCTTCCAGCGCGCCCTCGACCGCCTGGCGCAGCGTCTGGAGCGCGGGCAGCTCCTCGGCGATGCGCGTCGCGGCTGCCGTCATGATGCCCAGAGTAGCACGGCGCGGCCATCTGGCGCCGTGGCGCGACAGCACGGAGAACGTTCATACATGAAGGAAAAGAGCCGCCTGTTTGCCCGCGCGCGCCGGGCGACCGAAGATGCCGCGGTGGCCGCCGAGACGGGCTCCGTCGAGCTTCACAACGTGACGAAGACGTTCGGGCCCATCCGGGCCCTGGTGGGGGTGTCGTGCGTCTTCCCGCCCCAGACGGTCAGCGTCGTCCGGGGCCCGAACGGGTCGGGGAAGTCGACGCTTCTCGCCATCGTCGGGACGCTCACCCGGGCGACCTCGGGGCGCGTCGATCACGGCGCGCTCGGACGCACCCGGGCGGTGGTGCGGCGCACGCTTGGCTGGCTGGGCCACGAGTCGCTCTGCTATCCGGATCTCACCGGCCGGGAGAACATCGAGCTCGCGGCCCGCCTGCACGGCTGCGATCCGACGGAAGCCTTCGCGCGCGCCTCGGAGCGCTTCGAGCTCGGCGCTTTCGCGGTTCGCTCCGTGCGCACGTATTCGCGCGGACAGCGGCAGCGAGTGGCCCTCGCCCGGGCGCTCGTCCATCGGCCCCGGCTGCTGTTGCTCGACGAGCCGACGACCGGGCTGGACGCCGCCGCCACCGTGCGGCTCACGGCCCTCGTCCGCGAGGAGGCGGAGCGGGGTGCCGTGGTGGTGGTGGTCACTCACGACGCCGCGTTCTCGGATGCAGTCGGGGGGCCGGTCGTCACCCTGGAGCGAGGGCGGATCGTCAGCGGCGCGTAGGGAGGATACGCCCCGCGATGAGCGCCATCGCCTGCGTGAGAGCGAGGGCCGGAGCCGGACCCCGGGGTAGCGTTGCCCAGACCGGAGGAAGCGCGAAGAGGGCGAGCTCTGCGGCGTTGGTCGACGTCGAGGGGTCTGGCTCCGCGGGCGCGACCAGGACGAGGCCGTCGATCCGGAGGGGGATCGCGGCCGCAGCGCGGCAGGCCGCCATGGTGTCATGCAGGACACCGAGGCGGTCCGGCGCCACGAGGAGCAGCAGGTCGGGGGCGAGGCGCGCGGCCAGATCGGCGTTGAGCACCCGCTCCGTGAGGGGCGTGAAGAGCCCGCCAGGCAGCTCGACCAGCAGGACGTCGACCAGGGGGCGCAGGTCGGCGATCGCCGCGGCCAGAGGGTCGAGCACGAGGCCGATCCCCGCGTTCCGCGCAGCGAGGTGCGGTGAGACGGGCTCGGACAGGGCGTGCCCGAAGTGTTTCACGTGAAACGAGGAGGCGGCGTCGAGACGGCCGGCGTCCGAGGTGGCCGGGTCCGTGACCCCGCTCTCGATCGGCTTGACGCCGAGTACCCGACGTCCGCCCGGCGCCAGCGCGCGAAGCAGCGCCTCGGCGAAGTGGGTCTTGCCGATGCCCGTACCCGTGCCCGAGACGACGACGAGGCGCCCGGCCATACCTCAGAGCTCCAGCACCGACGCGATCGCCTCGAGCGCGCGTTCTATGTCCGGCGGTCGATGGGCCGCCGTCACGGTGAGCCGGAGGCGCGCGGTCCCGTCGGGTACGGACGGAGGGCGGATGGCGCGGACGTCGAGCCCGCGCTCCCGCAGGGCGTTGGCCACGCGCATGGCCTCGCCGGCGTCCCCGACGAGCCAGGGGACGATCGGACCGGCCCCGAGGGTCTTCAGTCCCAGCCGTGTCAGCCCCCCGCGCAGGAGCGTTGCGGTCGCCAGAACCCGTTCGCGCCGCTCGGGCTCGAGGCGGGCCGTCTCCAGCCCGTGGAGCGCGGCCATCGCGACCGAAGGGCTGAGGCCGGTGGAAAAGACGAACGAACGCGCGCGGTTCCACAGCCAGGTCGTGAGGGCCGGGCAGCCAGCGACGAAGGCACCTCCGGCCCCGAACGCCTTGCCGAACGTGCCCACGAGGACATCGGCGCGGATCTCGTGGGCGACGCAGAGCCCCCGTCCTTCGGGGCCGAGGATGCCCAGCGCGTGCGCTTCGTCGACGACGAGGACAGCGGCGTGCCGGTCGCACAGGCGACGGAGCTCCGCCAGATCGGGCGAATCGGCGTCCATGCTGAAGTACGACTCCGTGACCACGAAGGCTCGTCCAGTCCGTGGCTGCTCGAGCGCGCGGGCGATCTCCGGCAGTCCGAGATGGGGTACGACCTCCACGCGCGCGCGGGACAGCCGCGCCCCATCGATGATGGAGGCGTGATTGAGGGCATCGCTCACGATGACATCGCCCGGGCCTGCGAGAGCGGAGAGGGTCCCGGTGTTTGCCGCGTATCCGCTGGAGAACACGAGGGCCGCGGATTGCCCCACCAGCTCGGCCGCAGCGGCCTCCAGGCGGGCGTGCACGGGCCGGTCCCCGGAGACGAGGCGGGAAGCTCCCGCACCGGAGGCGGCCTGGGGCGCCGGATGGCTTGCCAGCCCGAGGTAGTCGTTGGAGCAGAGTGAGATCGCGACCGGGTCGGCGGCCGGCGGGCGCTCCCGGAAGAGGGCCTGTGCGCGCGCCTCTGCAATGCGGGCGTCGAGGAAAGCGAGCGCCGCCGGCGTCTCCTGTTTCACGTGAAACCCTACTCGCTTGGCGCTGCTTCGGCCTGCTCGAAGGGCTCCAGCGCGTCATCGATGCGTACCAGCATGCGCCGCATCAGATCCCGTGTGCGTCGCTCGAGAGATTCGCGGCGATCCCGCTCGGTCTCGACCTCGTGGGCGAGCGCGATCGCCGCCAGCAGCAACGCCTGAGGCTGGTTGCGCCCCCGTGGGGCGATCTCGGCCAGCTTCGACTCGACCACTTCGGCCAAGCGCTGCAGCTCCTCGGTGGGAGCAGTGCTGACGACGCGGTAGTTCTGTCCGGCGATCCGCAGCTCGATGGTGCGACGGTCCATGGCGCCGCCCGGAGCCTACCATGGGAAGCGATCGCTCTTCGTGCCCCATGAGCCGGTGCGACCGATCGACGCGAAGGGCGCACCGGCCGCGCGTCAGTGCGCGATCGCCTCGAACACGAAGAGGAAGGGCAGCGCGAGCAGCTGACCGTCGATCTGAACGCCGAAGACCAGGTCCAGCGTCGCCGGCGAAGCCGGGAGCCAGCGACTCTGGGCAAAGAGGCCCGCCGCCAGCCCGTACCAGGAGTGGAAGTTGTAGCTGCGCGAACCGAAGAACACCGTGCCCTCCATCCCCGGAGACCAGGTTCGTCCTTCGCCGTTGCGGGCGAACCCGCCGGCCGACAGCACCAGCGGCATGTCGTCGGTGACCGGCAGCAACCACTCGGCGCCCCCGCCGGCGTCCAAGTCGTGAAACCCGGCCGACGCGACGTCGACGTAGGGCCCCACGGCCATGTCGTGTGCCCGGTTGCGCAGGAACAGCACGTCTCCGCGGCCGCCGAGGTGAAATGCGCCTTCCGGGCTACGCGGTCCGGACACGTCCTCGACGGCACCACCGACCGTCACGCCCAGGCTCGCCTGGGGGTCGGCCCGGGCTTCGCTTCCCGCAGACCACGTGGCCACGAGCAGCGCCAGCGGCGCGCCAACGTGAAACCACCGCACGCCCGGGGCCGTCTTGCTCAGCCGCCCCCGCCCGCGTCGTTGCAGAGGTATGGGAGGAGGTTCGGGTGGCACTCGGGGATCGACTGGCACTGGACGCAGTCGATCGCGTAGTCCTGCCCGGGGATGCAGGGTTCGGGGAGGGTGGCCGCGGATTGACCCCCGGAGGTGGTGCTGCCCTGACAGTTCGGGGCGTTGTAGCAACCGCTGATGTCCTGCGGCGAGAAGTTGATGAGGCAGCCACGACACAGGTCGACGGGGAACTCGAACTCGCCCGACTCGACGGACGTGCCGCCCAGGTTCTGTCCGAAGAACTTCACGTACGTGACGAGGCGCACGGTCCCGCCGGCCGGCGGCAGGTTGGCGTTGACCGTGGTCGAATCGAGGGTCGTCACGCTGATCGGGGCGTAGCTGGGCACTCCGCCCAGCGCCGGGTAGATGGTCGCCCCCGCGAGCCGGGTGAACGTGGTGAGCTGCTTGCCAGCGGCGTCGGTGATCCGGACCACGGCGCCCTGGATGTTCACCGTGGCGGTCTCCGTCTGGAGCTGCGACGAGTTGACCTCGGGCACGCTCTGGTTGGCGACCAGATACGTCGGGTCGTATTCCTGACGGAAGGCGACGTCGAGGACGCCGGACGAGATGAACGTCTGGGTGGGCTGTGCCGTGAAGACGCAGACGTTGCCGTTCGTGACGAGCTGCGGGGCGAGGACGTTCTGGACGAAGAGCGTGCTGTTGTCGTGCGCGCACGCGGAGATCGCGACGCCGACCCCCGCCAGCAGCGAGAGCCCTGCCAAGACATGCCCCAAGACGCGCTTCATGAGCAGCCTCCCGTGACGCGCCCCGCAGTGGGCTGCGGGGCGCAGAGTGACACCGACCACAAAGGGTACTGCCCCCGCACGCAAAGCGCCAAAAAGCTGCCGTCGTGGGGAGCCCTACCGACGTCGGCCGAGCATCGCGCCCTCGAGCGCGACGAGGCTCACGCGCTCGACGTGCGACGAGCCGGGCGCGGTGACCACCGGCAGGCGCAGCGTGCTGCCCGCGCGCTTCTTGTCGTTGCCTACATAGGGCCACGACGCCGCCAGCTCTCGTTCGTCGAGCGCGGACGGCAGCCCGAGGGCCGCGAACAGCGCGCGTGCGCGCTCCACCAGCGCGGCCGGCGTCCAGCCGAGCTTCGCCGTCGCCGCCATCTCCGCCACCACGCCCAGCGCGACCGCCTCCCCGTGCAGCCAGCGCGAGTAGCTCCCGTGGGTCTCGAGCGCGTGCCCCACCGTGTGCCCCAGGTTCAGCAGGGCGCGAGCCCCGGACTCCCGTTCGTCGTCGCGCACGATGCGGATCTTGGCCTGGATGCTCTCGCGTACGACGGGCGCCAGGGCCGCCCGATCCCCCCGGGCCAGGGCGGGAGCGTCGCGCTCCAGCCGCGCCAGCAGCGCCTCGTCGGCCGCCAGGGCGATCTTGGCGACCTCGGCCAGGCCGGCGGCGCGCTCGCGGGGCGGGAGGGTCTCGAGGTGCGCGAGGTCCGCCACAACGGCGCTCGGCTGGTGGAACGCGCCGACCAGGTTCTTTCCGGCGGGCTGATCGAAGCCGGTCTTGCCGCCCACCGAGGAGTCGACCATCGCCAGCAGCGTCGTCGGCACCTGGAGCAACCGCACGCCGCGCAGCAGACACGCCGCGGCGAACCCCGCGAGATCGCCCACCACGCCCCCTCCCGCCGCGACCACCAGAGCGTCGCGGTCGACTCCGGCGCCCAGCGCGGCGTCCCAGATGGCGGCCACGTTGGCGAGCGTCTTCTGCGATTCGCCGGGAGGAAGGGTGACCCGTGTCCCCGCCATCGCCAGCGGGTGCAGCGCGGCCTCGAGGGCAGCTCCCCGCGCACGCTGGACGTTCGAGTCGGTCACCAGCACCACCGACGAAGGCGCGAGGCGCGCGATCGCGTCGGTGAGGCGCGACGGGACGCCGTCGCACAGGTCGATGTCGTAGCTGCGGCTCCCCAGAGGGACGAGCAGCGGGTCGCGCTCGACGAGCGCCGCGATCGCTTCGACGATCTCGTCGGCGTCGAGCGCCTCGCTCGACAGGGCCAGGTGACTCTCGGCGTAGACCTCGGCGCGCTCTGCCAGCAGGTCGCTCGCCCGAGCGACGGCGTCGCCACCCACGGCGAGGTTGGGGCGATCCGCCAGGTGCGCGACGCGCGCGGCGACCGTCTCGGGCGAGGCGGTGAGGGTGACCACCATCGCGCGATCGAGGGCGAAGCGGCGCGTCTTCTTCGTCGTCACCGTGCCGCCTCCGAAGGCGACCACCTTCGGAGCCGCGTCCCCCAGGAGGCGCTCGACGAGCGCCCCCTCGCGCGCGCGGAAGCCTGCCTCGCCCTCCTCGCGCCACAGATCGGGCACGCGCTTGCCCGCCATCCGCTCGATCTCGGCGTCGGTGTCGACGAACGGCACGCCGAGGCGCGAGGCCAGCCGCGGTCCGACCGTGCTCTTGCCCGTCGCCATGAAGCCGCTGAGGACGACCGAACGCATGCGCTCAGTACTCCGCGAGCTGGGCGCGGTAGCCGGTGACGTTTCGCACGAGCTCGCGCATCGAGTCGCCTCCGAACTTCTCGAGGAGCGCGTCGGCCAGGACGATGCACACCATCGCCTCTCCCACCACGCTCGCCGCCGCGACCGCGCACACGTCGCTGCGCTCGAAGGCGGCCAGGTAGCTCTCCTTGGTGCGAACGTCGACGCTGGCGAGCGCCTTCTTCAGCGTGGCGATCGGCTTCATCGCCGCCCGGCACACCACCGGCATCCCGTTGGTGATGCCCCCCTCCAGCCCGCCGGCGCGGTTCGTCGGCCGCCTGAAAGAGCGCGAGCTCTCGTCGTAGGCGATCGGGTCGTGCACCGAGGAGCCCGGCGTGCGAGCCGCCCCGAACCCGGCGCCGACCTCGACCCCCTTGATGGCCTGGATGCTCATCAGCGCCTGCGCGAGGCGCCCGTCGAGCTTGCGGTCCCACTGAACGTGGCTCCCGAGGCCGGGCATCACGCCCGTGGCGACCACCTCGAAGACGCCTCCCAGCGTGTCGCCGGCGTGGGCGGTGTCGCGGATGGCGGCCTTCATGCGCTGCTCCGACTCGGCGTGCGCGCACGCCAGATCGCTCGCGCGCGAGAGCGCGCGGATCTCCGCGAGGGGCGCGCCGTCCGTCGCGGGGACCTCCACCGGGCCGATGGCGACGACGTGTGCGAAGACGTCGATGTCGACGCTGGCCAGGAGCTTGCGACACACGGCGCCCACCGCGGTGCGCGCCGCCGTCTCGCGGGCGCTCGCCCGCTCGAGGATGTCGCGCAGGTCGTGGCGGTCGTGCTTCAGCCCGCCCGCGAGGTCGGCGTGACCGGGGCGCGGCCGGGTGAGGGCCTCGGGGGGCGACGGGAGCGGGCCGGGCGACATGCGGTCGAGCCAGTTCGCGTGATCCCGGTTGGTGATCGACAGCGCGACGGGAGAGCCCAGCGTCTCACCCCCGCGCACGCCGCCCACGAGCTCGACCCGGTCCGTCTCGATCTTCATCCGGCCGCCGCGTCCGTAGCCGCGCTGACGCCGGGCCAGATCGGCGTCGACGTCCTCGGCCAGGAGAGCGAGCCCGGAGGGCAGGCCCTCCACGATGGCCGTCAGACGCGGCCCGTGCGACTCTCCCGCCGTCATCCAGCGAAGGCGCGACATCGCGCCACACGCTAGCAGGGAACGATGTCGGCGGAAGCGGTCAGGCTGGTCACGACGCGCGACGGCGGAGTGCGCTTCGAGGTGCAGGCCAAGCCGCGCGCGCGCACCAGCCGGGTGGCGGCGGTCCGCCAGGGCGCGCTGGTCGTCCAGCTCGCGGCGCCGCCAGTCGACGGCGCCGCGAACGCCGAGCTCGTGAGGACCCTGGCCGAGGCGCTGGCGGTACCCCGGCGCGACGTCCTCCTCGTGCGCGGCGAGGCATCGCGCGCCAAGCTCGTCGAGATCCGGGGCCTGGTCGCGGACGAGGTGCGCGCGCGCCTCGGCGGCGCGCTCGGCGACGCGTGCTAGCTTCGCGGGGGCATGGGGGCGAGCCTCGAGTTCGAGAAATACGAGGGACTCGGCAACGACTTCATCGTGGTCGAGGCGCCGGACGAACGGGCGATCTCCCCGGAGCGGGCGTCGCACCTCTGCGACCGCCGCTTCGGCGTCGGCGCCGACGGGGTCCTGCTCGTCCTTCCCCCGGCGAGCGCGAGCGGCGAGGTCCGGATGCGCGTCATCAACGCCGACGGCTCCATCCCCGAGATGTGTGGCAACGGGGTCCGCTGCGTGGCCCTTCACGTGGCGCGCGCACGACGCCTGCGCCAGGGCACCGTGCGCGTCGAGACGGACGCGGGCGAGCGCGAATGCGTCGTCGAGGACACCGGCGCGGACGCGATGGTCACCGTCGACATGGGCCCGGTCCGCCTCCTCGGCGAGCGCGCCGTCGACGTCCAGGGGGGCCGCGTCGTCCTGGCCATGGCCGACACCGGCAACCCCCACGCCGTGCTCTTCGGCACGTTCGCGCGCGCGGACGTCGAGCACCTGGGCCCGCGCCTCGCCACCGACCCGGGTTTCCCTCGCGGCACCAACGTCGAGTTCGCGTGTGTCCTCGGCGACGGCATCGACCTCGTGGTGTGGGAGCGGGGGGTCGGGATCACCCTCGCCTGCGGCACCGGGGCCTGCGCGACCGTGGCCGTCGCATGCGACAAGGGGCTCGCCGCGCGCGGCATGCCGGTGACGGTGAGGCTGCCGGGCGGCCGCCTCGAGGTGACCCTCGACGACGCGGGCCGCGCGACGATGCGCGGGCCGGCGCGCCACGTCTACTCCGGCCGCGTGAAGGTCGACTAGCCTTCGACGATCGTTCCGATGGTCTCGCCGAGGACGACGCGCTTGATGTTACCGCGCGTCGCCATCTTGAAGACGCGGATCGGCATCTTGTTCTCACGGCACAGGGTGACGGCCGTCGAATCCATCACGCCGATCCGCTCGGCGAGGAAGCGGTCGAAGGTCATGCTGCGGTACATCTGCGCGTCGGGGTGCGTCACCGGATCGTGCTGGTAGATACCCTCCACCTTGGTCGCCTTGCACAGGCAACCGGCGTGGATCTCCATCGCCCGCAAGGCGGCGGCGGTGTCGGTGGAGAAGTAGGGGTTGCCCGTGCCTGCGGCGAAGATGACCATGCGCCCCTTCTCGAGGTGTCGCTCGGCACGACGGCGAATGTACGGCTCCGCCACCTGGCGGATCTCGATGGCCGTCATCACGCGCGTCGGCACCCCGGCCTTCTCCAGCGCATCCTGCATCGCCAGCGCGTTGATCACCGTGGCCAGCATCCCCATGTAATCGCCCTGGGCGCGATCCATCCCCGTGCTCGCGCCCTTGAGGCCGCGGAAGATGTTGCCGCCGCCGACGACGATCCCGATCTGCACGCCGAGCGCGTGCACCTCGGCCAGCTCGGTCGCCGTTTCGCGGATCACGTTGCCGTCGATCCCGAAGCCCCCGTCCCGCCCGCACAGCGCCTCGCCGCTGAGCTTGAGGACGATGCGTGTGTACTTGAGCCCCGGATCCGGCGGAGGAGGGGAGATGGTGTCGTCGTCGCGCTCTTCGCGCTCTTCGGCGGGGCGCATGCGTGGCAACGATTACTCTTGGTGCTCGGGGCGCGCAATGGACGAGACGCGCTCTTCCAGCAACTCGACCAGCTTCTCGGCGCCGTGCGCCCGCGCCAGCAGGGTGGCCATGCGCAGCTCGCCCTCGGTGAGGGGGGACCAGGGGCGCGCCTCGCGGGCCTCCGCGAGCTCTCCAGGCTCTGCGGGCTCTCCAGGCTCTGCGGGCGCGTCGAGGTCGAACGCGAACCAGACGCGGAGCCAGGTCAGGTAGAGGCGCTCTTCCTCGTCGGCGGCCGGCCCGAGCTCCTCGGCGAGCTCGAGCGCGCCCTCGGCGTCGCCCTGCTCGAGCAGCGCCTTCACCAGCACGTGGATCCGGTACAGGTCCACCTCGCGGTTGCCCACGCGCGGCAACGCCCGGAGCTGCTGCACCGACCGCTCGAGGCCGACCGACGTGCCGCTGGCGCGCTCCACGTCCGCGCCGACGATGGCGCCGAGCTCGTCCAGCCGCCCGCCTCGCATGAACGCCGAGCCGCCGGCCAGGGCGTCGAGCGCCGCCGGGCGGTCCCCCTCGGCCAGGAGCAAGGCCGCCGTGCCGAGCCTGGTCGAGAAGAGCCGAGCGAAGAAGGGGAGCTGCTGCCGGCGGCCGATGGCGAGCCCGCGCAGCACGGCCGTTCCGGTGCGCGCCGTGCGGAGCTCCCGCGCGACGCGCGACTCCTCCGCGCGAAGGATGGCGAGAAGGAGCAGCGCCTCGAGCGCGCAGGCGATCGCGAGCGGCCAGGCGAACGAGCCGAGCGTGCGACCCGGGGCGCCGAAGACGACGTACGCCTCGGCCGCCGCCACCAGCCCTGCCGCCACCACCAGCGAGCTGACCGCCCAGCGCTTCCAGGTGGCGACGACAGGCGCACGCGCGCGCGCACGCATGGCAAGCATCGGAACCATCAGGACAGGGCCGTCCTCTACCACGCGGTGGCGCCCCCCGCCGTCTCGTAGTAATTCGGGCCCATGCGCCGGATCCTCGCGGCATGCGCGCTCGCGCTCGCGACGACGGGCGTCGCCTGCTCGGGCTGCAAGGGCGCTGCCTCGCAGGGGCCGGAGAGCGGCGCCACCGCGAGCGGAGGACTCACCCCCGAGCAGGCCGCGCAGGTGCTGGCTCGCGTGGGAGACCGCACCATCACGCTGGGCGACTACGTGGCCGCGCTCGATCACATGGATCAGTTCGATCGCATGCGGTACCAGTCGCCCGAGCGCCGGAAGGAGCTCCTCGGCGAGATGATCGACGTCATGCTCCTCGCCGACGAGGCGCGCGAGAAGGGCTACGACAAGGACCCCATCACCCAGCAGGAGATCCGCGAAATCCTCCGGGACGCGATGCTGAAGAAGGCGCGCGAGGGCGCGCCCGCACCCAACGACATCCCGGAGGAAGAGGTCCGCGCCTACTACGACGCGCACAAGGCCGACTTCCACGATCCGGAGCGCCGTCGCGCGTCGGCCATCGTCCTCGCCGGAGGCGCCGAGGCGGCGGCCGGCGCGACGCTCGAGGCGGCGAAGAAGGCCGACGCCGCCCAGTGGGGCGAGCTCGTGCGCGCGCGCTCGGTCGACCCGCAAGCGCGCGCCAACGTGCCGCTCGATCTGGAGGGCGACCTGGGGTTCGTGAGCCCGCCGGGGGATCCGCGCGGCGCCAATCCCCGCGTCCCGGACGAGGTGCGGGCCGCGCTGTTCGAGGTGCCGAAGGTGGGCGACGTGCTCGGCCGCGTCGTGAAGGCGGGCGGCAAGCTCTACGTCGTGAAGCTGGCGAGCAAGACCGAGCCGCGCGATCGCCCGCTGCAGGAGGCCGAGCGGACCATCCGCGTCAAGCTCGCCCAGGACAAGATCCACGCCAAGGAAGACGCGCTGCTCGACGAGCTCCGCGCGCAGTACCCGGTCAAGATCGACGAGGCCGCGCTCGGCCAGGTCGTGGTCCAGCTGCCGGCGTCGGCCGACGGCGGCGCGGAGGCCGGGGCGGGTCCCTGATGGCGCAGCTGCTCGAGGTGTCCTCGCTCGCGCGCCGCGCGCGTCGTCCGCGTCGCACGAGCGAGTGGCGCGACTGGCGCTGGCAGCTCCGCCACGCGGTCGACTCCGTCGACGACCTCGCGCGCGCTCTTCCGCTCACCGCGAGCGAGCTGGAGGGGGCGCGGCGTGCCGAGCGCGAAGGGTTGCCCTTGCGCATCACCCCCTACTACCTCGCGCTCGCCGATCCCGCCGATCCGGCGTGCCCCGTGCGCCGGCAGTGCGTCCCCGACGCCAGGGAGGGCCAGGCGGTGCCGGGCGATCTCGTCGACCCGCTCGGCGAGGTGGCCCACGAGGTCGCGCCTCACCTGGTGCAGCGGTATCCGGACCGGGTGCTCCTGCTCGCGACGGACCGCTGCGCCGTCTACTGCCGCTTCTGCACCCGCTCGCGCATGGTGGGCAGCGGCGACGGCGCCGCGTCGATCGAGGCCCTCGCGCCCGCGCTGGCCTGGCTGCGCGCGCACCCCGAGGTGCGCGACGTCATCGTCAGCGGGGGCGACCCCCTGGCCATGGCGACCGAACGCCTGGTGCGCCTCGTCGCCGCGCTGCGCGCCATCGCCAGCGTGGAGACGATCCGGCTGGCGACGCGTGTCCCCGTCACCCTGCCCATGCGCATCACCCGCGAGCTCCTGCGCGCGCTTCGGCCGCACCACCCGCTGTGGGTGATGACGCACTTCAATCACCCCAGGGAGCTCACCGCCGAGTCCCGGGCGGCGTGCGTGCGCCTGGCCGACGCCGGCTTCCCGGTGATGAACCAGACCGTCCTCCTCGCCGGCATCAACGACGACCCGGACGTGCTGGCGACGCTCTTCCGGGGGCTCGTCCGGGCCCGCGTGCGTCCGTACTATCTGCTGCAGGCCGACCCGGTGCGCGGGACGGGGCACCTGCGGACGCCGCTCGCGCGCGGGATCGAGCTGATGGAGAAGCTGCAGGGTCGCCTCTCCGGCATCGCGCTGCCCAAGCTGATCTGCGACACGCCCGGGGGCCGGGGGAAGGTGCCCCTCGGGCCGAACTACGTCGAAGGCGCCGCGGCGGGCTCGGCCACCGTCCTCCGAACGTTCCGCGGCGAGCTGGTCGAATACGTCGACCCCCCGGGCGGTTTGCGTTGACGGACTCTGCCACCATTCAATACCTTTCGAGCTCATCTTGGCCCCGCGTGCTCCGCGCTCGTTCGCGCTGTTTCTCGCCCTCAGCGTGGCTTCTGCCCCGCTGAGTGTCCTGGCGCAGCCTGCTCAGTCCGACATCGCCGAGGGCGACAAGGCCACCCGCGCCAAGGACTTCGACGGCGCGCTCGCCCACTACCAGGCGGCGCTCAAGGCGGCACCCAGCGGCAGGGCGCAGATGGGGGTGGCCGACGCCCTGTACCAGCTCGGCCGCGCGGGCGAGGCGTACGAGGCGTACGACGAGACGCTGAACACCTACGGCCCCAAGCTCGGCCCGGTCGAGAAGGCCCTCGTGGCCAAGCGCCTCAAGGAGCTCGCGCCGAAGACCGGCTGGCTCTCGCTGCGGGTGAGCGAAGCCGGCGCCCAGGTCGACGTCGACGGCAAGTCGCTCGGGCTCTCCCCCGTCCCGGCGCTGGTCCGGGTGACGACGGGTCCGCACGACGTGCACGTCACCAAGGCGGGCTTCGCCCCGTTCGCCGGGCACGCCGACGTCACCGCCGACGGCAAGATCGTGATCGAGGCGACGCTGGCCGCGCAGTCGACGCAGGCGCACGTCGTCGTTCACGCGAGCGGCAACGAGCCGCTGCGGGTCCTCGTCGACGGCGTCGACGTCGGCGTCACCCCGTGGGAGGGCGATCTGCCCGCCGGGACGCACCAGGTCGCCGGGCGCAGCTCGTCGTCGCAGGCCGAGGCGCAGACCGTGGAGCTGACCGCGGGCTCCCGCACCGCGATCGACCTCGTCTCGGCCGCCACCGCCGCCCACATCCAGATCCGCACCAACGACGGAAAGGGCGCCATCTTCCTCGACGGCGTCGCCAAGGGCGAGGGCGCCTTCTCCGGCGACGTCGCGCCCGGGCCGCACTCGGTCGTCGTCAGCCGCGACGGCTACGAGCGCTTCGAGAAGACGATGACGCTCGGCGAGCGCCAGACGTGGGCCGAGACGGTGTCGCTGGTCACGGTCGGCGCGGCGGGCAGCGCCTCCGCCGACTCGGCGCTCCGCGCCTACGAGGGCATCTACGGCGGCTTCGGGCTCTTCGGCGCCTTCGGCGTCGGCGGCATGGGCACCGACCTGCAGACCAACTGCAACACCCTCGGCGCCGTCAGCTGCAACACCCCTTCGCCGGTGGGCGGCGGCGCGTTCGGCTACGTCGGCTGGACGTGGGACCCCGTCGGCTTCGAGCTGATGCTGGGCGGCGTGGGCGACACCGTGAAGCAGACGGCGACGTTCGACGCCCAGGGCCCCTCGGGCAACCTGCCCGCCGCGGCGCCGGCACGCACCGAGTCGTTCTCCTTCGGCCGCATCGGCGGGCTCGCGGCGGTGCGCGCGCGCGCCTCGTTCCAGACGCGGCTGCTGCGCGGGACGGTCGCCGGCGGAGTCGGCCTCTCCTACAAGGAGATGTTCCTCGAGCGCAACGCGACCGCCACCGACGGCTCGGGCGCGAACACCAAGTACGTCCCCAACGCGGTCGGCTACTTCTCGCCGGCGATCACCGGGGAGGCGGCGCTGGAGATCCGCCTCACCCCGACCATCGCCGTCTCGGTGGGAGGCCTGCTGTGGGCCGACAACGCCAGCATCGCCGGGTCGAACTCGTCGCCCGCGCTGCCGCCCAGCAAGGCGCAGACGCAGGTGCTGAACGGCAACCCCATCCCCACGCCGGCCTATCACTTCGCGACGGGGCCGCAGGTGTTCATCGGCCCCTTCATCGGGATGGCCTTCGGCCCCTGAGGCGCCTCGCCGTCAGGGCGACGCGCAGGGCATGGTGACGGTCACCGGCACCTCGGGGATGGTGGGGGGGCCGCCGTCCAGCGAAGCCCCGCCGTCGCCCAGGCCCGACGCGGCCGTGACCGCCAGGATGGTGGCGCGCAGGTTCTGGCAGGGGCTGCCGCAGATCCGGATGCGACCGTTGTCGATGGCCCAGCCGTTGGCCGTGCTCTGGTTGGCGGCGTTGCAGGTCGAGTCCGGCGGGACAGGCAGCGACAGCGGCGCCGCGGGCGCCTGCGGGATCTTCTCCGGGATGGTGAAGGCGACCTGGGCCGTGCTGTCGACGCCGGCCGGCAGCTCGTAGAGGCAGGTGCCGAGGCCGGTGGCCACGTTGGCGAAGTTGCCCACCACCGTCGCCACGTCGTTCGACGTCGCGTCGATCGTGGTCGCGGCGGGCTTGGTGTCGGTCTCGATCGTCTTGAAGAAGGAAATGGGCGACTGGTGGTCGTCGTTGTCGAGCACGACGAAGTAGGTCGACAGACCGCTGCTGTAGGCGTTCTTCACCTCGGTCTCGATCGCGCCCTGCGCGTTCGTGAGCCCGCCGCCGACCGGCGGGCTGCAATCCGGGCCGATCCAGTTGGAGGGGGCGCCGGCGTCCGCGGCTGCGGGCGTGCTGTCCGGCTGTCGATTGACGAAGTACATCACCGCGGCGACGTTGAGCTTCACGTTCTCCTTCGCGGCGAAGTCCTGCAGGTGCTTGTACGCCCCCTGGTCGGTCCGCATCGCCGCTTGCAGGTAGAGCGGCAGTGGACTGGTCTTGGTGTCCGGCGGCGCCGGGTTCTGCAGGCTCTTGGCGATGTCCGGCTGCGTCGACCCGGTGAGGCCGAAGTCGATGAGCGGCGACGTGAAGGACGTCGTCCCGCTCGTGCACTCCAGCTTGTTGTGCGAGAGGTACCGGAGCGCGACGTAGGTTCGCTTGAAGACCGGATCGAGCAGCGTGGCGTTCATGGTGGCGGCGTATCCCGTGCCGTAGGCGCCGTGCATGTACGCCGAGTCGTCCATGACCAGGTAGATGGCGCTGGGGGCCGACTGGACCGTCACCGGGACGCCGCAGACGATGTCGCCGTTCGCCCCGCCGTCCGCGCCCACGGCCGTCTGCTGCTTCTGCTCGCTGCCGCAGAAGGGATCGAGCGGCGACCTCGGAGCGCAGGTGGGCGACGCTTGCACGGCGCTCACGCTGTGGAACGGCAACGTGTCCTGCGTCGGCGGCGTCGCCGGCGCCGTCGAGGCCTTGAAGAGCGCGCAGAGGCCGGGCGCCAGCTTGAACTGCTGCGGCTGACTCGGATCGGGGATGGTGAAGCCCTCGTCGGGATCCTCGCTCAGGATCTCCTCCTCCGTCGTCGGCAGCGGCTTCTGCTCGTAGAGGTTGGTGGCCGGGTTCTTCACCCACGACACGTCCTGGTA
>DATBQU010000436.1:0-22410 GCA_036560665.1 Polyangiaceae bacterium
GTGTGGGATGGAGAGAAGAAGCACGTGCTGAGCGACAAGACGCTGCACATGCGCGTCGACTACACCCCCTACGAGGGCCAGGAGGTCACCGGCGCCGCCACGCACGTCCTGTCCCACGGCAGAGTCGTCGTCCAGGACGGCAAGTACCTCGGCAAGATGGGCGACGGCCGCTTCGTGAAGCGCACCCGCTTCGCGCTCTAGAGAGCTGCGGTTCTCTCCCTTCACCCGTCAATTGCGCTTCGCACTCGTGCCGCCAGCGCGGCGGGGGTGAAGGGCTTTTCCAGGAGCGGGATGCGCGCGCCCTCGAGCAGCTCGCCCATGCGGGTCGACTCGGGGGCGTAGCCGGTGGTGAAGAGGACCTTCACGTCGGGGCGGATGACGCGCATCCGCTCGTAGGCCTGGCGCGCGTCGAGTCGCGGGAGCACGACGTCCAGCACGACCAGGTCGATGTCGCCCGACTGCCGCTCGTACTCGCGCACCGCCTCCTCGCCGTCACCGGTGGCGATGACGCGGTATCCGAGCTCGTTCAGCGTCGTCGTCACCAGAGACCGCAACGCAGGCTCGTCCTCGGCCAGGAGGATCGACTCGTGGCCGCGCGCCCCCGGCTCGGACCGCGGGGCACCCCGGATCTCGAGCGACGAGGCGCTGACGTCTGCCTGCGGCAGAAACACGCGGAGCGTCGTCCCCCCGCCGGGTGAGCTCTCGACGTGCACGAAGCCTCCGTGCTGCGCGGCGATCCCGTAGACCGTCGACAGCCCCAGACCCGTCCCCTCGGGCTTGGTGGTGAAGAACGGCTCGAAGATGCGGGTGCGCGTCGCGTCGTCCATGCCGACGCCGGTGTCGCGCACGGCGATCTCGGCGAAGGCGCCCGGTCGTGACCACGGGTTGCGCGCCACGAACGCGTCGTCGAAGAAGACCGGGCGCGTGCTCAGGACCAGGCGGCCGCCCTCGGGCATCGCCTGCCGCGCGTTGGTGCACAGGTTGAGCAGGACCTGCTCGAGCTGCACGGCGTCGGCCCGCACCACCAGCGCCTCCGGCTCGCGCTCGATGGCGAGCTCGATGTCCTCGCCCACCACGCGCTCGAGCAGGCGCGTGAAGTCCCCCACCGCCGCGCCGACGTCGAGCGGGCGGGGCTGGATGATCTGCTTGCGCGAGAAGGCCAGGAGCTTTCGCGTGAGCTCACCGCCGCGACGCGCGGCGCCGATGACCTCGTCGAGCTGCAGGGCCACCGGGTGGCCCGGCGGCAGCTTGCGCGTCGCCAGCTCGCTGAAGCCCATGATGACGGCCAGCAGGTTGTTGAAGTCGTGCGCCACGCCGCCCGCCAGCAGGCCGATGGCCTCCATCTTCTGCGACTGCCGGAGCTGCTCCTCCAGGCTCCTGCGCTCGGTGACGTCCTTCATCACCGTGATCCCGGCCAGCGTCCCCGGCTGCTGCCGTACGGAGGTCTCCACCACCATCGGCTCGCCGTTCTTGGTGCGCAGCTCGAGCTCCCCGCGCCAGCTCTGGGTTCGCCGGATGGAGGCGACCATGGCGTCGAAGCCGCCCGGATAGCGGGCCTGCAGCAGCTCGCCGCCCACCTTCCCCAGCGCCTCGTCGGCGGTGTAGCCGAACACGCGCGTGGCGGCCTCGTTCCAGTAGGTGATGGCGCCGTGCCGGTCCGCCACCACCACCGGCTCGCTGACCTGCGCGAGGACGTGCGCCTGGAAGGCGACGCGCTCCTCCTCGAGCTTGCGGTCGGTCACGTCGTGGCGGTTGCTCACGACGGCGCGCACCGCCGGATCGTGAAGCAGGTTGGTCGACGTCCCCTCGTGCACGCGCCACGACCCGTCCTTGTGGCGCACGCGGATCGTGCTGGCGACGCACGACCCGGGCGAAGACCCGCGACCGGCGCGGTGTGCCACCTCGCGGTCGTCGGGGTGGATGCAGTCGAGGGCCGGACGGGCCAGCAGCTCGTGCGCCTCGTAGCCGAGCGCGCGGCAGACGGCGGGGCTCACGTAGCTGACCAGCCCCTCGGCGTCGATGAGCACGATGCAGTCGGAGCCGTGCTCCACCAGCGCCCGGAAGCGGCGCTCGCTCGCCTCGAGCTTCTCCACCGCCGCCTTGCGCTCGGTGATGTCGCGCCCGCAGAACAGGACCCGCTCCACGTTCCCGTCGATGACCAGCGGGAACATCCGCGCCTCGTACCAGCCGACCCCTCCGTCGGCGCGGAAGCCGGGCGCCTCGTTGACCACCGTCTCCCGGGTATCGGCCACCCGCGCCAGCATGGCCAGGACGCGCTCGCGCCCGCCCTCGGGGGAGAACTCCCAGATCTTGGCGCCGACCACGGCGTGCCCCTCGAACGGCGGCCGCACATGGTTGACGAAGAGCACCGTCCCCTCGAGATCGACGACCAGGATGACGTCCGGGGACGACTCCACCAGCGCACGCCAGAGCACCCCGTCCCAGTCCCGATGCTCCGGCTCCGTCGTCACCGACACCTCCCGAGGTTGGCGCCCATGCTAGATCGCGGACCAGCCCCCATGAGCGACGATTCGCGTCTCCGCTACGATCCCGCGGACATCGAGCCCAAATGGCAGAGCTACTGGGACGAGCACGGCACCTTCCGCGCCGAGCGCCACCCCGGCCGCCCCAAGCGCTACGTGCTCGACATGTTCCCGTACCCGTCGGGCTCGGGCCTGCACGTCGGCCACCCCGAGGGGTACACGGCGACGGACATCGTCGCCCGCTACCAGCGCATGCGCGGGGTCGACGTGCTCCACCCCATGGGCTGGGACGCCTTCGGCCTGCCCGCCGAGCAGCACGCCATCCAGACCGGCACCCACCCGCGCGACACCACCCGGCGCAACATCGCCACCTTCAAGCGGCAGCTCAAGATGCTGGGCTTCAGCTTCGACTGGTCGCGCGAGATCGACACCACCGATCCCGGCTACGTCCGCTGGACGCAGTGGATCTTCCTGAAGCTCTACGAGCGCGGTCTGGCCTACCAGGCGGAGATCCCGGTCAACTGGTGCCCCGCGCTGGGGACGGTGCTGGCCAACGAGGAGGTGATCGACGGCAAGAGCGAGCGCGGCGGTCACCCCGTGGAGCGCCTGCCGCTGCGGCAGTGGATGCTCAAGATCACCGCCTACGCCGACCGCCTCGACGCCGATCTGGCGGGCCTCGACTGGCCCGACACCAGGGCCAAGCAGCACCACTGGATCGGCCGCAGCGAGGGCGCCGAGATCGACTTCGGCGTGGTGGGCGCCGAGGACACCATCCGGGTCTTCACCACGCGCGCGGACACGCTGCCGGGGGTGACCTACGTCGTGCTGTCGCCCGAGCACCCGCTGGTGGCGAGGCTGGTGGGCCCCGGGCAGGCGGCGGCGGTGAGCGCCTACGTGGAAGCGGCCCGCCGCAAGAGCGACTTCGACCGCACCGAGGCCAAGACCAAGACCGGCGTGCCCCTCGGCGCCAGGGCGCGCAACCCCGTCAACGGGCAGGAGGTCCCCATCTGGGTGGCCGACTACGTCATCGCCGCCTACGGCACGGGTGCGGTCATGGCCGTGCCGGCGCACGACGAGCGCGATCACGAGTTCGCGCGCGCCTACGGGCTGCCCATCGTGCAGGTCATCGTGCCCGCCGACGGCAGCGCGGTCGACGTGCAGCAGGCGGCCTTCACGGGCGAAGGCGTCGCCCGCTACGGGCACGTCGAGGTGGACGTGCCGGCTGCCGCCCCCAGCGCCGAGGCCCGCGCGCGCATCACCGCCTGGCTGACGAGCCAGGGCAAGGGCAGCCCCAGGGTGACCTACCGCCTGCGCGACTGGGTCTTCTCGCGGCAGCGCTACTGGGGCGAGCCCATCCCGGTGTACTTCCCGGTGACGAGCGACGGCGATCCGCGCCGTCCGGGCGCGAGCTTCACCGTGCACTACGAGCAGCCCATCCCGGTCGAGGCGCGCGAGCTGCCCCTCTTGCTGCCCGATCTGGAGGACTACCAGCCGGGCGACGATCCCGCCGGCCCCCTGGCCCGCGTGGCCAGCTGGCGCTTCTTCGAGAGGGACGGCAAGTGGTTCGCCCGCGAGACGAACACCATGCCGCAGTGGGCGGGCTCGTGCTGGTACTACCTGCGCTTCCTCGATCCCCACGACGACGCGCAGGCGTGGACCGAGAAGTCGTACGCGGAGTGGATGCCGGTCGACCTCTACGTGGGCGGCAACGAGCACGCCGTGCTGCACCTGCTCTACGCGCGCTTCTGGCACAAGGTGCTGTTCGACCTGGGTCTGGTGAAGGACGCCGAGCCGTTCCTGAAGCTCGTGCACCAGGGGATGATCCTGGGCGAGAACAACGAGAAGATGAGCAAGGCGCGCGGCAACGTCGTCAACCCCGACGACGTCGTGCGCGACTACGGGGCCGACGCGCTGCGCCTCTACGAGATGTTCATGGGCCCGCTCGAGCAGGTGAAGCCCTGGCAGACCAGCGGCATCGAGGGCGTGCGCCGCTTCCTCGACCGCGTGTGGAACGTGGGGACGGGGCCGAT
Source organism: Polyangiaceae bacterium (assembly GCA_036560665.1). Lineage (GTDB taxonomy): Bacteria > Myxococcota_A > Polyangia > Polyangiales > Polyangiaceae > Palsa-1150. Next base: position 4,514 of record DATBQU010000436.1, read on the forward strand.
CACCGCCGACGCGTCGGCCTACGACGAGGCCACCCGGCGCCTCGTGCACAAGACCATCCAGAAGGTCACCCACGACATCGAGGGGCTGCGCTTCAACACCGCCATCAGCGCGATGATGATCCTGGTCAAGCACCTGGGCGCGCTGGACGCGGCGCCGCACGACGCGGTGCAGACGCTGACGCTGCTGGTGTCGCCCTTCGCGCCGCACCTGGGCGAAGAGCTGTGGCAGCGCCTGGGGCACGACGCGTCGCTGGCCCACGCCCCCTGGCCCGAGTTCGACGCCGCGCTGGTGAAGGACGACGTGGTCGAGATCGGCGTGCAGGTGAACGGCAAGCTGCGCGGGACCATCACCCTGGCCGTCGACGCCGACGAGGCCACCGCACGCGCTGCCGCCGAGGAGCGCGTCCGCGCCCACCTCGAGGGCAAGACCGTCCGCAAGCTCATCTACGTGAAGGGCAAGATCGCCAACTTCATCGTGAGCTGATCGTGCAGGTTCGCCAGGTTCGCCAGGTCACCCTTCTGATCTTCTGGTCTTGCTGCTGCCTAATCTCCTGCGGCTACCACGCCGTGTACGGGGGGCAGGACGGCGAGCGCCTGCACGTGAAGGTGATGCGCTCGATGGTGCCGGACGCCATCGCCGCCGACGAGGTGGCGGCAGGCGTTCGCGAGCAGCTGGCGCGCGAGGGAGCCCTCGAGGCAGGGGAGGGGTACCCGCGCGTCGAGATCGAGGTGCTCCGCGCCGACGAGACGAGCGAAGGGATCGCAGCGGGGACGGGAGCAGCAGGTGCCGCGGCACCGGTGGCGCGCGGGACGGGCGTGGCCCTGGTGGCCCGCGCCTGGCTCGCCCGATCGCCCGACGCGCCGCCCGAGCGCGACACCGGCGACGTGCGCGCCGAGGAGTCGATCGCGGTGGACGAGATCGCGCAGGCGGGACAGCCCGGGCCCACGACCGCCCTCGATCCCCGCGCGAGCTCCTTCCATCGTGCCGACGCTCTGCGCGCCGCCGGACGCCGCCTGGGGCGCAAGCTCGCCCTGCGGGTGACGGGCCAGCCCGCGGCCAGCGAGGACACCGGCAGCGAATAGACCGTGCTACGCTCCGGCCCCCCCAATGATAACCATCGGGTGTGCCGGCTTCCCCGTCCCGGCGACGCGGTACTTCAAGGAGTTCCTCTTCGTCGAGGTCCAGGAGACGCACGTGTCCACGCCGGGGACCGGGACCATCCGCCGCTGGAGGCGCGAGGCCCCCTCGGGGTTCGCCTTCGCGCTGCTCGCGCCGCGCGACATCGGGCAGGAGGGGTTCCGCGAGGGCAAGGTCACCGAGACCGCGCTGAAGAACCTGGTCGAGGTGGCCAAGGAGCTCGACGCGCAGACGGCGGTCTTCGTCGCCCCGCCCGACTTCACCGCCTCGCGCAACAACAAGACCGCGGTGAAGGAGTTTCTGGCGAGCGTGAAGAAGAAGTTCAAGCGCATCGTCTGGGAGCCGCCGCTCGGCTGGGACGCCGACGACGCGACCGAGCTGGTGGGCCTGGTGGGCGACAGCGCCACCGCCGCGCGCGATCCGCTGACCAGCGGCACCACCAAGGCCTCCTTCGGCTACTACCGCCTGCCCGGCCCCGCGGGCCACAAGAGCCGCTACGAGGACCCCGCCATCGAGCGGCTGGCCGACATCGCGCGCGCCAACAAGAACGAGCACGCCGTCTACGTCTTCACCAACGTGGACATGTTCGCCGACGCCAAGCGCCTCAAGAAGGCGATGAAGCTCGCGTAACCCGACCCTGCCACCGGACTGCTTCACGCGTCCGAGGGCGGCACGGCGGGGTGCAGGTGCACGCACGGGGGCAAGCCCGTGGGCCCACGCCGGCCGCGAAGTGGGCCGGTGCCGGGAGCGAAGTGGGCCCACGGCACGGGTGAAGTGCGTGCACCTCCCGCGTGAAGTGCGAGCACCTCCCGGGCGAAGTGCCATGGGGGCGCCCACGATGCGCGCGGGAGGGCGGGACGAAGTGGGCCCATCTCGTGGCCGGAGTGGGTGCACTTCACGAGGGAAGTGGCCGCACTTCCTGGGCGAAGTGGCTCCAGGTCATGAGCGAAGTGGCATGAAGGCGCCCACGATGTCCATGGAGGACGGGGGCGAAGTGGGACCACCTCGTGGACGAAGTGCATGCACTCCATGGGCGAAGTGGCACCACTTCATGCCCGAGGTGCACGCACTTCATGGGCGAAGTGGGACCACCTCGTGGCCGAAGTGCATGCACTCCATGGGCGAAGTGGCACCACTTCATGCCCGAGGTGCATGCACTTCATGGGCGAAGTGCCATGAGGACGCCCACGGAGCCGTGGGGGACGGGAGCGAAGTGCATGCACCTCGTGCCCGGAGTGAGGGCACTTCATGGGCGGGACGTCCCCGGGACGAGATCGTGAGCATGGCAACGATCTCCGGTCCGGATCCCTCGGCCCCCGGGTTTCGCGGTGCCGTGCAGGGACAAAACACCGCGCGGGCCGGTCCGGTCTCCCGGACGCGACCCGCGCCATGCGTTCGTCGTGTCCTGCTTACTGGCAGGTGCTGTTGCAGCTCGCGACGATGCAGCCGAGGAGGGCCTGGCCCGCCTGCTGCTCGGCCTGCGTGTACGGGGCGACCGCGCAGGTCACCGTCGCGCACTCCGTGGGCGAGCCGCCGTCCACGCCCGCGTCCGGGTTGCCCGCGACGCAGTCCTGGACGCACTGGACGTACTGGATGCAGCCGGGAACGCCCGCGTCGTCCACGTTCGCCGTGTCCTCCGCGCACCCGCACCAGGAGGCGTCGCAGCTGCTCTGGATGCAGGTGTTGCAGGCCACGATGCCGGTGTCCGGCGCCGTCTGGCAGACCAGACCGCTGTCGCCGCCGTCTCCGGTGGTCCCCGTGTCGCCACCGCTGCCGGTGTCGCCCGCCGTGCCGGTGTCACTCCCGGTCCCCGTGTCGGTGCTGCCGTCGTTCGTGTAGACGATGCCTCCGTCGTCCCCGTTGCTGGACGTGACGGTGCAGCCGTTGCCACCGATCCCGACCGCGATTCCCCCGACCACCACCAGCGTTGCTGACCAAGCGAGCTTCTTCATGTGCGTCACCAATCTCCCCAATAGGAAGCGGCCCAGTTTGACCGCAGGTTAAAGACCCGAACGGGCACACGAAGTGCCGCTAATCCTGCCAGGATACCTCGTGCGACGGCCTGAGGGTCAAATTACTCCCGCAGCGCAGTCGATATGACGAGCGAGGGCGTCCGGATCTTCAAACGGGGCCCGGCACGGATGAGGCGCGGCTCGTACCGCGACGCCTGCGGAACGCACCCACGCCCAGACCCAACGACACGAGGAGCCACGGCCAGTCGCCGATGCGCTCGTAGACGGTGCGGCCCTTCATCCAGTGGATCGGCGCGGAGATAGCCTCCGCCCGGAAGGTGCCCGAGTGGGCGATGACCCGCCCCACGGGGTCGACCACGGCGCTCACGCCGCTGTTGGTCCCACGGACGAGGTAGCGCCGGTGCTCGACCGCCCGCAGCGAGGCCAGGGCCAGGTGCTCCCAGGGCTCGCTCGAGTCGCCGAACCAGGCGTCGTTGGTCATGTTCACCAGCAGCTCCGGGTCGGCGTGCCGGACGGCGTCGTTGGTGAAGCGCGGCAGGATGTCCTCGTAGCAGATGAGCACCGTCACCGGGTGGCGGGCGCCCTGCACGTCGAGCTCGAGCGGATCGAGCGAGACGCCCGGCGTGAAGTGGCCGCTGTTGGGCGACCACTTGTAGAGGACGGGGAACGTCTCGCCGAGGGGCAGGTACTCGCCGAAGGTGAGCAGGTACTGCTTGTCGTAGCGGCTGGTGATGGCGCCCGCGTCGTTGCTGGCGACGGCGGCGTTGTAGAGGACGTACTCGCGCTCGTCGGTCACGCGCTTGACGATGACGGCGCCGAAGATGGCGGGCGCTCCGATGCGCCAGGCCACGCCGGAGCGCAGCTCCAGGCCGTAGCTCTCGTCGCGCACCGCGCGCATGGCGGAGGTCTCGCTCCACACGACGAAGTCGACGTTGTCCTTCTGCTCGAGCTCCTTGGACAGATCGAGGTGGCGCTTCAGCCCGTCGTCGAAGGCGGTGCGCTTCTCCATCAGCCCCATGTTGGCCTGCACGATGCCCACCGTGACCGGCGGCGCGGCCTCCACCAGCGCGTCGATGGCGCTGATGCGCAGCACGCCGTAGGCGCAGGCGAACGCCACCGTGATGGCGCCGGCGGCCAGGACGCCGATGACCGGCTTGCGTCGCTCGAGGCGCGACAGCATGAGCTCGGCCAGGGCCAGGTTGGCCGACACCAGGACCAGGCCCACCAGGATGGGGCCGCCCACGTCGGCCAGCTGCGTGAGCACCGGCACCTGGTGGACGGTGGCCGCGTAGTACCAGGGGAAGAGCAGCGGGTAGAAAAGCTCGCTCGCGGCGAACGCGGCCGCGAAGACCCAGGCGGCAGGCCAGCCACGCGCCGTGGCCCGCCCGTAGAGCCAGCCCAGGAGCGCGATGCGGCCGCCCTGGTAGCCGCACACGACGAGGACGAAGAAGAAGCAGACCACGGCGGGGAAGCCGCTGAAGGTCATGAGCATGGTCTGCAGCCAGAAGAAGCCCGCCACGTTCATGGTCACGCCGGCGAGCCAGCCGAGGAGCGCCGCCCGGCGCGTGGTCTGGCGGTGCATGGCGACGAGCAGCGGCACCCACGCCACGAAGGCGAGCGGCCACACGTCCATCCCGGCGAAGGCGAGCCAGTAGAGGAGGCCGGAGAGGAGCGCGCCCGCGTAGGCCAGCGGCGCGGGCAGCGGCAAGGCCCCCAGGGCCGGGAGCACCAGGCCGGGGACGCGAGCCTTGCGCATGCGCCGTCGTTCTACCATGCCGCCGGGGCTTCTTCTGCCCCTCAGCGAATCGTCTTGGCGACCTTGTCGAGCAGGTCGACCACGCTGAACGGCTTCTGCACGTAGTGGCGCGCGCCGAGCGCGATCCCCTGCACCACGTCGCGCGGGCTCGACCTGGCGGTGAGGAAGATGATGGGCACCGTGCGCAGCGCGGGCTGGCTCTTGACGAGGCGCGCCAGCGAGAAGCCGTCGACGGTGGGCATCATGACGTCGCAGATCAGCAGATCGGGGGCGCGGGACATCCGCCCCAGCAGCTCCGACGCCGCCATCCCGTCGGCCGCCTCCTGCACCTCGTAGCCCTTGGCCTGGAGGGCCCTGGCGACCATCGTCCGCACCGACGCGTCGTCGTCGACGACCATGACGAGCTTTCGGGCGGGCGGCTCGGTCATGTCATTTCGGGTTGATCCCGAGCAGCTCGATCTCGAAGACGAGCGTGGAGTTGGGGGGGATTCCGGGGCGGCCGTTGACGCCGTAGGCCAGCGACGGCGGGATGACGAGCTTGCGCTTCTCGCCCACCTTCATCCCGACCACGCCCTGGTCCCAGCCCTTGATGACCATTCCCTGGCCCAGGGTGAAGTCGAAGGGCTGCCCGCGCTCGCGGGAGCTGTCGAACTTCTTGCCGTCCTGGAAGGTGCCGTCGTAGTGCACGCGCACCTTGTCGCCGGTCTTGGCGGCGGCGCCCTTGCCCGGCTTGAGGGTGGTCGAGGTCATCGGGCTCTCGGGCAGAGCCGGGGCGGAGCTGGCGGGCGGGGCGGGCGGGGCGGGTGGGGCGGCGCTCGCCGCCGGCTGGACCGTGGTGGCGGGCGGCGCGGCGTGCGTCTCGGTGGTGACCGGCTCCGGCGTGGGAGGCTCGGTGAGGGCGGTGCAGGCGACGGCCGGCGCGAGCAGGAAAGGCGCGGCAGCCAGGGCGAGCGTCGAGAGGGCGTGGTAGAACCGCGGGCGCATCACCCGGCGAGTTACTTGGGGCGACCCCGAAAGTCAAAGGCTGGCAGCGACGATGTCCCGCGTTCTTCACATCGAGGACGACCCCCGCAACCGATTGCTCGTGCGCAAGCTCCTCGCGGCGGAGGGGCACGAGGTCATCGACGCCACCGACGGCCTGGAGGGGGTGAGGAGCGCCCTCACCCTGCGGCCGGACCTGGTGCTGGTCGACCTCAACATCCCCGGCCTGGACGGCTACGAGGTGACGCTGCGCCTGCGCAGCGAGCCGTCGCTGAGCGGCGTCCCCATCGTGGCCATCACCGCCGAGGGTGACCGCGACACGAGCTTCGCCGTGGGGTGCGACGGGTTCATCCAGAAGCCCATCGACGCGCGCAGCTTCGCCTCGCTGGTGCGCCGTTACCTGTCGGGGCACCGCGAGCCCTACACGTCGAGCGCCGACGCGACGGGCGAGCGCCTGCGCCTGCAGAGCCACCGCATCGTGGCGCACCTCGAGCAGAAGGTGGCCGAGCTCAGCGGGACCAACGAGCGGCTGCGCGAGATCGAGCGGCTGCGCACGGAGTTCTACCGCAACATCAGCCACGAGCTGGCCACGCCCATGACGCCCATCGTGGGGTACCTGCGCATGCTGCTCGACGAGGAGCTGGGCTCGCTCAACAAGCCGCAGGCCAAGGCCATGCGCGCCATGGACGACTGCGTGCGGCGCCTGCGCTCGACGCTCGACAACCTCATCGACGTCACCGGCCTCGAGACGGGCAAGATGCGCTTCTTCCACCGGGAGTACGACTTCCTCGACACGGTGAGGCGCGCCCTGGCGGCCTACGCCGACGCCTTCGCCGAGCGGCAGCTCACGCTTCTCGAGGAGATGCCGCGCGGGCCGCTGCCCGCCTACGGCGACTCCGATCGCCTGGCGCGGGCCATGAGCCAGATGCTCGACAACGCGTGCAAGTTCACGCCCCAGGGCGGCATCGTGGGCGTTCGCGTGCGGGTCCTCGAGGCGCACTACGAGGTGCTCGTGGCCGACAGCGGCCCGGGCGTGCCGCCGGAGCGGGCCGAGCGCGTGTTCGATCCGTTCTACCAGGTCGACGGGTCGCCGACGCGCGCGCACGGCGGCGTGGGCGTGGGCCTCGCCATCACGCGTCGCGTGGCGCGGGGCCTGGGCGGCGACGTGAAGCTCGCGGTGGGGGCCACGGTGGAGGGGATGTACCTCACCGGCGCCGCCTTCTCGCTCACCGTCGCCAAGCGCGCCCCCACCATCGTCGTCGACGCCTCCAACTGAGCCGTGCGCGTGGGCCGCGTCTATCTCGACTGGAACGCCACCACGCCGCCGCTGCCCGAGGTGGTCGAGGCGATGGCCACGGCCGCGCGCGAGGCGTGGGGTAACCCGTCGAGCGTGCACGCCGTCGGGCGCGCGGCGAGGGCGCGCGTCGAGGAGGCGCGCGAGGCGGTGGCGCGGCTGGCCCGGTGCGATCCGCGCGACGTGGTGCTCACCTCGGGCGGCACCGAGGCCAACAACATCGCGCTGAGGAGCGCCTTCGCAGGGGGGGGCGGGGGAGCGCTGATCACGAGCCGTCTCGAGCACCCCTCGGTGGCGCGCGTGGCCGAGGCGCTCGAGCGCGAGGGCCGCGCCCGCGTGCGCTGGGTGCGCGTGCGCCGCGAGGGGACGATCGATCTGGAGGACCTCGAGCGCGCGCTGTCCGAAGGAGAGGCGCGCCTGGTGGCGCTCCAGGCCGTCAACGCCGAGACGGGCGTGGTGCAACCGGTGCGGGAGGCCATCGCCATGGCGCGGCGGGCGGGCGCAGCGGTGCACGTCGACGCGGTGCAGGCCTTCGGGCGGCGAGACGACGTCGCCGAGGACGCCGACACGCGAAGCCTCGCGGCCCACAAGATGCGTGGCCCCAAGTCGATCGGCGCGCTCGTCACGAAGCCCGGTGTGGCGGTGGCTCCCGTGCTCCTCGGCGGGAGCCAGGAGCGCGGCGTGCGCCCCGGGACGGTCGATCCGGTGGCGGCCGCGGGGCTCGCCGCTGCTGCGCACCATGCGCTCGAGTCGCCTGCGCGATGGAGCGCGCTGGGCCCGCTGCGCGACACCCTGGAGGCCGGGTTGCTGCGCCTGCTGCCTGGAGCAAGGGTGAACGGAGCCTCCGCGCCCCGCGCGCCGCACGTGGCCAGCGTCGCCTTCCCCGGCTGGGCCGGCCCGGAGCTGGTCGCGGCCCTCGACCTCGAGGGAGTCGCGGCCTCGGGGGGCAGCGCGTGCAGCGCGGGGACGGCGGAGCCCTCCGGCGTCCTCGCGGCGATGGGGGACGACGAGGCGGCCACGTGCACCATCCGCTTCTCGCTGGGCGAGGAGACGACGCGAGCCGACGTCGACGCGGCGCTCGGGGTGGCGGCGCGGGTCCTCGCGCGTCGATGAGATGAAGCGCCTGCTCCCGCCCCTGCTCATGGTCCTGGCGGGCGCGCCGCTCCCCGCCTGCGGCGCCTATCGGGGGTTCGTGTATCCCGCTCCGGAGGAAGCGCCGCTGCCGCTGGGCGCCCCCTTCGCACCGCTCGACGCCCGCGCCCACGACGGCGCCCCGGTGCACGCCCTCTGGCTCCCGCCTCCCGACGAGCACGCGCACGTGGTGGTCGTCTTCCACGGCAACGGCGAGACGATGGACAACCGCGCCGCCCTCGCGCGCGATCTGGGCAAGCGCGGTCTCGGCGTGGTGCTCGCGGAGTACCGCGGCTACGGGCTGTCGGCGGCGTCGGGAGAGCCGGACGAGCACGGGCTGTACCTCGACGCCGCCGCCGTTCTGGAGGCGCTCGAGGCGCGTGGCATGGGCCCCGACCGCGTGGTGCTCCTGGGCATCTCGCTGGGCACGGGCGTCGCCGCCCAGATGGCGACGTGCGGCGCCGCGCGGTCGCTCATCCTCGTCAGCCCGTTCACGTCGCTCACCGAGGAGGCCCACCAGGTGGCCTCGTGGCTCCCGACGGGGTGGCTGGTCCCGGACCGCTACGACACGCTGGGCAAGGCCTCATGCATCCGGGTGCCCACGCTGGTGGTGCACGGCGACGCCGACGAGATCGTGCCCTTCGCCATGGGCCGGCAGATCGCCGCGGCCATCCCCGGGGCGGACCTCCTGGTCCTCCGGGGCGGCCACCACAACGACCTGCTGCGCGTGTGGCGCGGCCCGCTGACGGACGCCATCGCCGCGTTCGCCAGACGCTGACGCTACGGCAGCGTGGCGGTGTGCGCCGGCGGCGGCGTCCCGGTGTCGAACGGGATCCAGAAGGCGCGGACCTGCCCGCTCGTGCCGTGGTGCGAGTAGCCGGCCAGGCCGAAGAGGAAGTTCCAGAAGTAGCCCGTCGGATCCTCGCCGTACGAGAACACCGGCAAGAGGTGGAACGACCAGTCGCTCCCGCCGGGCACGCGCTTCTGCAGGTACAGCGTGTTGGCCGCCACCTGGGTCACCGACTCGGACTCCGCGCCGTCGGTGAACCGCCAGTAGAGCGGGAAGGCGATGGTGGTCCGCCCCTTGGGGTTGGCGAAGTCCCAGAAGATCGGCGCCAGGACGGTGTGCGACGAGTCGTCGTTGCGCCCGACGTAGACCAGCGGGTGCAGCGCGTTCTCCCAGCCGTGCGTGTTGCTGTTGAACGTGAACGACGGGAAGACCCACCAGGTGCTCGACTGCGCATACGTCTCGAAGTGCCCGGCGAGCGGCGTCAGCCAGTCGTGCCCGGCCGGGCTGTCGGACGTGTAGAACAGCGGCGCGATGGCCCAGGCGTGGACGCCGAGATCGCGGTCGCGGTAGTTCCACCACAGGGGCACGACGGGGCCGATGGCCGTCATCGTCGCCGCGCCGTTGCGCGTCTCGGCGCGCGAGTAGCCGAAGAGCGTGAGCATCGTGTCGCTGCTGGCCGAGACGCGCCGGTAGTAGCCGGGCACGACGAAGAGCGATTTGTCCGGATCCCGTCCGTAGTGGAAGAAGGGAAAGACCGTGGTGTGCTCCTCGACGACCCCGCCCGTCTCCGGCTTTCCCTGGATGTGGAAGAAGAAGGGGGCGACGTCGAAGATGCTGCGCTTGGCGTTCGAACGAGCGATGACGGGGCCGATGATGGTGGTGGTGCTGGAGTCGACCTCGTGCTCGGCGTGGTAGAAGAGGAGCGGCGGCAGGACGGTGTACGTGCGGCGGTTGCCGTCGATGCTGCCGTTGTCGCCGTGGAAGAAGAAGGGGAAGACGCCGAGGTCGACGTCGCTGCCGGTGCGATCGCGGAAGTAGGGGCCGGCCATGGTGAACGCCCCCTCCGCGCCCCAGTGCGACGTGGTCAGCAGCAGTGGCGAGTGGAAGTAGCCGCCGTCCTTGCGCTCGCCCTCGAAGAAGAGCGGCGCCAGCCAGTTGTCGTTCTCGCCCGGCGCTTCCCTGTGCACGACGGGACCCGCGACGACGACGTGGTTGTCCCCGTCGCGCACCCGCCAGAAGGGCGGAAAGACCACGTCCATGTCGAGCCGTGGCGAGCGGCGCCTGTAGTAGAGGAGGCCGTAGAGCCCTTCGGTGTCCTCCTGCTGCGGAACGCCGTAGCGCGCCTGCGACGGATCGCGCAGGCCGCGTGTCTGCTCGATGAAGAAGGGGGGCAGCATGCGCAGGCGGTAGTCGCCGCGCTGCTCGTCGTAGACGGGAAACCATTGACGGTGCTGGAGCCCCCCCTCCGGCGAGGGAGGCCCTCCCGCGAAGTCGGTCCCGATGCGCTCGCGGATCTCCGGGGAGACGCTCAGCGGATCCTGGGGCGGCGCGATCTCCGGCTCCGAGGCGCGCATGTAAGCGCTGTGGACCTCGTCCTTCTCCTCCTGGGTGGGTCCCTGGGGCTGCTTGGGCTTGGGCTGCTGCGGGCTCGGCCCGCGCCCTCCGCCCATCCCGCCGCCCATTCCGCCCGGCATCTGCGCGCGCGCGGCCCCCGCCGTGGCGAGCATCGCCAGCGCCACGACCCACGGGAGCGCCCTCACGTCGGCTCCTTGGGTGCGACGGGCGGGCGCGAGTCGACGCTCCGCGACGCGGCCATCAGGCGGTCGACCACCACCCGGATGGCCTGATCGAGCGTCATCCGCTCCTGCGTGTGCGCGTCGAGGTCCTTGACCTGGACGACGCCCTCCGCGAGCTCGCTGTCGCCCAGGATGAGGACGACCCGCGCGCGCAGCGCGTTGGCGCGCCTCAGCTGGCTCTTGAGGGACGTGCCTCGCGTGTCGACCTCGGTGCGGATGCCGCTGCGGCGCAGGCTGCGCGCCAGGCCCAGCGCCGCCGTGCCCGCCGCCTCGCCCAGGGGGGCGACCAGCGCGTCGACCGCGCCGGGGCGGTCGGCGACCTCGCTGGCGATGAGCAGCCGCTCGAGCCCGGCGGCGAAGCCGATGGCGGGGACCTGCGGGCCCCCGAGGTCGGCCACCATGCCGTCGTACCGGCCGCCCCCCACCAGCGTGCTGCCGGCGCCGAGCTTCTCGGCGGCGCCTTTGATCTCGAAGAGCGTGCGCGTGTAGTAGTCGAGGCCGCGCACGAGGCGTGGGTCGACGGTGTACGGCGTCCCCAGCGCGTCGAGGTGCCGCCGCAGCCCGTCGAAGTGCGCGCGGTCCTCCGCGCTCAGAAGCTCGTGCAGCCCGGGCGCGCCCTGGACGGCGGCCTGGTCCCGCTCGTCCTTCGAGTCGAGGATGCGCAAGGGATTGGTCTGCAGGCGCCGCTGCGACTCCGCCGACAGCCCGCCGGCCTTCGGGGCGAGGTAGGCCACGAGCGCCTCGCGGTACCGCGCGCGGGTGTCGGAGCCGCCCAGCGAGTTGACCAGCACCTCGAGGTCGGGGATGCCGAGCTCGTGGAAGAAGCCGACCAGCATGTCGATCATCTCGGCGTCGCACCCCGGCCCGGCGTCGCCGAAGATCTCCGCGCCGAGCTGGTAGAACTGCCGGTAGCGACCGCGCTGCGGCCGCTCGGCGCGGAACATCGCCCCGGCGTACCACCAGCGCGTCACCGGCTCCTTGGCGTGAACCCCGTGCTCGATGTAGGCGCGCGCCGCGCCCGCCGTCCCCTCCGGGCGCAGGGTGAGGGGCTCGTCGTGGTGCTGGAAGGAGTACATCTCCTTCTCCACCACGTCCGTCGCCTCGCCGATGGCGCGCACGAAGAGCGGCGTGGGCTCGACGTACGGCGTGCGCACCTCGCGGAAGCCGTACAGGCTCATGGTCCGCGCGTAGATCTGCTCCACGCGCTGCCACCGCCCGATCTCGTCGGGGAGCACGTCGTTCATGCCTTTGACGGCTCGCAGCGGGGTCATGACAAGAGGCCCTGGGGCGCCGTGCTTCGGGCCGAGGGCGGGCACATATGGCCCCGAGGGCGGGACCGGGTCAAGCGCGCGCCACCACCACGCTGGCGATCGCGCTCGCCTCGCGGTAATCGGTGTCGCCGTGGCAAAGGGTCGCACGTGCGCGCTCGACCTCGGCCGCGTACGCGTCGGCGTCGCCATCGACGACGATCTGGGGCTGATGGCGCACCCGCGCGGCACCCTCGACGGGCGCGACCGGCGCGCCCTGCTGGCGTCGCTCAAGGCGCTGGCGGACGAGCAAGGCATCGCCCGCTTCGTGGTGGGGCTGCCGCTCGACATGCGGGGCGGGGAAGGGATGGCCGCGCGCGGGGCGCGCATGGTGGCCCAGCAAATCGCCGACGCCACGGGCCGTGCGGTGGAGCTGTGGGACGAGCGACTGACCACGGTGCAGGCGCAGCGGGCCCTCGCGGCCAGCGAGGTGCGCGGCAAGAAGGCCCGCGCGCGCATCGACGAGGCAGCCGCCTGCGCGATCCTCCAGTCGTGGCTCGACGCGCGCCGGGGCGGTGCATGACGCGCAAGGGGACCCGGCGACGCAAGCGACGCAAGGCCAGCGAGCCGCCGCCGTCGTCCACGCCCTCCACCCCCGGACGCAGGCCCTCCTGGTCGCGCTGGGGCCTGTTCGCCGCCGGGCTGCTCGTCTTCGCGGCTGGGACGTGGCTCTTCGCCCTCTACCCGGCCGAGCGCGGGCCCGGCGAAGGGCGCGCCGTCGAGCTCGTGGTGCCACGCGATCCCTCCCCCGGCGACCTGGCCGCGATGCTCTCTGCCGCGGGCCTGGTCGCCAGCCCACGCCTGTTCGCCCTCTGGCTGCGCGCGACCGGGGGTGCGCACGGCGTCGTCGAGGGGACGCACCTGCTCACCGACGACGCCAGTCCGCGCGAGCTCATGGCCCGCCTCGAGCGGCGCGCCGCCGGAGGCGTCCGCGTCACCTTCCCGGAGGGCTGGACCCGCTTCGACATGGCCCGGCGCCTCCAGGACAAGCACGTGGTCTCGCTGCGCGGGTTCCTCGAGGCGACGACCGACGCCGTGCTCCTGCGCGAGCTGCGCATCGAGGGGGACAGCGCCGAGGGTTTCCTCTTTCCCGCCACCTACGACCTGCCGCTCGACAGCGACGCGCGCGACGTCGTGCGACGCCTGAAGAAGGAGTTCGACAGCCGCTGGGACACGCTGTCGCGCGCGCGCTCCTCCAGCCTCACGGACGTGATGACCTCCGCCGGCCTCGGCGTGCGCGAGGTGGTGACGCTGGCCTCGATGGTGGAGAAGGAGGCGGCGGTGGACGAGGAGCGCGCGGTCATCGCCAGCGTCTTCCTCAACCGCCTGCGCGATCCCGCCTTCCACCCCAAGCGCCTGGAGTGCGATCCGACCGCCAGCTACGGATGCCTGGTGGCGCCCGAGAAGGCCGCGTCGTGCGCCGGCTTCACCGGCAAGGCGACGGCGGCCATCGAGCACGATCCGGACAACCCCTACTCGACCTACACCCACGAGGGCCTGCCGCCGGGCCCCATCGCCAACCCGGGCGCGAAGTCACTCGAGGCCGCCATGGCCCCGGCGTCGACGCGCTACTTCTACTTCGTCGCGCGCGGCGACGGCCACAGCACGTTCTCGGAGACCTACGAGGCCCACGCGGGCGCGGTCCGCGACGGTGGCCGCCGGTAGCCCGGTGCACACAAGAAGAACACGAGCGGGCCGCGCAGGTCAGTGCGGTCCGCTCGTGCAGGGCGCCCGGGAAGCGAAGGAAGCGTCCGGTCACGGTCGGGGAGGAAGCGGGTCGTGGCGCCCGCCCCCGTGTGGAGCATCGAGCGTGCCGCGCCTCCGCATGGCCCTTTTCCCGCCACTTCTCGCGGTCACGCGGCGCGGCGTGAAGCGTCGTGGGCGTACCGCCACGTGAAGCGCGGATGTCACCCGACCGGGCGACGCCTCCGCCGCACCATCCCGAGAAGGAGCGAGGCGGCGACGCCCACTGCGCCCCCGTGGGGTGCGGCGCCTGCCGGCACCTCGCAGCCGCAGCCCGACGAGCCGCCCGGGCTCGCGCCGTTCGCGCCGCCGTCATCGCCCGACGTCGCCGCGGCGTCCGCGCCGGGGACGGTCGCGTCGCCCCCGTCTGCGGCGTCGACTCCTCCTGCGTCGCCGCCGGGGCCGCCTCCTCCGTCCGCGCCGGGGCCCTGCGGCGGGCCGGTGGTCGTGCTCTCGAACGCGCCGATGTCGTTCACGGTCGCCCGCGCGCGGAACATCCGCGTGACCTTCTCGTCCTGCCAGTACTCGGCGGTCGGCAGATCGCTCAGGCCGGACGACGACGCGGCGCCGATGCACGGACTGCCCGGCGCGAGGTGGAAGTTCTCGCTCGCCGGGTCGACGAACCCCGCCGAGGCGCCGTACACCGTGCCGGTCAGCGGGCCCGTCCCCACCCCGGACATCATCCAGTTGTGCGTGCCGGTCACCGTCCCGTGGGTCGGGTCCTCGACGAGCACCGGCGCATTCGTGCCGGAGACGACGTTGTCGTCTACCTCGGCCGTCATGAGCGTGCCGTCGGCGTTCGACAGGTGAACGAAGGCCGCGTGCGCCCCTGCGCCGACGAGCGTGTTGTAGAGCACGTGCGCCGACAGGGTGAGCCCGCTCGCCTGCGTGTCGTTGTAGAGCACGAAGATCTGGCCGGTGTTGGCCTGCGTGGTCCCTTGCAGGAACACGTTGCCGCGCAGCACCATCGACTGCGCGTAGGTCGATCCGCCCGCGTAGTCGTCGCTGGTCATCAGGTCGCCGGCGTAGCTGGCTGCGCGCGCGAACCAGTTGTACTCGAGCGTCGCCTGCCGGGCGCGGACGTGGAAGTTCTGCCCCTGCAGCGCGTCGTGCGCCCACGAGTAACGCAGCGTGAACACGCCGCCGTAGATGTACATGTTGTGCGTGGGCGCGCTCGACGGCGCGGCGCCGTTGCCGTTGTGATCGAACTCGCAGTACTCGACCGTCGCCGTGCTGTCCTGGGTGCCGCCGGTGAGCCCGTTGTCGTTGTCGCGGAAGATGCAGTCGCGGATGATGACGCTCGCCCCCTCGTAGTACCGGATGCCGGCGGAGTCGGCCTGGGCGTTGCGGCAGTGGGTGAAGACGATGTCCTCGATGACGTAGCCCGTGCCGCCGGAGATCTGCCAGCAGCCTCGCCCTCTGTCGCCGGCGCCGTAGCTGCCAGGCGCGTCCTCGACCAGCGTGGTGCCCAGGTCCCACACCGGCGGGTTTGCGGGATCCTCGGCGTGGATGAGGATGGGCGACGTCGCGCTCGCGGTCTTGGTCAGATAGACGCGGAAAGCGTACGTCCCGGGCGCGATGACGACCTCGTCGCCGGGGTTGGCGGCCTCGATCTTGGCGTACGAGTCGGCGGGGGTGACGTGGATGATGGCCGCCGCCGCGGAGGACGGCACCAGGATCACCGCGGCGGCGAGGCCGAGCCCTAGGGGAGCCGAGCGTCCCATGGCATCCCCATGAGACGCCGCGAGGGCCGATGTGGCAAGCTCGCGTCGTGGGCGCGCCGGTTTCAGGCAGCAGCAGCACCAGCAGCAGCAGCAGCAACCTCTGCGTCAGCGAGGTCAAGGGCCTGTGGTTCACCGTCGGGCGGCGCTTCGTGCTCGAGACCTACGGGCAGGAGATGCTCGACGCCTGCGTGGCGCGCCTCGGCGACAAGCACGGCGCCATCTTCGCCGACCCGCTGGCCTCGGAGTGGTACCCGGAGGAGACACTGCAGCAGACGCTGGCCGTGCTCGACGTCGTGGTCACGCAGGGGGATCAGGACGAATTCGTCCGCGTCCTTCATGACTGCTCGCTCCTCGCCGTGCACCACTTCTTCCGCGCCCTGCTGCGCCTGGTCCCCCCGCAGACGATGCTGCGCAAGGTGCCCACCATGTGGAGCCTCATCCGGCGCGGCGCCGGGCGCGTCGCGGTGGAGGCGGACGACTCCCATGCCGTCGTCCGCTACTGCGAGTTCCCCTACTTCGACGACGTCCACTACCGACTGCTCAGCGTCGGGGCGCTTCGCTCGCTGATGACGCTGTGCGGGAAGAAGAACCCGCGCGTCGAGATCGCCGCCTACACGCGCGACTCGCTGACGGTCGACATCGGCTGGACCTAGCCCGGGTGCGCCGCCGACGCCGTCAGTGGTAAGCCGGGCGCATGCCCGCGTGGTCGCCTCCGGCGCTCGCCGCCGCCCTCTTCATCGCCGTTCACTACCTGCTGCTGCGCGCCGCCGCGGGCCGACTGGAGGACCGGCTCGGCGCCCTCGTCCTCGAGGTGAGCGCCGCCGTCGGCATCGCCGCCAGCCTGCTTCTCGGCGCGCGCGGCGAGCCCATCCCGACGACTCGTGCCGGGGTCGGTTTCGCCGTCGCCAGCGGCCTCGCCGTCGCGGTCGCCAGCATCCTGCTCTTCGCGGCGCTCCGGCGCGGCGGTCCAGTGGCCTCGACGGGGACCATCGTGCTCGGCGGCGGCGTGGCGCTGAGCGCGCTGGCCGCGCCGCTGCTCTTCGGGGAGTCGTTCACGCTCCGCCGCGCGGTCGGCGTCGCGCTCGGCCTCGCGGCGATGTGGGTGCTCGGCGGGGAGACGTGATACGCACGATGCGTGCTTCTCGTCGGCGACATCGGGGGGACGCGCGCGCGCCTCTCGCTCCTCGTGCAGTCGGGCGAGCGCATCCGCACCTCGCGGCACGAGGTCTACGAGAGCCGGCGGTTTCCGTCGCTCGAGGCGGTGCTCCGCGAGTTCCTCGGCACCCCCGCGCCCAAGGTGAGCGCCGCGGCCTTCGGCGTCGCCGGCCCGGTGGTCAACGGGCGGTGCGTGGCCACCAACCTGCCGTGGGTGGTCGACGCACGCGCGCTGTCACGCAAGCTCGACATCAAGAAGGTGACGCTGCTGAACGACCTCGTCGCCCTGTCACTTGGCGCGCTCGAGGTGCCTCGCGGCAAGCTGCGCGTCATGGGCGAGGCCGGCCCTCCCAAGCGTCGAGGCGCCAACGTCGCCGTCATCGCGGCCGGCACCGGCCTCGGCGAGGCCATGCTGGTATGGGACGGCCAGCGCTTCGTCCCCAGCGCCACCGAGGGTGGCCACGGCGACTTCGCGCCGGGCGACGATCTGCAGGTGGAGTTGCTGCGCTTCCTGCGCGGCCGCTTCGGCCACGTGAGCGTGGAGCGGGTGCTCTCGGGCAACGGACTGGCCAACGTGTACGACTTCTTCCGCGAGGGCAGGGGCGTCCCCGAGGCCCCGGAGACGGTGGAGGCCATCGCGTCGGCGGCCGACCGCAACGCCGCGATCGCGCAGCTCGGCCTGTCGGGCAAGAGCGACGCGGCGGCGCGCGCGGTGGACCTGTTCGCGATCGTCTACGGGGCGGAGGCGGGCAACCTGGCGCTGCGGACGCTGGCGGTGGGCGGCGTCTACGTCTGCGGCAACATCGCCGCGCGCATGCTCCCCGTGCTCGAGCGCGGCACCTTCCTCGCCGCGTTCGTCGACAAGGGCCGCTTCAAGCCCATGATGGAAAAGATCCCCGTCGCCGTCGTCCTCGACAGCGACGTCGGCCTCGCGGGAGCGACGCGCGCAGCCATAGAAAAGTAGGAGAGAAGCAGGAGCAGAAGCGGGAGACAAGCAGGCAGGGGCCCTCACTCTTCCACTCGCGGCCTGTTCCTCGTAGAACGTTGGTCCCATGCCGCGCGCCTACGAACCCCAGCAGATCCAGCTCGCCGTCGACACGATCAAGGGC
>DATBQU010000437.1:0-7897 GCA_036560665.1 Polyangiaceae bacterium
CGCGCCGCCGTCCACGTCCTGCGCCTGATGACCTGGCGCCAGGCGTGGAACATCGACCAGGCGAAGCTCGATCCCGCCGAGTCGTCCACGGTGAAGGTGTTCGGCAGCGAGTCGTTCATCCGCATCTACCAGGGGCTGCTGGAGGTGCTCGGCCCGGAGGGGACGCTCAAGGACGGGTCGCCCGGGGCGCGCCTGCGCGGCCGCGTCGAGCGCTACTACCGCACGTCGCTCGTCTTCACCTTCGGCGGCGGGACCAACGAGGTGCAGCGCGACATCATCGCCATGGCGGGGCTGGGGATGCCCCGCGCGCCGCGATAACCACGGGAGAGATGCGATGGACTTCGCCTTCACCGAAGCGCAGACCGCCGTGGCCGAGCTGGCGCGCAAGATCTTCCAGGAGCGGCTGACACCGGCGGCGCTGAAGGCCGTCGAGGCCGACCCGGACCGGTTCGACCGCAAGACGTGGGGCGAGCTCGCCGCGGCGGGCCTGCTGGGGACGGCCGTACCCGAGGCGCAGGGCGGATCGGGTCACGGGCTGCTCGAGCTGTGCGCGCTGCTCGAGGAGGCGGGGGCCGCGGTGGCGCCGCTGCCGCTGTGGCCCACGCTCGTCCTCGGCGCGCTGCCCATCTCCGAGCTCGGGAGCGACGAGCAGCGCGCGCGGCTCTTGCCTCGCGTCGCCGGCGGCGAGGCGCTGCTCTCCGCGGCGCTCGCCGAGCCGGACGGCGGCGATCCCATGCACGTGGCCACGACGGCGCGCATGGAGGGAGGCGCGTGGACGCTCCGCGGGACCAAGACGTGCGTCCCGGTGGCGGCCCTGGCCGAGCGCGTGCTCGTCGCCGCGGTCACCGGCAAGGGGACGCTGGGTGTCTTCCTCCTCGACCCCCGCGGGGCGGGCGTCACGCTCGCCCGGCAGATCGCCACCACCGGCGAGGCGCAGTACCGGCTGGTGCTCGACGGCGCCCGCGTGGCGCCTGCCGACGTGCTGGGCGACCCCTCGCGCGGCGCAGCGGTCCTCGAGTGGCTGGTCCCGCGCGCCACGGTGGCCCTCTGCGCCATGGAGCTGGGCGTCGCGGCGCGCGCGCTGCGGATGACCGCCTCGTACACCACGACGCGCCACCAGTTCGAGCGCCCCATCGCGACGTTCCAGGCCGTGTCCCAGCGCGCGGCCGACGCGTACATCGACGTCGAGTCGATCCGCGTGGCGACGTGGGAGGCGGCGTGGCGCCTGTCCGAGGGCCTGCCGGCGGCGGAGGCGGTGTCGACGGCCAAGCTCTTCGCCGCCGAGGCGGGGCACCGCGTCGTGTACGCCGCGCAGCACCTGCACGGCGGGATGGGCTTCGACCTCGAGTACCCGCTGCACCGCTACTACGTGTGGTCGAAGCAGATCGAGCTCACCCTCGGAAGCGGCAGCGTCCACCTGGCGCGCCTCGGGCAGCAGCTCGCCGCGGAGTGACTAGCCCCTGGCGCCGAGAAATGCACGAAGGCGCTCGATCTCCGCGTCCATCTCGCGCCGGAAGGCCCGCCCTGCCGGCGGCCGGCCGGCGACGAAGCCGACGTCGGCCTCGAGCGAGCCGCCCTTCACGGCCAGGTTGCCCCAGCCGATCACGTCGCTCCGCCACAGGAGCGGCAGCGCGTAGTACCCGAGCTTGCGCTTCGGCACGGGCGTGTACGCCTCGAAGCGGTAGGCCCACCCCCAGAGGAGCTCGAAGCGCCCGCGGTCCCACACCACCGGATCGAACGGCGCGAGGAGGCGGACCTGCTCCGGGGCGGCGCCTGCTTGCCTCGAATCTCGCGCCGGATCCTCCCCCTCGGGCCAGTACCAGTCGACGCCGTCGACGGTGGCGTGCGGAAGGTCGACGCGGGCTCGCTCCAACCAGCCCGGCACCTCGTTCACGAGCTGGGGCGCCGCGATGCGCAGACGCCGCGCGAGGAAGGCGAGGCCCCGCCTCGTCAGCGGGGCGTACTTGGCCAGCGCCAGCTCGAGGAGCGCGGCCGCGCGCCGGCGAGGGGTCGTGCCGTCCTCCGCATCGGCGCGCTCGGCGCGCGGCGGCTCGTCGCGCGAGGCATAGACGCGGACGCCCGCCTCACGGCGGACGACGCGCAGCAGCCCGCGGTAGTGCATGGCCTCGAGCAGGTGCGTCGTCGCGCTGGAGGTGCCCCCCCAGTAGTTCCTGACCGTGCCGTGCTCGAAGCGCGCGTCGACCTCGCGCGGGTGCACCTCGCCCCGCTCGCGCACGAAGGCCAGGATCAGCGCGGCCCTGCGCTGCGTCGTGCGGTCCCAGGCGCGCGGGGGCGTGCGTGGCAGCATCAGCGCCAGGTGCCGGCGCGGCAGGAACCCGTAGTTGACGAAGTGATCCTCCTCGACGTCGAGCTCGGCGTAGCGCCGGTCGAGGTCCCCCGCGCGGTAGCCGCGCACCCGGTGGCGCAGGGTCAGGTCCTGCGCGCGGGCCGGCGCGCGGATGGGGTCGGCCTGCACGAAGCCGAGGCGCTCGATGGCGCGCTCGAGCGTGGTGGGCGGGAAGAGGCTCCGGGCGACGGCGTGGCCGCGCAGGTGGCGGAGGGTGAGGCGCATCGCCGCGCGCCTAGGATACAATCGATCCCCGGCAGGAGGGTCCCATGGGGTCGAAGGAGCAGGCGGAGCTGGTCGACAAGGTCCAGAAGCTCGTGGTGAAGAAGTACGGCAGCGCCACGGTGGAGAGCATGCGCAAGCTCTTCGACGAGTACGACCGGGACAAGGATCAGAAGATCAGCCCGGACGAGCTGGAGACCCTGCTCAAGGACGCCGACGTCGGCAACGGCTTCACGCGCGGCGCCTGGGTGAAGGGCGTCATCGGCGCCCTCGACACCAACGCCGACAAGAAGATCGACTGGGACGAGTTCACCGCGGCCATCAAGTCGACGCCGTAGCCGGGCTCAATAGTCGCCCAGGTCGACCCACGCCTGGTCGTTCATCACGACGAACGGCCGCTCGTCGAACTTCAGCCCGCCGTGGCCGTCGTGCTCGACGATCTCCACCTTGCCCATGCCGTAGCCCATGGGGCCGCGCGAGTAGTAGTTCACCTGCAGCGAGTAGCGGGACGACCGCTTGGCCCGCGGCGCGTCGATGGCGAAGCACTCCGGCCCGTACCCGGTGGTCACGTCGGCGTAGAGCTCGCCGCCCGTCGGCAGCGTCCTCTGCTGGAAGAAGGCGTGGTTGCCCTCGGCGTCGCGCACGTGCAGGTCGACGTCGTTGGCGTCCGACTCCCAGCTCAGCACGAAGCGCAGCGACGGAGCGTCCTCCACCGTGCCGCCCACGGACCGCACGCGCGCGGTGATCGCGTCGCGTCGCGCCGGCTCGGCGGCGATCCAGGCCGCCCCGATGAGCCCCACGTCCTCGCGCAGGATGCGGTCGACGCCGAGGTAGCGCCCCTCCGGGTAGTGGTAGGCCAGGCCCGCCACCGCCGCGTCGAACGCCGCCGCGTAGTCACGCTGGTGCAAGAGGGCGTACGCCAGCATGCGGTGACTCGACGGGTGGTCCGGCCGATCGGCGACGGTCTTGGCGTAGTCGTCGGCGGCGAGGGTCTTCGCCCCGTCGGCGTGGACGCGCTCCAGCCGCTCGCCCGCCATGCGGCGCAGATCGACGCTGGAAGGGAAGAGGTCGATGATCGAGCCGTAGGCGCGCGCCGCGGTGGCCTCGTCCTCGGACGCCTCGAGCGCCTCCCCCAGTGCGACCAGCGCCAGCACGTCGCCGGCGTCCTCGTCGCGCCACGCCCACGCCAGCTCGAGCGCCCGCTTCGCGTCGTGCCCCGCCAGCGCGCGCATCACGTCCGCGAACCGTCCGGCGTAGGGCTCGCCGTGAACGGGCTCCTCGACCGGGGCGGACCGCGTGGGCGCGGGAGGCGGGAGCGACGGGGGCGCGTCGGTCACCATGGCCGGCGTGGTGGCGCCGCCGTCGGGCGCGAAGGAGATGGGGTAGACGACCGTCACCTTCCCACCGTCGGGCTGCGGGAAAGACAGCCCGCGGAACGCCCTCGCCACGCACTCGACGACGGCCGGGCTTCCGATGCTGCTCCCTCCGTCCGCCGCCGACTCGACGGCCCCCGTCTCGGCGATGACGAAGCGAATGGACACGCGTCCCTGCAGTGCCGGGTGGCCTCGGAGCGCGTCCTCGTAGCAGGCGCGGAAGCGCCCGAAGTTCTGGCGCACGATGCGCTGGATCACCTCCGGCGGCACGCGACCGCTCACCGTCGTCGCCCCCATGCGGATGGCGGGAGCGCGCGCGACGTGGGCGCCGGCCAGGCGCCCGTGGCCCGAGCCGACCGTCCCCGCCGCTCCGAGGCCGATGCCCTCTCCGCGCCCTCCGCCGCCCTGGCCGGCGCCGGAGAGGCCGAGACCGCCCTGCCCGAACGAGTCGCCGGCCGACACGCCCCACAGGTTGCCCCTGGCCTCGCCTCCGCTGTCGTCGCGTCCCCAGGGCGCGGCGGGCGCGTTGGGGTCTGCGCCGCCGGTGACCAGGCCGATCATCCCGAACTGCACCGCCTCGTTCAGCGACGCCTTGAAGGCCGGCGTCCCCGGCGCCACCACCGCGTCGCTCCGGTGCGTGAGCGCCACGCGGCTGCCCTGCACCTCGAGCACGTCGGCCAGCGCGGTGTGATCGATGTGGAAGCGCGCGTAGTCCCCTTCCGTCTCCAGCACCAGCAGCGAGGTGTACGGGCTGAGGACGCGGTGCGACGTCGACAGCGCCACGATCTCCTTGCGCGCGGCGCCCCTGTTGCCGTCGGTGCCCTCGCGCTCGACCAGGCTGGCGATCTTCGCCTGCGCCCAGGCACGCTCGAGCAGCGGGCGCTCCACCGGGCGCAGATCGGGCGCGGTCGCGGGCGCGTCGCCGACGGCGATGGCCGGGGACGCGCCCGCCGCGACCTGCGCGTAGACGAGGAACTCGTCGCCCGGCTGCGCGCCGTCGATGGTGCGCGGGTACGACCAGGAGGCGCCGTCGACCTTGACGGCGAGGCCGGAGCGCGTGGCCGAGCCGAGGCGACGCGCCACGACCTGCGCGTCGTCGCCTGCGTCCACCACCACGCCGTCCCGCGCCAGCCCCGCCCGGGTGAGCGCGGTGAGCACGCCGTCGTCGCGGATGCCCCCCGCCGCCAGGGCGTCGACGCGCTCGACCCCGGCCGACCCCAGCGCCTTGGCGGCGGCCACCAGCGCCGGCCGGTCGGTGGCGCCCGCGGTGGCCACGCCGTCGGACAGCACCAGCACGCGCCGCGCGCCCGCCGCCCGCGCGTGGTCACGCGCCCACGCCAGCGCGGCCCCGAGATCCGACGCTCCCAGCGCGGCGCGCGCGCGGATGCGGTCGACGTCGGCCGCGCCGAAGGCGGCGGCCGGCCCGGCGTAGGTCTGCACCGTCTCCTGGTCGAAGCAGGCGACGGTGAGCGTGGCCTCGGGCGACTGCGCCGCGATCCGGGCGGCGAGCGCCGCGAGCTGCCGGGCGCGCGCGTCGGACTCGAGCGCGGTGGACGCGCTGGTGTCGAAGAGCACCAGCGCCGACCCCACCGGATCCGGCCGCGTGTCGACCTGCGGCCGCACGCGCGCCAGCACCAGATCTCCGCTGCGCAGGCCGTCGCCCGCGGCGAGCGCCGCACGCTCGACCACGAAGTCCTGGTCGGGGGCCCACTTCTGCTCGCGCCGCGTGGCGGTCGCCAGGTTGGCGCCCTCGGCGGTGGCCGCCAGCTCGACGAGGCCCACCTCGGGCAGGCCGCGCAGGGGCAGAACGTACGGCTCGGCGCCGCGCAGCTCCTGCGCGTACGACACGACGATCTCCTTGGTGCCGCTGGCCGGGATGGGGAAGACGCGCGCGCTGAACTGGTTGCCGGCGGCCTGCTCGAGCAGCGCCGGGTCGCGCTTGCGGTGCAGGAAGTCCTCGAAGGCCTCGCGCGCGCGCTGCTTCTCTACCACCTCGCCCTCCTGCCAGCGGTCGCCCATGCGCATGGCGAAGCGGCCGATGGACGCGCTCTGCGGCAGCGTGATGGCGAAGGTGCCCTCCAGGGTGCGCGGCTCGGGGTTGGCGAAGACGAAGTGGATCTCGGTGAAGGCCAGCGGACCCTCGAGCACGGCGCCCGCGGAGAGGCTGGCGAGCGTGAGCCCCTTGCCGTCGGAGGAGGTGAGGGTGACCGGCGCCCTCGGCACGAGCGCGGCCACGCGCAGGTGCGTGGCGCGCGCGCCGTCGGACGTGGGGGTGAGCTTCGCCGCGGCCGCGGGGGCGGAGGGCGGCGCGACGGCGGCGCCGTGCTGGCAGTCGGTGAGACCGTAGAGGGATGCGACGATGGCGAACGCCACCGCGCGGCTCGCGTTGGCGCGCATGAGGGACCTCCCGTGTGCAGCGTGAGACAACGGGGGGGCGTCGCGAGTTCCGCACGGGTGTGCCGCGGGCAAGCGCCGCCGCCGCGACCGCCGTCAACGGGCGCGTCTCTTCGCGGGCTCGCTCTTGCCCGGGGAAGGGCCGCCCGGGCGTAGGGTCGCGCGCACCTCATCGACCGAGAGCTGGACGGAGGCGGCACGATCGAACGCGGCGAGCAGCCCGGGCCGGATGGCCTGGGGAGTGGTGGCGGTGGCCTCGGCGGCGGCGCACACGATCGAATCGACCAGGTCGCTCACCGGAACGGCGGGGCGCGCCGGGTCCGCCGGGGCGACGGCAGGCGGAGGCGCGGGCACGATGCCGAGCGAGACGAGCGTCTCTCCCATCTCGCTGGCGATGGCGGCCGCGAGCGACGGATCGGCGGCATGCACTCGGCCCGCGAGCTCCGCCCATTGCTGGATGGTCGGGCCGTTGTCGCCCGTCGCCCAGCGATTCATCGTCCTGCGGGAGACGCCGAGCGCCTTTCCCAGCGTCTCCTGGCTCAGTCCCAGGGCGATCTGGGCCTGGGTGAGGAGGGCGGGGGCCTGGAGGATGCGGAGGTAGACCATGGGGCGAGCACCGTGGCGCACGATTCAAGCAGAAAAGGGGCGCGGTGTCTCTCCATGGCGCATTGGATGCGCCATCCGTGCGATGGAGTGGCGCAGACAGCGTGCGTTCTCCCAGCGGATGGCGCATTCGTTCGAAGGAATGGCGCAGGACTCCTCGACAAGAGAGGATGGGTGAGACATCCATGCGCCATCCGCCGAGGCAGTCTCGGGCCGGCACGCGGAGCATGGCGCATGGGCCCGATGGAGATGCGCCACGGACCGAGAGCGTGTCTCATGACCGTGCGGGAAGTGCGCCGTTCTCCGCGTCCCACGCCCGTGGGACCAAGGGCCGACGCCCTTTCCGTCCGGGCGTTGCGCCATGCTCCCGGGGCCGTGCGCCATTCCCCTGGACCGGCGCGCCACGGTCTCCATCCCGCCGCCGGTGCACGCGGGGACAGAGCCGGGCCGCCGCGCGCCATGCGCCACGGCGTCGGATCAGCGGCGGTGGTCGAGCTTGTCGCCGGCCTTCTCGATCTTCTCGCCGCTCTTGTGGAGCGCGTGCGCGGTGTCTTCCTTCACGCCCCGCGCCGTGTTGTGGCAGCCACCTGCCACGAACATCGCCGCGATGATGACGGTGATGAGAGCGGAGTGAACGGGATGCATCCCCGCTCCCGTCGCAAGCGCGGTGCCGCGCCGGATCCCGCCGGAATCCGCGGTTGCAGCGCCCGTTTCGTGGCAGATCGCCTCGTACGGGAGCCCCGCGCCACACCCGGGTCCGCGCCGGCGGCCAGCCGGCGGCTAGCCGGCGCGAAGGGGGCGCCGGGCGGTGACGAGCAGCAGGCACCCCAGCTGGCGGACGACGGGGACCCGCTCGGCGAGGCGCGAGATCGGGACGAGGGGAAGCCCGAGGCGGGAGGTGAGCGGCAGCGTGATCTGGATGGGGCGGCTCCGGCAGCTGGCGAAGCAGGCGCTGGTC
>DATBQU010000438.1:0-7011 GCA_036560665.1 Polyangiaceae bacterium
CGTGAGAGGTCGACCGAACACGCCTCTTCCGCGCAACCTGCCCCTTCGGACAGGTGAATCGCGCGCACTCGCGTGTAACCTGCAAAAGCCCGCCTGGTCCATGGCTGCCCCCCCGGCCCGGTCCAGTGCGGGCGCTATCCACGCTTGGTCTCCGGCTGAGCAACACCCGTGGCGAACCGTCACGGATCGCACGCCTCATACCGACGCGTCGAGTGAGAGCTCATGCAGATCACTTTCCTCCATCCTGCCATGAAGGCGAGCCGCTCGACGAGATGAGCTCGCCGGCGATGAGTGATTGCTGGTGCGAGGTATCGCGCGCCAAGGGCCAGCGCGGCGTCGTTCGCTCGCTGCGATTCCTCGACCCCTGTCGTGACGCGGCGCCCTTCGTCGGGCGGCCCCTGGGCGCGCTGCTCGCAGAGCTCGGCGCGCGGGCTGCCGTGCGCTCCCTCGGCGCGCTGCTGGAGGCGAAGGGCGGCGACGCCGTGGTCGTGGAAGAGGCCGGCGCCGAGGGCGCGTTCCTCGTCGTCACCTCCCGGGCCGCGCCGGCCGGCGCGGTGCACGTCACCGTGCGTCACCTCGAGAAGCACCTCTTGCCGCTGCTGCTCGACGCCCAGATCGCGCGCGCGGGACGCCGCAGCGACCTGTCGGCGCGCGAGGGCGAGGTGCTCCGCCTGCTGCTCCACGGGCGCAGCCTGGAGGACGCCGCGGTGCTGCTGGGGATCGCGCCGCGCACGGTGAAGTTCCACCAGTCGAACATCCTGCGCAAGCTCGACGCCGAGTCGCGCTTCGATCTGCTCCGCGTGGTGTTCCCCTAGGCGCCGGGGGGCGCGCCGGGCCGCGGTCAGTGGGCGGCCGGCTTCTCCGCGTGGCCCTCGCCGTCGCCGCCGTGGCCCTCCGGCGCGGGGACGTACTTCGCGCTCTTCCTCAGGAGGACGATGGCGTAGGCCATGGTGATCACGATGAGCGAGAGCAGCGCCAGCTCGTACAGCGTGTTGCGGAAGACCTCGGGGGCCGCGTGCTCGTCCTTGGTGCTGGTGGCGGTGATGACCAGCATGCGGCGGATGGCGGCGATGGCGCCGATGATGAGGAAGGGCTCTGCCACGAGGGCGTGCGCCTCGAGGGAGATGGCCACGGTGTAGACGATCTCCATCGTCATCATGACCAGCAGGACGCCGTCGAGGATCTCGATGGCCTCCTCGTGAACGCGCCCCTCCTGCGTCGCGTGGTAGAGGTGCACCACGCTCTGGCCGAGCATGAGCACCGCCAGGACGACGAGCACCGCCCCGATGAGGATGAGGACGCCGCTCTCGGCGCGTCCGAGGAAATACGCGCCTACCGACGGCCACGACTTCTTCATCGCCATCCTCCGGACCCCCGAGACTAGCGTAAGGGCGCTCAACCGCGGGTCGTCTTCGTGGCGCCCGACGGCCTTGCCGCAGTCGCCGGCGTCGCCGGCGCCGCCGGCGTCGCCGCCAACCCTGCCGCCGGCGCAGACAGCACGGCGAGGACATCGGCCAGGGTGAGGCCCGCCTGCTCGGCGCGCTCGAGGGCCGCGAGCAGCGCGGGGCGCATCACCCGCGGGCTCGCATCGAGCGCCTCCGCCGCGGCGGCGACCACCGACTCGACGAGGAGCGGCACGAGCGCCGGAGGGGTCGAGGGGGGCGGCGGGCCAGGCGGCGGATGCAGCGACATCAGCCCGAGCGCCTCCAGGGTGGTCCCGGCCTCGGCGGCTATCTCCCTGGCCAGCCCGGCGTCGTGCGCGTGCACGGCGACGGCGAGGGTTCTCAGCTGCTCGGCCGACGGGACGGCCTGCGCTGCGGTCCAGCGCTGCGAGGAGCGGAGCGAGCCAGACACGAGGTCCGCCAGTCCCTGCTGCGTCAGCCCGAGCGCCGTCGACGCGCGAACGACGAGCCCGGCGGTGGTCCTGGCGTTGGGGAAGATGGTCATGGGTGCTCCGAGGGGGGCCCTGGCGGGTTCCCGGGGGCAGAATACGCCAACCGGAAGAGGGAAACCGCCAATTGCGCCCGACCTATCCGCCAGGGACCCGGATCTATCCGCCACGGACGCGGGCTCATCCGCCAATCATGGGCCGCCATCCGCCAGTGGCGGGCGGGTGGTCTGCCAGTCGGCTCCAGCCGTCCGCCAGCCGGCGGCCGCTCTCTGCCAGTCGCGCCATCCGGTACGCCAATCACCGGCCGCCGTCCGCCAATGCGGGCTGCCCATCCGCCAAGGGCGGCGTTCCTATCCGCCAACCCTGCGACCCTGTCCGCCAATCCGGGACGCCCTCTCCGCCAACCTCGCGTCTCAATGCCCGTGGCGATGGTGCAGATCCGGCGCGTGCGGGTGCCCGTGCGTGACGGGATCGTGGCGATGCGCATGCGAGTGCTCGCCGGAGGGGGGAACGTCGTGGGCAGGGTCGTGGGGGTGATCGTGGTGGCCGTCGTCGTGCCGGTGGGCATGCTCGTGCTCGACGGCGCCGTGGGCGTGCGTGTGCTCGTGCGACTCGGTGAGGTGGAGCCAGACGCCCAGGGCGCAGAGCGCCCCCGCCCCCAGCGTGCCCAGGCCGCCCGGGCGCTCGCCCATCGCCCACGCCGTCGCCGCGCCGAGGAACGGCGCCACGGCGAACACCGAGCCGGTGCGCGCCGCGCCGACGACGCGCTGGGCGCGCAGGTACAGCCGCAGGCTCATGCCGTAGCCCACCGCGCCGCACGCCGCGAGCGCCGCCGCCGCCTCCCAGGCGGGCCAGCTCTCCCCGAGGGCGCGCGCAAGAGCGAGCGACAGGGCCGCGCCCAGCGCGCCCTTGGCCAGCACGACGTGCGTCGGATCGCGGTCGGCGAGCGGGCGCCCCAGCACGTTGTCGCCCGCCCAGCCGAGGGTCGCGCCGACCACGGCCAGCGCGCCCCAGCCCGCCACGACCGACGCGCTGCGAACGTCGAGCACGAGCAGCGCGCCGCCGGCCACCATCGCCGCCACAGCCGCGCCCACCCGCGGGCCGATGGGCTCGCGCCAGATCGCGCGCGCCAGCAGCACCGTGAAGAGGGCCTCGAGGTTGAGCAGGAGCGACGCGGCCACGCCGCTCGTGTGCTGCAGCCCCCACGCGAGGGCCATCGGCGCCGCGACGGCGCCCAGCAGCGCCACGGCGACCACGCGCGGGGCGTCGCTTCGCCGCAGCGGCGCGTCGCGCCTTCCCCGCGGCAAGGCCGCGACGAGCGCGGCCCCGCCGTAGAGCAGCGCCGCGGTGGTGAAGGGGCCCACGCCGCGGCCGAAGCGCTGCACGAGGGGCGTCGTCGCGCCGAAGGCGACGGCCGAGGCCAGCGCCAGCGCGCTTCCGGCGGCGAGGGGGCTGCGGCGCACGCACCGGAGTCTAGCGCCGGGCTCTCCCGGTCGTCAGGCCGCGGAGGCCACCGCGCGGGGTGCCAGCCCCGCCCTCAGCCGGCTTGCGGCGAGGTCGACCATGCGCGCCGACTCGCGGATGGCGCCGCCCAGGTTGAGGAAGCCGTGCATCGAGCCGTCGGAGCACACGTGCTCCACGGCGACGCCCGCGGCGCGCATCTTCTCGGCGTAGGCCCGCCCCTCGTCCTTCAAGGGGTCGAAGCCGGCGGTCATGACCAGCGCCGGAGGCAGCCGCGACAGATCGGCGGCGAAGAGGGGCGACGCACGCGGGTCCCGCTCGACGCTCCTGTCCGGGAGGTACTGCGCCAGGTACCAGTCGGTCGCGCTCCGGGACAGGAAGAGCCCCTCCCGGAAGAGCTGGTGCGACGGCAGGCTGCGCGTCATGTCCGTGCCGGGATAGACGAGGAGCTGGAAGGCGGGGCGGCGCGCGTCGCCGCGGAGCCACTGCGCCACGACGGCGGAGAGGTTGCCGCCGGCGCTGTCTCCGCCCACCGCGACGCGATCGGGGTCGATCCCGAACGCGCGCGCGTCGCCGAGCACGGCCCGGGTCGCGGCGAGCGCGTCTTCCACCGCGGCGGGGAACGGGTGCTCGGGCGCGAGGCGGTAGTCCACGGACACGACCACCACGCCCGCCTTGCTGGCGAGCGCGCGGCAGACGCGGTCGTGGGACGCGATGGAGCCGATGGTCCAGCCGCCGCCGTGGAAGAAGACGAGCCCCGGCGCCGCGCCGTCGCGCGCGCTCTCCGGCGTGTAGACGCGCGCGCCGCGGGGGCCTGCGCCGCCCGCCACCGTGCGATCGTAGGCGGCGACGTCCGGAGGGGGCAGGAAGTCGAGGGTGGGCGCGGAGCGGTCCATCGCGCGTCGCGCGAAGTCGACGCCGCCCTCGTGGAGGGCGCCGACGTGGAAGCGCCCCATGAGCCAGACCAGCGCCTGGAGCTGGAGATCGAGCGTCAGCCCGTCGGGCGATCGCACCGGCGGACCGACGATGCGCCGCAGGACGGCGGGGGGCAGCGAGAGGAGGCCACGCGCGACGGCGCGCTCGACGCGGACGGGGAAACGGAACGCCATGCGCCGACAAGCTAGCAGCGCCGCGGTGGACGGCATCGGCCTATGCTGGCCGCCGATGACCCTGGTGGAGCTCGGCCGGATCCTGCCGGTGTTCGCCCGCGCCGCGGGGGTCTTCTTCTGGGCGGTCGCGCTGCTGCTCATCCCGCTGGTGCTCGTCCGCCGCAAGGAGCCGAGCTCCACCATCGCCTGGATCCTGGCGCTGGTCTTCCTGCCCGCGGTGGGCTCGATCCTGTTCCTTCTCTTCGGCCGCGACCGGGTGCGCTGGTCGGCCAGGCGCAAGCTCGAGCTCGACGCCGCGGTGAGGGCGCAGGTGTCCGCCTCGCGCGAGGAGCAGGTGGACCCCGACCCCCTCGCGCAGATCCCGGTGCAGAGCGACCTCGAGCGCGCGCTCTTCCGCGTCGGCGCCCGCCTCACCCACCAGCGCCCCACCGGCGGCAACCTGGTGGACGTCCTGGTCGACGGCCAGGCGACCTACGACGCGATCGGCGCCGCCATCGACGCCGCGGCGCACCACGTGCACGCGCAGTACTACCTGATCCGCAACGACGCGACGGGAGCGTGGTTCCGCGACAGGCTGGTCGCGGCGGCGAAGCGCGGGGTGACGGTGCGCCTGCTCCTGGACGGCTTCGGCTGCTTCGCGCTCGGGCGCAGGTGGCGCCGCCCCTTGCGGGAGGCGGGCGTGCGGGTGGCGGACTTCCTGCCCATGCGCAGCGTGCTCCTCCAGCCGGTGAACCTGCGCAACCACCGCAAGATCGTGGTGGTCGACGGCGAGATCGCCTTCACCGGGGGATACAACGTCGGCGACGAGTACAAGGGCCAGATGAAGGGCCTGGGCAGCTGGCGCGACGTGCACCTGCGCATCGCGGGTCCGGCGGCGGCCGAGCTGCAGCGCGTCTTCTTCCAGGACTGGGCGTTCGCCACCGGCGAGCCGATCGAGCCCAAGGAGTACTTCGCCCGGGACCCGCCCGCGCGGGGGAACGCCACCATCGCCATCGTCCCCAGCGGCCCGGACACGCGCAACGAGGCGATCCACCGCATGTTCTTCGGGGCCATCGTGGGCGCCCAGCGCGAGGTGCGCGTCACCACGCCCTACTTCGTGCCGACGGAGTCGCTGATGGTGGCGATGGAGCTGGCGGCGATGCGGGGCGTCGACCTCGAGCTCATCCTGCCGGCGAGGTCGAACCACGCCGTGACGTGGCACGCCGGGCGCAGCTTCTATGCGCAGCTGCTCGAGGCGGGGGTCGAGCTGCACGAGTACCAGCCGGGGATCGTCCACGCCAAGACGATGGTGGCCGACCGGCAGGTGGCGCTGGTGGGCAGCGCCAACATGGACCTGCGGAGCTTCCGCCTCAACTTCGAGGTCCACGCGCTCATCCACGACGCGACGACGGCGACGCGGCTGTGCGAGACGTTCGACGACGATCTGGCCCGGTGCCGGCGCATCGACGTCGAGGCGTGGCGGAGCCGTGGGGCGGTGGTGCGCCTGAAGGAAGGCGCGTCGAGGCTCGTCTCGCCCCTTCTATGATAGGACGTCGGCATGCGAACGATTTCCTGGCTCGTCGCGCCCGTGCTCCTCGCGCTCTCCGGGTGCACGACGCAGTTCTCGGGAGAGGCGCACGTGGTGGGGGGGCCGGCGGGCTGCGAGAGGAAGTGCGCAGCCTGGAACGAGGAGTTCGTGGGCATGGTGGCGATGGGCGAGTACAGCGACGCCTGCATCTGCCACGTCCCGGGGGCCAAGCCCGTCACCCCGGCGGACGCCGCGACCCCGGCCGCCGGCGCGGCCGGGACCATCATGCAGACCGACCAGCAGCAGCAGCAGACGGTGAACGCCGCGCCGCGCTGAACCGCGGGCGACCTCAGCGGGGATGGACGCTGTCGACCAGAGCGTCGAGCTCCGGGTCGGCGGCCTTGATGGTGGCGTCGGGCCCCGTCATCTTGAAGAACCAGAGGCCGCTCGGCGCCTGGACGATGGCACCGGAGAGGCGCCAGCCGGGATGCGGCGACGCAGCGGGCGGTCCGCCCGGCATGCTCATCGGGGTGTACGTTCCGGTGAGCTCCACCCGGGTGACGGCCATGCCGCCCACCGTGCGGGTCGTGCGAACGGGCGTGGACGCCGGCGCGCCGAGTTGCCTCACCCAGCGATCGACGTTCTCGTCCACCGTTCCGCCCTGCCCCGGCCCGAAGGTGATGACGAGGCACTCGCCGTTCTCGGCGTCGCTCTTGGCGTGAGGAATCACGTACTCGGCGGCGCGCATCGACGTGGACGGCGGCCGGCGCTGCCAGCGCGGGGGATCGTCCCAGTGGAGCGCCAGCGCGGGGGCGGGCGCGGGCACGGGCGCGGGCAAGGGCGGCAGGACGGGCGCGGTCGAGGACGCGGGCGCGGTCGAGGGCGCCGTCGGCTCCGCGGTCGGCTCGGAGGGCGATCGCGAGCAGGCGGCGAGGAGGAGCAAGAATGGGGTGCGGCGCATCGGCTGGGGACCCTACTCTACTCCGTGCCATGCGCGAGCTAGCGACTTCACCGGATGCCGTGGTCGACCCCGTCACGCGGTC
>DATBQU010000439.1:0-6972 GCA_036560665.1 Polyangiaceae bacterium
CCTCCGGGCTACGAGCCGTTCAAGCTGGAAGGGGAGGTGGCCTGGATCAACCCGGTGCGCCCCAACGGGGACAACCCCAACCCGGGCATGGGCGTGCGCTTCGTCAACCTGCGCCCGGACGATCGCGAGCGCCTCGTCGAGGTCGTCCGCACCATCGCCTACGTGCGCGAGCCGGCGTGACCGGCGGCGAGGCAGACCGCGACGCAGCCTAGGGGGGCAGGGGAAAGCGCCGCCCGTAGATGCCCGGAGCGCCGGGCGTCTGGTCCTCCCAGGCGATGGCGACGAAGGGCCCCGACCCTCCGACGGCGGCGACAGGGTTGCCGCGCGTGTGACCGTCGACCAGGCTGACCTGGAACTCGTCGTCCTGCCCGGTGACGTCGTTGAAGTCGAACCCCGAGGACGCGTCGAGCAGGCGCGCCCGCACGTGTCCGGACGGCGTGTCCAGCCAAGCCACGGCGAAGAAGCCGCCGTTCGCGCTGGCCGCGAGGGCGGGTGTGACCTGATCGCCGTCGGCCACGAGGTCGTTGACGGGCGTGGACGAGTCGCCGACCGGCGCCCCCGTGGCGTCGAAGCGCTGCACCACGATGTCGGCCCCGTTCTGCCCGTGGTCCGCCCAGGCGATCGCCATGCGATCGTCGCCCCCGCCGACGGCGGCGATGGCGGGATGGTCCTGCACACCATGGTGACCGGCGCTGACGACGCTCGAGGCACCCGAGGGCTGCCCGCCGGGTGCGACGGCGCGCATCACGACGTCCGAGCCG
Organism: Polyangiaceae bacterium; assembly: GCA_036560665.1. Taxonomy (GTDB): domain Bacteria; phylum Myxococcota_A; class Polyangia; order Polyangiales; family Polyangiaceae; genus Palsa-1150. The sequence goes on from DATBQU010000439.1 coordinate 762, forward strand.
CTCTGCCATGCCACGACCCACCCGGTGGAGAGCGCGGCGACCACCGGCGCCTGGTTGCTGGAGCCGCTGCTGAGGACGACCTGCGTTCCATAGGGCGGGGTCCGCGTCCGATCGAAGGTGCGCCCGACGATCTGCCCGGGGCCCACCTGCGGCGCGCTCTGCCACACCACGTAAGCGACGTCGTTCGTCCCCAGGGCGATGGAAGGGTGGGTCTGGACGCCGGGCTCGCCTGCGCCGCCCGCGCCGTTGACGCCGATCGGCGCCGCCTGCTCCGCCGAGTAGTTGGCGTCGAGCGTGCGCATCGCGATGTCGAACGAGCCGCCCGAGTCGTCGGAGAAGGCGACGAAGGTGCGGCGGGCGTCGGCGGCGAAGGCGACCGCCGGGAGCTGCTGGTTGTTGGGGTCGGGCAGCGAAGGAAACTGGCTCGAGCTCGTCAGCCACACGCTGCCCGCCGCGAGCGCCGGCGCCGCGTTCGGAGGCAGGGCGCCGAGGTCGTCGCCGAGGACCCGCAGCGCCACGTGCGTGTCCGGCGGGTCGGTCTTGTCGGTCCAGAAGGCGACGAAGCGCCCGGCGGGCGCGGCGCCGCCCGGCCACACCATCGCGGGGGCGCTGCGATCGCCGGGGTTGGCCTTGCCGGGGGCGGGGACGCCCAGGGTGGAGTCGACCGACGAGAGGAGCTCCTCGCGGGTGTGGCAGGCGGCGTCGCAGACCATGTCCTTCGGGCCGCCGGGGGGCTCGCACTGCTCGGTGGGCTGCAGCACGCCGTCGCCGCAGACGGCGGCCGGTACGACGCGCTTCATGGTGATGGCGACGGGTTGCGTCTGCTGGTCGACCACCAGCTGGGCGCACCCGACCGCGATCGCCGCGCCGTTGCCGTCGTCGGCCTCTGCGCCGAAGACGCGCTCGGCGTCCGACGTCGCCACCTGCAGCGAGCCGCACCAGACGGCGCCGCCGGTGCAACCGGTCTGCGACAGCGTGGTCGTCGCATCGGGCGAGCCGGCACCGGTGACGGCGCCGCTCGGCGCGTCGCATGCGGCGGGTCCCGCGAAGTACTCGCGCACCGTCACGCGGGCGACCGACTGCAGCAGCCCGCGAGGGACGAGGAGCACCGGTCCGATGGTCAGGGGGAGGGCCGCGTCGCGGGCCTCGCACGCGCCGCCCGCGATGACGAGCGCCACCGCGACCGGCACGAACGAGGCGCGCATCGACCCCGGACTCTACCAGAGCCCGCGGCGGCCGAAGCCGGTCTCTAGGTCGAGCGCAGCTTCGGGGCCGTCTGGACCTCGATCCCCACCAGGGTCAAGGCGTCGACCAGCGCCGCGCACGCGCGCTCGCCGCCGGAGAGGACCGCCCGTCGCACGCCGGCCAGCGCGGCGGCCTTCGCCACCCGGCCCGCCCAGGCGGCGAGGATCTCGTCGTCGTCGGACGGGTGCCCCGCCGCGATGGCGAGCCCCGCCTGGCCGAGCGGCACCGTGCAGCTGGGGTAGTCCCACGTTCGCATCGCCTCGCCCCGGGCGTCCTCGATCACGGTCGCGGCGAACCCCTCCGCGGCGGCAGCGCGGCACGCCTCCAGCCACGGCGCCTGGCGCGCGTCGAGCGCGTCGGATACGTGGTCGAGCGTGGCGGACGCGAGGGTCGGGGAGCCGCGGCGCTGGGCGATGAGGCGGCCGAGCACGGCGCACGCGTCGTAGAGCTCGTCCTCGGGGCCTCCCGAGAGGATGAGGTCGACGATCAGCGCGCGGATGGACGCCGACGCATCCACGATCTCGCGGTCCGCGGGCAGGACGGCGCGGGCGCGGTCCTTGGCGGACCAGTCGGCGACGATGGCGTCTCGATCCTTCATCGGCTCGCCCCTGCAGTATTCGTCAATACGCGGAGTCTGTCGCGGGCGGCGCCTGGCTGGGCGCCTGGGTAGCCTGCGGCGCGGCGGCCTTCCTCGGCGAGGGCCGGGCCGCTCCCGACGGGGGCGCCGAGCTTCCCTGCGCCTGCTGGAGCTGGTTGAGCCGATCGAGCTCGGCCCGGGCGCGATCCTTGTGCGAATCGACGCCGAGGAGGGCGTTGAGGCGTACGCGCGCGTTGCTGAAGTCGCCGATCGCCCGGTAGCAGAGGGCGCCTTCGAGCAGAGCGTCCCACCCTGGAGGAGATCCGGCGCCGCGCTGCGCCACCTTGTCGAAGCGCGCGACCGCGTTGCGACAGCCCTTGTCCTCACGCACCGCCCGCGCCGCCCACAGAGCCGCGTTGACGTCGCCGAGCGCGTCGAACGCGCGCGTCGCGTCGTCGAAGCGCCCCGCTCGGTACGACTGGAGCGCGGTGTCGAAGGGCGTGTCCGGCGACTTCTTCTCGGCCTGCGCGACGGCCGGCGGCGGAGGCGTGGCGTAGGCGCGGCCGGGCCCCGCCTGGCCGCCGCCACCCATGACGCCCGGAGGTGCAGGCGGAAGCGTCTGCGGCGGGGCGCCGGCCGGGGTCGAGGCGTTCGCGATCCCGTTCAACGCGTCGTCGTCCTTCGGCGCGGCCTGGGCCTTGGCCAGCCCCTTGGCGCGCAGGTCCTCCCCGGGGACGTCAGGCGCGATGGGGATGGTGGCGGTCGCCGCGGGTTTCGGCTCGTTCCCGTGCGCCGCGGCCAGCGCCGAGGCCATCGGCGGCGCGGTCGGTTGATCGAGGGTGCTTAGCGGGGACGCAGAAGCGCCGGCGGTCGGCTCGAACGCGGGCGCGCCCTTCTCGGTGACGGTCACCTCGGCGCTGACCGGGGCGCGCGCCGACTTGCCGCGCAAGAGCAGGACGCTGGTGCCGATCATGACCAGGAACACGGCGGCCATCGCGGTCTGCGGGCGCATCGCCCAGCTTCCGGCCAGCGAGATGGCGCGCGCGACGCGCCGGCGCAGGGGGACCACCTTCTGCGCCGCGCGCGCGGCGTCGAGAATGCGCTCCTCGAGGCCGTCCGGTACCTCCACCAGCGGCACGGTGGCCACGCGTCGCGTGGCCCTCAGCCCTCCGATCAGCGCCGCGCACCGCGCGCAGCCCGCGACGTGTCGCTTGGCGGCGGCGCTCGTCAGCTCGTCGAGCTCGCCGTAAAGCTCATCCATCATCGCGGTTTCGAACTTCTCGCAGTCCATCTGGTTCTCTGGCTAGCGCAGGGCGCGTGCATACTCCTCGAACTCGCTCAGCGCCGCCTGCAGGCGCTCGAGCGCGTACCTCATCCGACTCTTCACGGTGTTCTCGGGGACGCCGACGATCTCGGCGATCTCCTTGAACGGCAAATTCGACACTTCCCTCATCAGGAACACCTCGCGTTGCTCGTCGGGTAGCTGGTCGACCGCCTCGAGGACCCGCTCGCGGATCTCGACCGAGACCGCCGCGCGCTCCACGTTGGCGCGGCTGTCTGCCGTCTGCTCTCCGAGCGTCGGGCCGTCACCCTCCTCCGCCCGCTTCGGCTCGTCGAGCGAGGGATGCCGCCGGAGGGCGCGCTTCCGCATCTGATCGATGCAGAGGTTGCGGGCGATGGTGTAGAGCCAGGTGGAGAAGCGCGCCTCGTGCTTGAAGTCGGCGGCGTTCTGCACCACCCGCACGAAGGCATCTTGCACGACCTCCTCTGCCGCCGGTGCGCTGCGCAGATGCCGCAGCGCGAAATTGAACAGCGGCCCCTGGTGCTTGCGCACCAGAAACGTGAACGCCGACCGGTCCCCGCTCTGGAACCGGATCATGAGCGCTTCGTCGGTCGCTTCGGTACGTGAGGATGACACCCGGTCTCCCAAGTCGTCTCGGCGCGGTGGCCGTGGTCGCAGTGACAAGAACCGGGCAACGCGCGGGGGCCATGGGTGTTCTCCGAAATCCTTGGGTGGATCGGACGCGCGAGCCTGGAGAACGATCTTCGCTCATCCCTTCGGGCGATTTCCAGTGGGCCGGCTCGGTGCGGGGGCGGCAAGCCCCGAACGGAGCACTTGAGCCGCAGCAGAAAGAAACGTCGGTGCTGAGCTAGCTCCGCGAAAAGGCGGTGTCTTTTCCCCTGGCGGGCGCAGTTGCCAACCCAGCAGTCACGAACATACACTCATGGCGCCGTCCTTGCCGGGTCCACGACGTACGACGTAAGGGTACGGCCGCCCCTGACGCCTTCCGGCGCCCCCCGGGTACTGCTCACAGAAGAGGGATTTCGCCATGCGACGTCGACTCACGATGGTTCTTGCCTTGGTGCTTCCGCTGGCTGTGTACTCGCTCGTCGCGGACGCGCAGCCGAAGCCCAAGGGGGCCGCGGCCCCGGGCACCTCATCCGCGGCGGCTGCCCCGGTGGCGTCCTCGGCGCCTCCCGCCGCATCCGCGAACGCTGCGCCCGTTGCCTCGGGCTCCTCGGGCGCGGCGCCCGCGCCCGCGGTGAGCGTCGACATGACCGGGAAGCCGGGCGAGCCGGGCGCCATGAGCGGCGCCACCTACGCCGTCCGCCTCCGGGACCTCGAGCAGCGGGTGGACGAGCTGAAGGACCAGATCCGGCGCAGTCACACCCGCCTTGCCCTGCTGAGCGACACCATCATCAGCGGGGGCGCCGCGGGATCCCGCGCCGAGGTCGAGTTCAAGAACGAGATGTCGAGCGCCTTCCTGATGACGCGCGCGCTCTTCGTCATCGATGGCCAGGTCCAGTACAACCGGCAGGACGACAGCGGGGCCCTGGCCGATCAGAAGGACATCCCGATCTACAGCGGGTCGGTTCCGCCCGGCGACCACACCATCCAGGTGGCCCTGACCTTCCAGGGGAACGGGTACGGGGTCTTCTCCTACCTGCGCGGCTACAAGTTCGAGGTCAAGTCGAGCCACGCGTTCACCGCCGTCGAGGGCAAGACCATCACCGTCACCGCCACCTCGTTCGAGAAGGGCGGCGTCACCACGCCGCTCGAGCAGCGTCCGACCATCGAGTGGCAGGAGAAGATCCAGCCCCTGGCGGGAGGCGCCATCGCCGCGGCACCGAACTCCACGCCTGGTTCTCCCGCATCGGTGTCCGGCAGCCTGTCGATCGGGGGAGGCAAGAAGTGAGACTCCGGCGGCTCGGTGTAGCCGCGTCCTGCGTCGCGATCGCATGGGCGATCGCCCGCGACGCGCGCGCCGACGACTCGGTGACGTCTGCGCAGAACGAGCTCACGTTCGTGAGTCGCCAGATGGCCGGCGTGCAGTCCGTGGTCGAGCGGGCGAAGAGCCAGCAGCAGTCTCCCGAGCAGAGGCTCGCCAACGGCGAGCTTCTCTTCCGCATGAACGACTACGGACGGGCGATCGTCGTGCTCAGCGAGATCCTCGAGGAGTTCCCGAACACCCCGAGCTACCCGGATGCGCTGTGGCTGCGCGGGGAGACGTACTACGCGGCCCACGACTACCTGGCGGCCCGACGCGACTACAAGGCCGTGGTCGATCGCGGCAACGAGCCTCGCTTTCAGGCGTACTTCGGGAAGGCCCTCGCCCGCCTGGTCGACGTCGCCCTGCGATTGAACGACCCGCCGGAGAGCCTGGCCGCCATCTTCGACAAGTTCAACCAGGTACCTCCCGCCCAGATCGACGCGGGCCTCCTCTACGCGAAGGGCAAGGCCTACTTCCATCAGAGCTCGTGGAACGACGCGACGCAGGCCTTCTCGCAGGTGGCGAACGGCACCGCGTACACGCACCAGGCCCGATACTTCCAGGGCCTGGTGGCGCTGAAGATCGCGCGCGCGGCGGCGGGCGCCTCGGCCGATCCGACGAAGAAGGGGACGTCGAGCGCCAACTACAAGCAGGCCATCGAGGCCTTCCGCGCGGTCGCCGATCTTCCGCCGGACACTCCCGAGCACCGGCACGTCATCGATCTCGCCTGGATGGCCGTCGGCCGCCTCTTCTACGAGATGGAGCAGTACCAGCAGGCCAGCGAGGCGTACGCGAAGGTCGGCCGGGACAGCCCCGAGTTCGACACGATGCTCTACGAGCTGGCGTGGGTGTACGTGCGCCTCGGCGACGTGCAGCGCGCCGAACGGGCGCTCGAGGTCCTGATGATCAGCGACCCGAACAGCCAGTACATCGGCGACGGCACGCTGCTCCGGGCCGACCTTCTCCTGCGCGCGGGAGCCTTCGATCGCGCCCTTCAGCTCTATCAGAGCGTTCTCGCGCAGTACGATCCCATGCGCGCCAAGGTGGAGTCCTTCCTCGACTCCACCAAGGACGTCAGCGTCTACTACGACAAGCTCGCGCAGCAGCAGCTCGACCT
>DATBQU010000440.1:0-12986 GCA_036560665.1 Polyangiaceae bacterium
CCGCCGCGAGGCCCTCCGCGACGAGCTTCTCGTTGTAGAGCTTGATCTCGGAGACGATCAGCCGGGCCAGCTTCCGGGCGCTCCGCTGCTGCGGGTCGCTCGACTCGATCGCGGTGCGGTCGATGGGCGCGGGCGCGGGCGTGGGCGTGGGCGCGGGCGCGGGCGCGGGCGCGGGCGTGGGCGTGGGCGCGGGCGCCGGCGCGGGCGCGGGCGCGGGCGCGGGCGCGGGCGTGGGCGTGGGCGTGGGCGCGGGCGCGGGCGTGGGCGTGGGCGTGGGCGCGGGCGCGGGCGCGCGTCGAACCGACGGTCTTCGCCGCTCGGGTGGCGATTTTCCCGTCGTGCTCGTGCGCGTCAAGGACGCTGCGCGCCGCCGCTGCGCGGCGGTTGCTCGCTGCGCTCGCACTCCTTGACTCGCACTCCGCGCGACGGGGCGAGGGGACGCCTCGCGCGGGGTGCGTGGGCAAGGAGGCTCCGATGCTGAAGATTCACGATGTCATGCTGGAGGCGATCCGGATGATGCGGCCGATGGTGGGGGCGATCGAGGCGCGGGACGTGGACCTGGGGAGGCAGCTGAGGCGGGCCGCAAGCGTCACGCTCAACACATCGCCGAGGGGAGCGGGTCGTTCGGGAAGGTGCGGACGGCGAGATACCGCACGGCGCTGGGGTCGGCGCGGGAGACGCTGTCGTGCCTTCAGACAGGAGAGGCGTTCGGGTACGTCGATGCGATGCCCCAGGCGCTCGTGGCCACGATGAATCGCGTGATCGGGACGCTCGTGCGCGTTTCGGCGTGATCTTTGGTGAAATGGGATGCGCGCCTCCGCGAAGGGGGCGTGTCCCCAAGCGAAGGGGGAGGCCGCTACTGCGTCGGGGGCGCGTCCCCGAGCGAAGGGGGAGGCCGCTACTGCGTTGGGGGCGCGTCCCCGAGCGAAGAGGGAGGCCGCTACTGCGTTGGGGGCGCGTCCCCAAGCGAAGGGGGAGGTCGCTACTGCGTCGGGGGCGCGTCCCCAAGCGAGGAGGGAGGCCGCTACTGCGTTGGGGGCGTGTCCCCAAGCGAGGAGGGAGGCCGCTACCGCGGACCGAACGCGTGAACGAGTCTGGAGCGGGGGTGGTCGAGCGAAGGGAACGCGTGGTCGAACGTGGAGCAGGCGTGGTCGAGCGAAGGGAACGCGCGGTCGAGCCTGAAGGCACGGGTGGTCGTGCGAACGGAACGGGCGGGGTCCTGGAGAATGAAAGTGCGGGAAGATTTGCATGGTTACACCTTCCGCGGGTAACCGTTCCGCGCCCGCGCCCGCGCCCGCGGTTTGCGCCCACGAAGTCGCGCTTCCAAGATGCCCGCATGCGTCGGTCGCTGGGGTCCGCGTGCCTCGCGTTGGCGGTGCTCCCGCTGGGGGCCTGCGGCGGGAAGCAGGCCGAGCCGCCCCGCCCGGTTCCAGAGTGCCAGCGGTCGACCCTCGTGGCATCCGCGCCGTTGTCGCTGGGCGCGCCTGACATCACGCTGACGGCTCCCCCGTCGATCGCGGCGACCGCGGCCGGAGACAGGTTCTTCGTGGTCGGGACGACGAACGATGCAAGCCGAGCGACCGTCGCGATCCTCGTGACCGTGGGCTCCGGCGTGAACGGGTCGGAGCCCTTCGCGGTCCTGCCGGGCAGTGTCCCCGCGTTCGACGGCAGCAACTTCGTCGTTGTTGCACCGGACCCCTCGTCCGGCCTGAGCGTGCAGCACTTCGACACCGACGGCGCCGCCATCGGCCCTGCCACCACGGTCGCCGTCGCCGCCCGCCCGGGAAACGCCGACGTGCTCTCCGTCGTCTCGACAGGCGGTGGTCTCGCGTTGACGTGGAGGAATCGCGACCCGCTGCCGGAAGTGCATGCCACGCTGGTGGGGGACGATGGGACCGTGGTGCACGAATCCGTCGTCGTGCCTCACAGCGTGTTCGACCCCTACTTCGGCACCGGCCCGTTCGGAGCGCTCGCGCTCCTCGGAGGACGCACGGTCCTGCTCACCGAGACGATCGAGCCGGGCGACACCGTGACGCTCAGCGATCTGGGATGGGCCGGCGAAGCGCCTTCGACCTCGACCTTCACGGCGACGGAAGGCCGTTTTCCGCCCTCCCTGATCGTCGCGGGGGATCGACTGCTCTTCACCGCCGCGGATGCGCAGGGCGCCATGTGGATGTACGCAAGCACGCTCGACGGCTCGTTCTCCCCCGTCTGGTCGCTACCTCCCGAGTCGATAGCGCAGAGCGCAGACGGCTGCGGCCGCGTGATCAACGTCGCGCGGAGCCCGCTCGCCGATCCGCCGAGGAGGTCGTCCATCGTCGCGCAGGGCTGGGCGCCTGGCTCGACGCCGGTCACGCTCGGTGACCACGACGACACCTTCGTGCCCTCTGTGGCGATTGCCCCCACCGCGACGGGCTTCGGCGTTGTCTGGAACGACGCATCGTGGACGCTCCAGTTCTCGACCATCACGTGGCAGTAGCGCCCCGAACGGGCATCCGAAGGGAGTGGCTCCCGTTGCGCTAGGCCGCGCGCACGCCCACGCGCACGCCCGCGCCCACGCCCACGCCCACGCCCACGCCCTCGCCCACGCCCGCGCGCACGCCCACGCCCGCGCGCACGCCCACGCGCACGCCCACGCCCACGCCCTCGCCCGTCACGGCCCCTGCCTCTGCTGGCACGTCCCCGACACGCACTGCCCCTGCCCGACGCCGCACTCCTCGTTCGGGCACCACGCCGCGCCCGTCGTGCCGCAGGTCGTGCACGCCCCGCTGGTGCAGCCGCACGTGGAGGCGACCTCGCACTGCCCCCCTACGGCTTGCGGCGCAGGCGGGAGCGGACGAGCGCGAAGCCGAGCAGCCCCGCCAGTCCGAGCTCGGTCCAGGGGACGCCGCTCGACTCGGCCGACGTGGCGGCGCAGCTGAACGACTCCGAGCCGGGCGACGCCGGCTTGCTGGTGACGCCGCCGGGGCCGGTGCCGCCCACGAAGCCGCTGCTGCTCCCGCTGCTCCCGCCGCTGCTGCTTCCGCCGCAGGGCGGGCAGGGGTTGGGGACGGGCGGGCACTGCGGCGCGTTGACGGACTTGGTCACCTGGTACTGGTTCGACATCGGGCTCTGGTCGGACGACGCGGCGAGGACGAGATCGGTGGCCAGCGCGGCGCGGGACAGATCGGCGCGCATGCGCGTGATGCGCACGGAGGCCTGGCTGCCGGGGAACAGCGTCCCCAGGTCGGCCTGACGGACCTGGTCGGCGGTCTGGGCGGCGCCCGCGTCCGCGCCGGCGTCCGGCGCCGGGATGGGCAGGTAGTCCTGGTCCGCGGGGTCGGCGAGCACGGCGTTCTCGATCTGGTAGGGGGACAGATCGAGCGAGCTCTCGATCTGCCAGGCGGCGTTGCCGAGGGCCGCCTCCTTCTGGGCGCGGATGGTGGTGTAGTCGCTGTCGTTGGCCGCCCAGTCCCAGGTGAGCTCCGAGCCCGCGATGGTGAAGGAGTTGAAGTTCTGGGGGGCGTAGCGGCCGTCGGCGACGACCCACAGGGTGATGCCGACGGTGGCGCCCGTGCCGGCCGAGACCATGCGCAGCGGCAGCGACAGCCCGGCGCCGGTGGCGGTCACGCTGACGGGGCGCATGGCCTGGACGCCCTGGCCCGGGGCGAGCCGCAGCGCGAGGAAGTCGAAGCCCTCGTTCACGTAGGCGGCGATGACGGGCTGCACGTCCGCGGGGATGACGAACCCGTTCGCGGCGAGCCAGGCGTCGAGCGCGTTGGGATCGGTCGACTGGAGCTGGACGGTGTCGTAGGGGCCGACCGTGGACTGGCTGATCACGTTGACCGGCGCCGGGGTCCCGCCCCCGCTGGAGGAGCCGCTGGAGCCGCCCCCCCCGAAGCCGTTCCCGCAGCTGCACGAGGGGCAGGACGGCAGGAACGGCGACTCGATCGTCGTCTGCGTGGCCGCCTCGAGCGACGCGAACACGATGTCCGAGCTCAGGCCGACGGCGACCTGGCCGTGGATGGGCAGCACCCACGCGAAGGAGGCCGGATTGCCCTGGTACTCGATCTCGTCGTAGAGCGTCGTCTGCTGCTGGGAGACCCGGAAGATCATCCGGTGGTCGGTGATGACCGAGCCGCTCTGCGTCGAGCCGTGGAAGCAACCACCGCACGCGCGCGCGTCGTCGGCGGTGGCCGCCAGCGAGAAGGCAGCGACTCCCAGGGCACCCAGCAGCACGCTCATTCGCATCACGGACCTCCGGCTTCGAGACTCGACAGGCTCACTCCCGCAATCACTTCCGCGAACGGCGCCGGCGCATTCCGACGAACGTCACCAGGGCGATCCCCGCCACCGCCAGCTCGGTGCCCGCGCCGCGGCTGTCCTCGGAGGAGGCCGCCGCCGCGCACCCGAACGACTCCTGCCCGGGCGATGCGCCCGAGACCTTCACGCCACCGGGGCCGGTGCCGGCCGGCCCACCGTCGTACGTGCCGCCCGGGCCCTGGCACGGCGGGCAGGGGTTGGGCACCGCGGGGCACTGGGGCGCGTTCACCGACTGGGTCACCCGGTAGTTGTTGGACATCGCGCTCTGGTCCTGCGACGCCTGCAGCGCGAGATCGGTCCCGAGCGCGGCGTGGGAGAGGTCCGAGCGCATGCGCGTCACGCGCACGCTGCCCTGGTTGCTGGACGGGAAGAGCGTCGACAGGTCCGCCTGCCGCACTTCGTCGGCGGTCTGGCCCGCGCCGCCGGCGTCCGAGGCGGGGACGGCGTCGTAGTCCTGGTCGGCCTGGTGATTCAGGATGGAGTTCTCGATCTGGTAGGGCGACAGCTCGAGCGAGCTCTCGATCTGCCAGGCGGCGTTGCCCAGCGCGGCCTCCTTCTGGGCGCGCACCGTGGTGTAGTCGCTGATGTCGGCCGCCCAGTCCCAGGTGAGCTCCGAGGGGTCGATGGTGAACTGCTTGAAGTTCTGCGGCTCGTAGCGTCCATCGGCCACGACCCAGAGGGTGATGCCGACCGTGGCGCCCGTGCCGGCCGCGACCATCCGCAGCGGAAGCGAGAGGCCCGCGCCCGCCGCGGTCACGCGGACGGGGCGCATCGCCTGGACGCCTTGCCCGGGCGCGAGGCGCAGCGCGAGGAAGTCGAAGCCTTCGTTCACGTAGGCCGCGACGATGGGCTGGATGTCGGCCGGGATGGAGTAGCCGTTGGCGGTGAGCCAGGCGTCGAGCGCGTTGGGGTCGGTGGAGTGCAGCTGCACGGTGTCGTACGGGCCGACCACGGCCTGCCCCGTCACGGAGACCCCGTGGTCGGAGGCGTCGAGGCTGGCGCCGGCGTCGGCCGCCGCCCCGGCCGTCCCACCGAAGTCGGCGCACGAGCACGACGGGCAGGCAGGCAGGGTGGGCGACTGGATGGTGGTCTTGGTCGACGCCTCGAGGGCCGCGAAGACGATGTCCGAGCTCAGGCCGACGGTGACCGTGCCGTGGATGGGCAGCACCCAGGCGAAGGATGCCGGGTTTCCCTGGTACTCGATCTCGTCGTAGAGGGTGGTCTCCGTCGGCGAGACACGGAAGATCATGCGGTGGTCGGTGATGACCGAGCCGCTCTGCGTGGGGCCGTGGAAGCAGCCCCCGCACGCGCGCGCGTCGCCCGACGTGGCGGCGACCGACAGAAGACCGAGCCCCAAGGCACCCAAGATTGCAGCCAAGCGCATCGCACACCTCCAGACGCCCAGGGCCATGAGCATGCCGCGGGCCACGCGGAAACCGCGAGAAACGGGGGGGCGCAGCGCCGTCCGGCCCGCACCGTGCGTCGCGGCCGGCACGGAGCGGCACAGCGTCCTTGCGGGGGTCCGGGGGCCGGGTAGGGGCCGGTCAATACGAGCAGTAGTCGCTGCTGACCCCGCCTCCGCTCGCGCAGTGCGTCCCCGGGGGGCAGTAGGTCGCCGAGCAGTTGCCGGCGCAGTCGCTGGCGGCGCACGAGGGCGGGGAGAACGAGTTGGAGCAGCACTTCGACCAGCACGCCGCGCTGGCCACGCATCCCCGGCAGAACCAGTGCCCGCCCAGCGCCTGGCACGACTCGCCGTTGCCCCCGTTGCACTGGATGCCGCAGGCGCCGCAGTCGCTGTCCGTGTTGGTGTGGAGCGGCTTGCCGCCGCAGCAGCGCGCGGTGTCGTCGCCGGCGGTCCAGTTGAATCCGTCGGCGCGGGCGGCTGCGGCGCCGCAGCTGCCGGCCTTGCAGGTGCCGTCGGTGTGGCAAGCGTCGGGCGCCTTGGCGCAGACGAAGCCATCGGCCTTCGCCGCGGCGGTAGCGCAGGCTCCCGCCGCGCACGCCGGCGCGTCGTGGCAGATGTCCGGCGCGGCGCCGCACGGCGTCCCGTCGGGCAGCCCCTGGCAGGTCTTGCCGATCCCCGAGTCGTCCCCGGCGTCGTCGCCCGTGCTCGTCGTGCCGTCGTCCCCGGCGTCGTCGCCGAAGACGATGGCGTCCGGCGACGGCCCGCTGCCGTCCACCTGAGGGATGCTGGCGTCGTCGCCGCCCGGAGGGCCGCTGTTGGAGCCGGTGCCCTGCGCGGCGCACGCGGCGGCCGTCGCCGCCACGAACACCCCGACCAGCGCACCGGTGCGCGAGCCCATCGTCAGGCAAGCCTAGCACTCGCGAAGTGCCGGCGCGCCCGGTGGGGGTTCGCCATCAGGCGCACCGCCGCCTCGTCGGCCGCGAACATCCGCGCCGCCAGCTCCGCGCCCGACTCGTCGTGCTCGAGGCGAAAGCCCCGCGTCTCCAGCCAGCCGGCGAGCCGCTGTGGCTCGAAGCCGTGCCGGAACGGCTCGCCGAGCAGGCGCACGGCGACGCGCTCACCGACGGCGTGGCGTGAGCGATCGGCGAGCAGGGCGCGCTCGAGGTACGTGAAGGAGACCCGCGAGCCGGGAGCGGAGTAGCGCGCGATGCAGGCGAAGGTGGCGTCGACCGCGTCGTCGGAGAGGTAGGGCAGCACGCCCTCGGAGATGGTCATCGACGGAGCGCGGGCGTCGTGCCCGTCGAGCCCCAGGCGGGCGGGCAGCCGGTCGAGCGGCTCGCTCTCGAAGTTCCAGGGGACGAAGACGACGCGCGCCGGCGTGGGCTCGCCTTCCATCACCGCGCGCTTCCTGGCCTGCGTCGCCGGGTGGTCGACCTCGTACACCGTCGCCGAGGCGAGGGCGCGTCCGAGGCGCCACGCGCGGCAGTCGAAGCCCGCGCCGAGGAGCACCAGCTGCTTGCCGCCCCCGGACGCGAAGGCCTCGACGTCGTCGTCGATGACGCGCGTGCGGAGCTGCATCAGCAGCACCGTCGCGCGCAGCCGCCCTCGCAGCCACAGCGCCGCGGTGGCGCGCGCCCCGGCCTCGGCGCGCGGGTCGTCGTGCAGGCTCCGCATCCGGCCCACGAAGCGAAACCCGTAGGGATCGGGGGCGAGGCGCAGGCGCTCCGGCAGGAACGCGGCCATGCCGCGCATGGCGGCGACCCAGGCGGCGGTGCGGCTGGGGACGTCTTCGCGCATCGACCGCAGTATCGCTCACCGGGCGCCGCTGACACACTGGCGCTCGTGGCCACGTTCGCCCGGCGGCTCACGCTGTTCGACCTCGTGCTCGTGGCCACGGGGGCCTCGATTGGCTCGGGGATCTTCCGCACGCCGTCGCAGGTCGCGTCGGCGGTGCCCGCCCCCGCCTGGATGCTCTTCGCGTGGGCGCTGGGCGGCGCGGCGACCCTGGCGGGGGCGCTCACCTTCGCCGAGCTCGGCGCGACCATGCCGCGCGCCGGCGGCCAGTACGTGTGGCTGAGCGAGGCCTACGGGGATCTGGTTGGGTTCCTGTACGGCTGGGCGTACTTCCTGGTGGTGGTCACCGGCGCCATGGCGGCGCTGGCCATCGTCTTTGCCGAGTACGTCGGCTTCTTCGTCCCCATGGACGCCACGGGCAGGACGCTGCTCGCCGTCGGGGCGCTGATCGCGCTGGCCGGGATCAACGTGGTGGGCGTGCGCGCGGCGGCGCTGGTGGGCGACGCGCTGACGCTGATGAAGCTCGGCGCGCTGGCCGTCATCGTGGTGCTCGCCTTCGTGTTCGGCGGCGCGGGAGGCGGCACCTCGTGGAGGGCGGGGCCTGCGCCGACGGGCTCCGCGCTCGGCGCCGCCATGATCGGTGTCCTCTGGTCGTACGGAGGATGGCAGCACGGCAGCTTCGCGGCGGGCGAGGCGAAGCGCCCGGCGCGCGACGTCCCGCTGGGGATGATCCTCGGCACCGTCATCGTGACGCTCGCCTACGTGCTGGCCAACGTCGCCTATCTGCGCCTGCTGCCGATGACGACGCTCACCTCGTCTGCGCACGTGGCCAGCGACGCGGCGCAGGCGGCCATCGGGCGCGCCGGCGGGGCGCTCGTGGCCGCGGCCATCGCCGCCAGCGCGCTCGGTACGGCGGGCATCTTCACCATGACCACGCCGCGCGTGTACTGGGCCATGGCCGAGCGCGGCCTCTTCTTCCGGGGCGTGGCGGAGCTTCACCCGCGCTGGCGCACGCCGGTGCGCGCCATCCTGCTGCAGACGGCGTGGGCAGGGGTGCTCGTGCTCGCCTGGGGGAGGTTCGAGAGCCTCATCAGCTACGTGCTCTTCGTCGACTGGATCTTCTTCGGCCTCACCGGCGCGGCGGTGTTCGTCATGCGCCGCAGGGCGGGAGCCCCCGAGGGATACCGCGTTCCCGGCTACCCCATCGTGCCCCTCGCCTTCGTGGGCCTGAGCGCATGGTTCGTGGGCAGCACGCTGTGGGGACAGCCGAAGCAGGCGCTGGCGGGGGCGGCGCTGCTCGCGCTGGGCCTGCCGGTCTATCGACTGTGGAAGAAGAGGGCCCCGCCGCTGCGTTAGGATCGTCGCCCCGTGCGCCGCTCCCCCGTCCTCCGCCTCGCGTGCCTCGCGTGCCTCGCGCTCGCCGGCTGTCCGTCCAGCAAGTCGGGCGGGCCCGTGTCCGGCGGCTCGGCGAGCGTGGCGACCGCCGGCGCCGGCCCGAGCGCCAGCGCCGACGTGACCACGCACGCCTCGCCGACGACGAGCGCGGGCGACGCGGAGGCGCCGGTCCTGGTGAGCGGCGACGTCGACGGCAACGCGCTCCGCGCCAGGAGCCGGGCCCGCCTCGCGGCCGACACCGCGCCGGTGGTGGTCCTCCAGAGCAAGGACGCGCACCCCGCGTTCGATCTGGGCCGGCGCCTGTGCGAGGCCGTCGTCCCGAAGAGGGCCGCGGCCACGCCCATCCTGCTCAAGCCGAACATCGGTGGCTTCGACTGGTTCAAGGACCCCGCCAAGGCCGGCGGCGACGACGGCACGCGCGGCCGCACCACCGACCCCGAGTTCGTGCGCGGGGTCGTGCGCTGCCTCCGGGCGCGCGGGCACGACCACGTCACCATCGCCGAGGGCTGGGGCGCGACGCACAAGGACTGGGAGCACCTGGTTCGCGTCACCGGCTACGCGCAGATGGCGAGCGAGGAGCACGTGCCGCTGGTCGCCATGGACGACGACGGCGTCTTCGACGTGCAGGCAGACCAGCCGGGCAAGCCGCTCGGCATCCGCGGCATGGAGAAGACGGGCGTGCCGACGCTCCTCGTGCCCAAGATCCTCGCCGACACGCTGGCGCACGGGATGTTCATCTCGCTGCCGAAGATCAAGGCGCACCGCTTCGGCGTCTTCTCGCTCAGCATCAAGGGCATGCAGGGCACGGTGATGCTGTCCGACAAGTCGCCCGCGTTCCGCAACAAGTGGCGCATGCACCGCGAGCTCAACCCCTGGCTCGACGCGCAGCGCAAGGGCAAGGCCGACCGGGCCACGTACGTGGCCGCGATCGAGGCGTTCGCCGAGCGCATCGCCGACGTGCTCGAGATCGAGGCGCCGGACGTGGTGCTGGCGGAGGGCGCGCCGGCCATGGGGGGCGACGGCTTCGAGGCGCTGTGGCCGAGCGCGGAGCGCTACGCGGTCGGGGGTACGAACCCCATCCTGGTCGATCGCGTCGGAGCGCAGCTCCTCGGCCTGTGGAACAACGCGGACCTGGCGCGCGAGCTTGGCGGTCACGCGACGTCGCCGCTGCTGGAGACGGCCGCGAAGCGGTTCGGCGTCGACCTGACCGCGCCCAGGGTCACGGGCGACGGCGCGACGTTGCTCGACGCCCCGCGGCCCGTTCACTTCGTGGGGATGGCGGGCTTCTCCATCCACTCCGACGCGCGCCCCGAGCTCCCGCCCGCCGCGATCGCCGCCCTCGGCGGAGGGCCGACCGCGCCGGCCCCCGCGCCCGCGCCTGCCGCGGAGAAGCCCGTCGCGCACGCGAGCCCGATGCGCGGCGGCGCCGTCGAGGTCGACGGGCGCGGCGACGAGCCGGCCTGGGCGCGCGCCGCGCCGGTGACGTGGGACACCGACTACGCGGGCAGCGCGACCGGCATCGTGACCCACGCGCGCTTCCTCTACTCCGGCGCGGGCCTCTTCGGCCTCTGGGAGCTCGAGGGAGCGGGGCTCCACACCGATCGCGCGCGCCCGACCGACGTGCCGCGCCCGAAGCTCTACGAGGAGGACTGCGTCGAGCTCTTCCTCACGCCGGACCCCGCGCACCCGCGCCACTACTTCGAGACGGAGCTCGGGCCGTTCGGGCACTTCCTCGACGTGGAGGTCGATCTCGACACGCACAAGTCGAGCACGGCATGGTCGAGCGGGGTGACCGTCAAGACGACGCAGGATCCGGCGGCGCGTCGCGCCACGATCGAGGCGCAGCTGGTGGCGCCGGAGCTTCTTCAGGCGCTCAAGCCCGGCGCGCGCCTCCCGCTCGCCCTCTATCGCATGGAGGGGAGCAGCCCGCGAAGCTACCTGGCCTGGAGCCCCCCGCGGACGGAGAAGCCGAACTTCCACGTGCCGGAGGCCTTCGGGACGCTGGTGGTCGACCCGTAGCCGGGCTCACTGCGCCGCCTCGAGGCACGTGAGCAGCGTCTGCGTCCCCGCGGTGGGCTGGCCGCCAGGCGAGAACGTGAGCGCCTGGGGACAGCTGCCCGCCGCGCCGCCGGTGACGTAGCACCACCCCGGCTTCGGCGACTGCACGCACGACGCGCCGACCAGGTCGGCTCCGGAGAGCTGCGCCAGCTGGCAGACGGTGTGCTGCGACGGATCGAGCAGCGCGGCGGTGTCCTGTCCCGCCAGGCTGTCGCGGGAGCGCTGAAGCGTCAGCGGGTCGACGTCGCTCTCGCCCTTCGAGGCGTCGCAGGGCAGGCCAGCCTGGGGCAGCGACGCCAGGACGAGGCAGCGCACCGCGCCGGTGGGGTCGGGCTGCAGCGGGCGCGGCACGCACTCGCCCACCAGCGACGTCTTGAGACGCTCGATGATGGCGCTCATGGCCGGCCGGTAGCCGAAGAGCGGGTCCCCGGGCTGCTGCTCGGTCACGTGGATCGGACAGAGCGACGAGACGACACCGCGGTCGCCGAGGAGCTTCGCCAGCAGCAGCTCGCGCACCGTGGGGTACGCCTTCGCCGCGATCTGCCGGGTGGCGTCCGTCGCCGAGCAGAGCTCCCAGCCCGACACCGACGACGGCGGGCTGGTCGCGCAGTCGCACCCCCCGCTGTTGGCCGCCTGCGTGCAGTCGCGCGGCTGGGGGAGCGGGAACGTGCAGGCGAAGGCCAGGTCCCAGTAGGGCGCGAAGGGGCTCTGGAAGTACGGACGCTGCTTGTAGGTCTCGTTCATGCGCGGATCGATCCCGCCGTAGTCCGAGGCCTGCGGGTCCTTGCCGAGGATCTTCGTCCAGTCGGCGCCGGTGAGCTGGCTCGCCTGGGGGCTGGCCGGATCGAAGTGCAGCAGGTCCGCCGGCACGCCCCCGATGTGCGCGTAGTACACGAGGTCCTTGGTGCGCGGGCCGCGGGTCAGCTTGCAGAGGACGGCGGGGTCGAGGTTGGTGCCGTCCGGCAGGTCTTGCGAGAAGATCGGGTTCGAGCAGTTCGCCGTCCCCCTGTAGGTCTGCGCACCCTGCGGGTACTCGCCGTCGCGGTCGGGCACCACCGGGTCGGTCAGCCCGCTCAGGTAGCGCTCGATCGGATACTGGAAGTCGATCCCGAAGGCCTGCTTCATGTGCACGTGGCGAATGTTGGGCGTCCCCGCCGCGTCGGAGACCGGGTCGTACTGCGGGGTGACGCAGGCGGGATCGCCCGACGCCGACCTCGCCGCGCAGCTCGTGCAGGCGGGGTCCTGCGGGTTGGCGGCGCACGCGCTGGTGCCGCGGAACGGCCCCGTGTCGCGCTCCATCATGTGGTAGCCCGCGATCTCGGTGCCGGCGTAGGCGCGCACGTCGACCGACGAGTCGTTCTCGTCCGACAGATCGATGATGGCGAGCAGCGAGTCGGAGCGCAGGAAGTCATGGCGTTGCCTGAGCACCGTGGCGTCGACGCCCTGCAGCACGGCGCCGCCGTTATGCACCGCGATCGACGCGTACGGGTCGGGCTGCACCAGGAAGCGGTACCAGCTCTCGAGCTGGGCCTCGATGCCGCAGCCGCCCTCGCCGATGCCGGTCACGATCCTCTGGAAGTCGCCCACCAGCACCCCCGGATCGCCCACGGGCTGCGCCGGCGGCGGCGCGCCGGCATTGGCCGACGTCGACGGGAACCACCCGAGGAAGGCGCCCGGCGCGTCCGCCACGCCCGCCCGGTTGAGGATCTGCGCGTCGTCGTCCTCTCCGTTGGGGGCCGGTGTGGAGGGCAGCGGGCACACGTCGCCGCCCATGTTGCCGAGCGACGAGCTCACCACCGCGATGTGCATGTCGTGCACGGGCGGGAACTCGATGCGCCCTGCGTCGCAGCTGCCGTCGCGCGATGCGCCGAGCACCTTCGTCGCGTCCACCAGGTCGACGCAGTTGGGCGTCACCAGGCGGGTCAACAGGTCGGGGATGGCCCTGGCCAGGTAGTCCTGCTTGTCGCCCATCGACTTGGAGTTGTCGATCATGAAGAGCAGATCGAGGCGCTTCACCGCGCTCGTCGCGATC